>JAJPJW010000138.1 GCA_021324075.1 Pseudomonadota bacterium | reverse complement strand
TCGCGGGCCACGCGGGTCACTTCCGAGGCGAAGGACCGCAGTTGGTCCACCATGGTGTTGATGGTTTCCTTGAGCTGGAGGATTTCCCCGCGCACGTCGGCGGTGATCTTCTTGGAAAGGTCGCCGTTGGCCACCGCGATGGTGACCTCGGCGATGTTACGCACCTGGCCGGTCAGGTTCCCGGCCATGATATTGACGCTGTCGGTCAGGTCCTTCCAGGTCCCGCCCACCCCGGGCACCGCCGCCTGGCCGCCCAGTTTTCCCTCCGTACCCACCTCGCGGGCCACGCGGGTCACTTCCCCGGCGAAGCTGTTGAGCTGGTCCACCATGGTGTTGATGGTTTCCTTGAGCTGGAGGATTTCCCCGCGCACGTCCACCGTGATCTTTCGGGACAGGTCGCCCCGGGCCACGGCCGTCGTGACCTCGGCGATATTACGCACCTGGCCGGTCAGGTTTCCGGCCATGGAATTGACGTTGTCCGTCAGGTCCTTCCAGGTTCCGGCAACGCCGGGCACCACGGCCTGGCCGCCCAGTTTGCCCTCCGTGCCCACTTCGCGGGCCACGCGGGTCACTTCCGAGGCGAAGGACCGCAGTTGGTCCACCATGGTGTTGATGGTTTCCTTGAGCTGGAGGATCTCCCCGCGCACGTCCACCGTGATCTTCTTGGAAAGGTCGCCGTTGGCCACCGCGATGGTGACCTCGGCGATGTTACGCACCTGGCCGGTCAGGTTGCTGGCCATGGAATTGACGTTGTCCGTCAGGTCCTTCCAGATGCCCGCCAAGCCCTTGACCGTGGCCTGGCCGCCGAGTTTCCCTTCCGTTCCCACTTCGCGGGCCACGCGGGTGACTTCCGAGGTGAAGGAATTGAGCAGGTCCACCATGGTGTTGACGGTGCGGGCCGTCTTGAAGAATTCACCCTTTAAGGGCCGGTCGCCCACCTCCAGCATGGCGGTTTGGGACAGGTCTCCCTTGGCCACGGCGCCGACCACCCGGGACATCTCGCTGGTGGGCCGTACCAGTTCCTCCACCAGGGTGTTGACCGAGGACACCATCCCGGCCCAGGAACCGGTGAAGTCGCCGATGTTGGCCCTTTGGTCGATCTTGCCTTCCACACCCACTTCCGAGCCCAGCCGCTCCAGCTCCCGGGCCATGCGTTGGTTGCGCTCCACCACCTGGTTGAAGGTATCGGCGATCTTCCCCGCCTTGCCCGTCCAGTCGTTGGGGAGGCGCACCGAAAAATCCCCGTTCTTGAGGGCGTTCAAGGCCAAAATCAATTTTTGGCTGTCGAGTTCCTGTTCCAAGACTCCTGCGTCCATCGCCGCCTCCTTAAGAAATGGGTGATCGGAATAAACCCGCGCCGGGACGTCCCCGGCCGGAAACGAGTGGTTTGATTGACGGATGGTTTTTGCGGCTGTTGCAGCAGCTTTTGCGAATCGATTTAACGGGGGGTTAAGCTCCCCTAGTCAGTTTAGAAACCGGCTTTTTTGGAATTCAAGTGGGGGGTGTCATTTAGGGGCTGGGAAAATTCAATCCCGGTTGGCGGGGGCTGGGTCATCAAATTTACAGGGAGGAAATGCGGCCATAGGGTCTCAGGCGGGGATAAAACAACGTCAAAAGCCCACTCGGTTGAAATGGTTCTATTCCGGTTTGGAGCCGTTTTTCTAAGTTGACCGATGGTTCCGGAAGCTCTTGATCCAGAATTCCTTTAAATACTTCACCAATTCCCCGTATTGGTCCGGATCCATGGGTTTGGTGACAAAATGGCTGACATTCAACCGGTCCGCCCAAGCCCGGTCCAGGTCGCTTTCCGAACTGGTGAAGATGATGACCGGAAGTTCCCTCCACTCCGGATTTTGCCGCATTTCGACCAGGATCGTCATGCCGTCCTTCTTCGGGAGGTTCAAATCCAGCAGGAGGACGTCCGGCTTGGGTCGGCTGGCGAAGCGGCCTTCCCCCTTCAGGAATAGCAGGGCCTCCTCCCAATCGCCGACGGTGTTCAAGTGGAGTGGAAAACCGGCCTGTTTGAGCACCTGTTTCAAAAGCACCACGTCACCCAGGTTGTCCTCAACGTGGAGGATTTCCAAAATCCGCCCTGTGATCTTCGGCTTGAGTGCCATTTATCCTTCTCCTTTTCCCCGCCATCTTTCGCCCGGGGGGCGGGACGGCAGTCTGACCTGCGAAAACCAAAACTCCTTCAAATTCTTCGCCACCTTGAAAAAGCCTTCCAAATCGGAGGGCTTGACGATGTAACAGCTGGCATTCATGTCGTAAGCCTCGCGGATATCCGTTTCCAGGCTGGAGGAACTCAGCACGATCACCGGCAGGGATTTGAGGCCCGGGTCGCTTTTAAGGCGCCTCAAAAGGGCCCGGCCGTCCATCCGGGGAAGGTTCAAGTCCAGCAAAACCAGGTCCGGCACCGGGGCCCCTTCGTATTTCTCGCTTCCCTGCAGGTAGGCCATCGCCTCCTCCCCGTTGGAAACGACCTTCATTTTGGCCCGGATCTGGGTTTCCTTGAAGGCCTCGGTCAAAAGCAGGATATCCCCCAAATTATCCTCCACGGCCAGGATGTGGATGTCGTCAAAGGGATTTCGGCTCAAGGGATGCTCCTTTCGCAACCGGGAGGGTCCAATAAAAACTGGCCCCTTCCCCTTCCTTGGACTCCACCCAAATACGCCCGCCGTGGTGGGAAACCACTTTTCGGCAGATGGCCAGCCCGATGCCGGTGCCGGGATATTCGGAACGGGTATGAAGCCGCCTGAAAATCTCGAAAATCTTATCCGCATATTGGGGGTCGATCCCGATCCCGTTGTCCTTCACGGAAAAAAGCCATTCCTGCCCCTTTTGGACCGCTCCCACATGGATAAGGGGGGGCTTGTTTCCCCTGAACTTGAGGGAATTCCCGATCAGGTTCTGGAACAGCTGGAGGAATTGGGCGTAGTCCCCCACCACCGTGGGCATCGGATCGTGGGTGATCTGGGCGCCCGCCTCCCGCACCCCCGCCTCCAGGTTCCGCAGGGCTTCGGCCAGCGCTTCCTCGAAATCCACCCGGTCGAAGGACCTCTTCTGGTTGCTGACCCGTGAATAGGCCAGGAGGTCGTGGATAAGCGCCTGCATGCGCTTGGCCCCGTCCACGGCCTGTTGGATATAGGTGTCGGCCTCCTCATCCAGGCGGTTGCCATATTTGTGCGCCAGGAGCTGGACGTAGCTGGCGACCATCCTCAAGGGTTCCTGGAGGTCGTGGGAAGCCAGGTAGGCGAATTGTTCCAATTCCTGGTTGGAGCGCGCCAGTTCCTCGATCTGCTTGCGTTGGGTCATGTCCCGGGTGATCTTGGCGAATCCCCTCAGGCGGCCCCGGGGATCCTTGAGGGCCGTGAGGATGGTGTCGGCCCAATAACGCGTGCCGTCCTTGCGTACCCTCCAGCCTTCGTCTTCCACCCTTCCCTCCTGGACGGCCTGGTGAAGGAGCTTTCCAGGTTTTCCCGCTTGGACGTCCTCGGGGGTGTAAAAACAGGAAAAATGCCTTCCCATGACTTCCTCCGCCCCGTACCCCTTGATCCTTTGGGCGCCGACGTTCCAACTGGCGATGCGGCCCTCCGGGTCCAGGAGGAAGATGGCATAGTCTTGGACGTTTTCCACCAGCAGGCGGATCCGTTCCTCCCGCTCTTCCAGGGCCTGGTGGGCCTGTTCTTCCAAAGTCATGTCGCGGGAATTGACCACCACGCCCCGGATGGCCTCATCCGAAAGGAGGTTGGTGCCGATGGATTCCAGGACCCTCCAGGACCCGTCCTTATGACGGAACCGGTATTTGACGGTCCGGATGTTCCCCGGTTTCCCCAGGGCCTCCCCGAAAGCCACTTGGACCCGGGCCAGGTCCTCGGGATGGACCAGGGTGAAGGCGTTGACCCCGTTCAGCTCGGCGGCCCCATAGCCCAGGGTACGCTGGATGGAGGGGCTCTCGTAAACAATGGTTCCCTCCCCATCCAATATCGTCACGACGTCCAGGGCGTTTTCAATAAGCGCGCGGAAATATTTCTCGCTTTTTTCCAGTGCCTGGTTGACCCGGGCCAGGTCCTGGGTGCGCTGCGACACCTTAAGCTGGAGGCCTTCCTCCGCCTGGTGGCGTTCGGCCACCCCGCGGGCCAGGGCCAATACGGTGACGCTGGTCATGCCCATGAAGGTTTGGAGCAAAAGAAGGGATTGGTTGAGGGAAGTGCCGTGGAAGGGGCCCCATCCCAGGAGGGTTCCCCGGATGGAGGCCAGTCCGAGGTAAAGAACCGTGAGCGAGGAGGTGAAGGGGTCGAACCTTACCGCCGCCCAAAGGAGCAAGGGGAAGAAAAGGAACACCGTATTGGCGTTTTCCCTGGAGAGTCGGCTTTCGCCCCCGTAAAGGAAACCGCAGGCCAGCACCATGAGCGCGGCCAAGGCCGCCCCTTCCAGAACACGGCGGGGTCTTAAGTGAACCCGCCACTGCGGCTGCCGGGGCCACAAAAGGATGGGCGGGGCGAAAAGAAGGGCCCCCGCCACGTCGCCCAGCCACCAGGTCATCCAGATATCCCCCAAGGGCGATCCGGCCGTCATGCCCGCCAGGGCCAGGCAGCCCACGCCCAGGGTCGCGCTCACCAGGGGAGCCGCTAATCCGCCCAGGAGGGCAAACTTGAAAAGGTCCGCGGATTTTTCAAGGGCTTGCCGCCCTCCCGCGAACCGCATCACCAGGAAAAAACCGGCCAGGGCTTCCAGGCTGTTCCCCAAGGCGATCCCCAGGGAAGTCCAAACCGTTCCGGAGGTGGAAAGGTTGGCCGCGAAGGCCCCCAGGAAAACACCGGGCCAGAGGCGCCACCCCCCGATCAGGAGGGCGGCCAGGGCGATGCCCGTGGGCGGCCAGACAGGCGTGGCATTGGGCTGCACGATCGCCATCAACAGGCCCCACTTGGCCGCGAAATAATAGAGGAAAGCCAACCCCAGCACCTTGAGGAAATATTCCGGAACGGCGCGGTTACCTTGGGGCATTCTTGTTCCCTTCCCGGGCCCGTCCCGGATCATGGTCCCCGTCGAAGACGGCGTAACGGGCCTTCCCCCCCGTTTTGGCCTGGTACATGGCCGCATCGGCGGCCCCCAGGAAGCCGTCCGCATCCCTCCGGCCGCAACCGGAAAAAGCGATCCCGATGCTGACACTGGTGGTGTTTTCTTTTCCGTCCAGGACGAAGGGTTCCCGCATGGAATCCAGGATCCGGTTGGCGACGACGACCGCTTCGGCCTTTTGCGGGAGGCCTTCCAGGAGGACCGTGAACTCATCCCCGCCCATCCGGGCCACTACGTCGGAAGGCCGCACGCAGTTGCGGAGCCTGTGGGCGAACTCGATTAAAAGCTGGTCGCCGGCCAAATGTCCCATGGTGTCGTTGACGGACTTCAACTGGTCCAAATCCAGGAAGAAAAGGGCGAAAAGCTCGGAAGGGTTCCGTTCGAGCCGGGCAAGGGCCCTGGACAGGCTCTCGATGAAAAAAGACCGGTTGAGGAGGCCGGTCAGGGGATCGTAGAAGGCCCGCAGCGCCAGCTGCTGCTCCAGGTTCCGGTGGTGGGTGAGGTCGGTAAAGGATCCGGCGATGCGGGCGGGGCGTCCCTCCGGGTCGATGGTGGCTTGGCCCCGGCTCAAGACCCAGCGGAACCGCCCATCCTTATGGCGCAAGCGATGCTCATTGGCATAGTGGGGAGTCTTGTGTGAAAGGTGCTCTTCCAGGTCCCGCCTGACCTTTTCCAGGTCCTGCGGGTGGACGCGTAAAAGCCATTCGTTGGGGTGGTCCCCCACTTCTTCCTCGGAATAGCCCAGCATGTCTTTCCACCGGGTGGAAAAGAAGGCCTTGTTCGACTTCAAATCCCAATCCCAAAGGCCGTCGTTGGCGCCTTCGGCGGCCAGAAAATAGCGTTCCTCCTTTTCCCGGAGGCTGGTGAGCAGCTTGTGCCGTTCCAAAGCGTAGCGGATGGAGCGGGTGAAGAGGGGCCCGTTCAAGTCGTCCTTGGAGAGAAAATCTTCCGCCCCTTCGCGCAGGGCCTCGGTGGCCGTCTCGGGGCTGCCCAAGCCCGTGAGGACGACGATGGGAAGATGGGGAGCCGCGTGGTGGACCTGGCTCAAGGTTTCGAGTCCCGAGGAGTCGGGGAGGTAGAGATCCAGCACGATGGCGTCGAAAGGCTCCTGCGACAACCGTTTGAGCCCCTCGGAAAGCCGTTGGGAAATATCCAAACGGCAGGGAAAACTTTTTTCGGAAACAAGGGTTTCCTTCAAGAGGCCTGCGTCTCCCGGGTTGTCTTCCAAAAGCAAGATGTGCGTTGAGGGGTTTCCCATAGGCACCTTCCCTCCCTCGGGTTAAGGATTAAGTTTGACTCTTCATGCGCGGAGGACCGCTTCAAAAGGAGCGTAGTTTTTTCGGGTTTTGGAAAAAGAAAATGAAAGACAAGCCTTCAAGCCGTCAGGATCTCCGATAAATAAATTCTAAACCTGAATCAGCTGTCGGGGAAGGCTTAACGAAAGGTTGGGCGGGATGAAACCGGCGGATAAGCCGTTAAACTAAATCATTTTTAGTCTTAAAACGTTTGACAGAAATAGGGGTAAACCTGCGCTGCGGTTTAAAACTGCACTTTCACGGTCTTGATCCGGTTTAAGGACCTTTAAGGCAGTTCCGTTGTTAAAACTTTGAAAAATTCATCCCGGGCGCGTTTCTCCATCCAAGGGGTATGGCCGCATTGTTCCAAAAGGATGAGACGAAAATCATGAATGGCCCCTGACAGGGGTTTTTGGACGCCCGTCGCCGGATGGGGGTCGTGATCCCCGTGGACGGCCACCACCGGGCATTGGATGGACCGGGCTTCCTTCAATAACTCTCCCGACTTGCGTAATTCGGCCGCTTCTTTCCAAACTTTCTTATATATTTCCGGCCGAAGTTCCAATCCTTCCGGGCGCATGGGCAGGGGGTCGTAAAAATCCGCCTTGGACAAAAGTTCCCCCAGCAGGCCGAAGGCCAGGGGGTCCTCGGGCCGGGCCATGAGGAATTTCACGTCATCCTGCTCCTTCTTGCTCAACCGATGGAGCCGCGTTTCCATGACTTGGGCGGCGTATTTTTCCTCGAAGGGTCCGCTGGAAATGAGGATAAGTTTTTGGACGAGGGAGGGATGCCTTGCGGCCAGGAGGGTTCCCAGCCAGGCCCCCCAGGAATAGCCGGCCAAGGCGACGGGACTGGAGGCCATTTCCTCCAGCACCAGTTTCAGTTCCTCCACCTGGCCGTCGACCGAATCCTTGGTCTGCAAGGGTTCCAGGATCCCCCGCCCGGCCGAAAGTTCCTGGGCGACCGGCGCCATTTCACCGGTGACACCGGGCCCGCCGTGCAAAAGGACCGTGGAAAAGGGGGGAGAGCCGTAAGTTCTGAGGTTATCCATGGCTTGTTCTCGGATAGGACGGGCGATGGCAAAAAAAGGGGTCCTGCTTTGCCTGTCTCCCCAGTCTTAACAAATGATTTACCTAAGGCAAGTGAATTTCCTTATAAATCGGGCCCCGAAAGGGGTTGGCCCAGGGATGAGGGAGGAGTAGACTTGGGTGGTTGAAAGCTTGGGATTTGGAGCTGGAAAGGTTATGAGCGTCATGACTATGCAAAAAGGCTGGATGGAACAACGCCGGCATGAACGCGTCGCGGCCACATTGAAGATTTCCTACCGTATCCTGGACGCCAAAGAAAAGGACGGCATCCTCCAGCAACCCCGCTACAACCAGACCACCGCCGACCAGCTTCCCCATTTGGCGCAGAAATTCCACGCCTACCATGCCGTCACAAAGGATATCTCGGAAGGCGGTTTATCCGTGTCCGGCGAGCATCCTTTCAACCAGGGGGACCAGGTGGAAATCTCACTTCAGCTCCCCCAGTACAACGTGTCGGTGACCATCCTGGCCGAAGTCATGCGCGCCAGTTCTTTCTTCGAGTTGGGAAAAACCATGTACAACGCCGGCGTCAAGATCTTGGCCTTGAACCGCGAGGATATGGACCGCCTGATGAAATACCTGCTTTCCGAAAAGTTGCGCCAACAGGCCACCCGTCAGAATTGAAAGGTTGCCCAAAACGAAGTTCCTCCTTGATGCAATCTTTCATACCCAAATTCTCCGGAATTTGGGTATCTCATTTCCACTTTAAGTCCCATTTTCCAAGGATTTAACCCCCTTTCCTCCCGTTCCCCCCGCTCGTTGTTATAATGTCCATTGGGTTAGGAGATGCCATGGTCACCATTACCCAAGCCGACATTGACGCCGTCCTTCTTTCCTTCCAGGAAACCCCCGGGGTCGTCCCCGACAACGCCTTTGCCCTCCTTTATCTCGAGAGGGAGTTCAAGGCCACCCGCGAGCAGGCCGTCCAACAGATCTTCTGGGGCCGCAACGAATACGGCGTGGACGCCTTCCACATCGATCCCCAGCTGAAAAACCTCTACCTGTTCCAGTTCCGCTGGTCCGAGGCCCAAATCCTTTTCCGTGTGCCCTTCCAGCGCCTGGTGGAAGTGGGCATGGACCGGGTCTTCGGCCAGGCTCCCCCGGGCCTGCAGGAAGAACAGTTTTTCCTCCAGCTCAAGGGCCGGATGCTCAACTACCAGGGCGCCATCGAGCGGGTTTTCATCCACCTGGTCTTCAACGGCGACCCCCAGGAGGCCGAGCGCAGCATGGTTTACGAGAAGCTGCGGGAGGACCTTGAAAGCAAGAAGTACCTGATCGACCAGTTCTTCGGGAAACCCGTCACGATGGTCTTCCAGTTCCTTTCCGCCGAAACCAAGAAGCTGGGGGCCATCGCCCACCAAAGGGTCACCCACCGCTATCCCCTGCAGGTGGCCCAAACCCTGGAACGGGGCGGGCCCGGAGGCGAAGTGATGTGGGTTAGCTTTGCCCGCCTGATGGACCTGCACGCCATGTTCAAGGAGATGAACTACCGCTTTTTCGAGCGCAACATCCGGGCCAGCCTGTCGGAGGACGCGCCCACCAACCGGTCCCTCTACGAAGCCCTGGAAAAGCTGGTATTGCATGGGGAATCCGACCCGGCCGTTTTCGCCTTCCACCATAACGGTGTCACCCTCTTCGCCGAGAAGATCGACAAGGAAAAAGACCGTTTCATCCTTACCGAACCGCGGCTTTTGAACGGCGCCCAAAGCATCACCACCCTGGACCGGTTCTTGAGGGACCACAAGGAGGACCCGGCGTTGAAGGAGAAGGAGGAGGCGCTGAAGGAACTTTGGGTCATGTGCAAGATCATCACCGACGCCCGCAACGAATTCGTTCTGGAAGTGGCCATCAACAACAACCGCCAGAACCCGGTCAAGCCCTGGAACCTGCATGCCAACGATATGATCCAGTTGGAATTGCAGGACAAATTGCGGGAGGACCTGGGGTTGTATTACGAACGCCAGGAAAAGGCCTTCTCCAACCTGACCGCCGAGGACCTGGAGGAAATGGAAATCAAGGAAGGCAAGGCCGTGGAAATGCTGAAACTGGCCCAGACCTTCCTGGCTTCGGACGGCGAACTGGACAAAATGTCCCGCCTGCAGGAAGTCTTTGAGGACGAGAAGGATTACAACCAGGTGTTCAGCCCCGAACGGCTCCGGGCCGATTCCAAAAAAATCATCCTCTGCTACAAGGTCCATTACCGGCTGACACGCCTCATCCGGGAGATCATGGAAAAGGGCGAGAAGAAATACGCCTATATGCGCCGGGCGAGGAACCTGCTCTGGGCCCTGCTTTGCCAGGCCATCCTGAACGATGAACACCTGGACGAAGTGGCCGGCCGGTTCGGGCGCAACCTGGCCATCGAAAACGATTACGTGGACCACCTGGCCAAGCTGGCCTCGGCAAAGGCGCGCTTCCTTATTTCGGCAGTGGTGGAAAAGGAACCTTATGCCTCCAAGGCCGCCGACGAACGCTATGGTTTTTTAAGGACCAAGGCCATCTTTGAACAGTGCTTGGACCAGGGGAAGAAGAAATTCGACTGGACGATGAAGCGCCTGATTTAGCCACGCTCCAAATCCCGCTCCCCGTTTTCCCAACAAACAACGGAAAATAACCCGATTATAAAATTTGAACGGCGGAACCCAACACCTGTATGATTCGTCTCATGAATCGGGAAGGCGGCGGTTGTTATCCTTTGGCAAATCCTGGAGGTAGTGGATGAAATCCTTCCGAGCTTCGCTGACCTGTGCCTTTGCGGCTGGATTCCTGTTCCTATTCCTGGGGGGATGCAACATCAAGTGGGAAGTCGTCCAGGACCCCTATGCCAACTACCACCGCATCGAACAACGCGTCCAGATCCAACTCAACCAAATCAACAACTTAGCCCAAAACGGCAGCCTTTGGCCGCCCATGGCCCAGGTGCTCTCGGAAAACGACGATATGGTCCGCCAGATGGCCTGGCATGACCAGGGCGGCCAATCGGTCGACCTGACGCCCCAACAGGCCGCCATACTGGATTCCTTCCTCAACGACAACGCCATGGCCATCAACGACGCCGTCGCGCGGCATGACCAATGGGCCCAGGCCTTCAGTGGCGGCTGGGCTCCCTCCCCCTCCACCTATTCGGACCGCCTGATGACCATCGCCTACCTGCATTACCAACTGGACCGCCAGCAAGCCTCCATTGACGACGCCCTTCAGTCGGGAACGATGACCCCCGCCCAGGCCCAGGACCTGAAAACCCGCATCCAAGTCATCCGCAACTCCGAGGCCGGCTGTTACAACACGAACGGCCGGTTGGATTTGAACCCCACCCAGATCGGCCGCCTGCGGCAGATGGCGGAGGACAATGACCGCCTCCTCCGTTTCCGGACCCGCGGCCAGCATGGGCGCTGGAAGGGCGACGAATATGGCGGCTGGGGCGGGCAGAAAAAGCAATATACCGACAACTCCTGGCTGAACGGTGCCCCCCCTTCCGACGACCCCAACCGCGGCCAAACCACCCACGGACGTTATTGGGACGGGAGGCCCTTCAAGCAACGGGCTTCCGCGCCCACCCCTGTTCCCTACCAGGCGGCGCCGACTTCCACACCCGTTCCCGCCCCTCCCGGCCCCACGCCTTTGCCCACCCGTTACCACGCATGGAACCCGACCCCCACCGTCCAGCCGGTGGCCGCGGTGCCGACCCCCACCCCCGTCCCCGTTGTTTCCGCCCCGACAGCGGTTCCGACGTCGGCGCCCACCCATTATCGCGCATGGGTTCCGACCCCCACTTCCCAACCCCTAGCCGCCGCCCCCACTGCAACCCCCGTACCGGTCGTTTCCGCGCCAACGCCCCTGCCGACCCCGGCCTCCCAGCCGGTAGCCCAGGCTCCCACCTCCACCCCCGTTCCTTCGCAGAACCCCTCGGATGACTCCGACTTCTCGGATCACCGCCGCCATAAAAAGCATGGTGATCTTCCCGGAAACCCGGATAACGGCGGCAATACGGGTGATTCGGATGGTTCCAACCACCATGGCCATTCGGACAACCAGGGCGGGGATGAAAATTCCCCCAAGAACGATCCCGGAAACTCGGATAACGGCGGCAATGCGGACAATTCGGATGGTTCCAGCCACCATGGCCATTCGGACAACCAGGGTGGGGACGGCAATCCCCCCAGGAATGATTCCGGAAACTAAAGAGGGGGCTTGGATTCCGCCTCCTTACCCATATTTCCTTTTGGAGGGCCTTTCCATCCTTACGACACGTCTATATTTTGAGTAAACTATTGCATGCTTTTGAGGGGTATCCCATGCGTCCTATTCTGATTCTGACACTGTTCCTTTCGACCGCTTTCCTGGCTCTCACCGAATCCGGTTGCGGGCTCAAAGAGGAAGTGGTTACCCAAGGCGCCGATTCCACGCCCAACGCTTATTTTATCGAGCAGAAAATTGACGTCCAGCAAGCCCGCATCAGCCAAGGCGAGCAAACCGGCGACCTGGAGCCCGCCATGGCCCTGGGACTCACCGAAAATAACGAGATGGTGAAACGCCTGTCCTTGAAATACCGCGCCGCCAGCTCTTCCCACGACCTGACCTCCGACCAGACCGCGTTCCTGGCATTTCTCGTCCGCGGAAACAGCGGGGCCATCGATGACGCACTCCAACGCCGGGACGCCTGGGCCCAAGCCTTCGACGGGAACGTGTCTTATGATTACGCGTTGCGGGGGGACCGGCTTCTTTTCATTTCAGTCTTGCAGGCCAACCTCAAGATCCAGGACAACACCGCGAATGGCGCCATCCAATCCGGAAACCTGACCCCGGACCAGGCCCGGGAAGCGCAGGAGCGGATCCAGTCCGTCCGGGAGGTCGAAATCGGCGATTTCCACCAGAATGGCGGATTGGACCTGAGCAGCGATGAAATTTTGGAGCTCCAGCAGATGGCCGGGGACAGTTCCCACTTCATCCGGTTCCTGGTCCAGGGGGTGGGCGGCGGAAGCTTCACCCAGGAATACAGTTCCCCCTCCGGAAACTTGCCAACCCAGGCTTTCGCCAACAACTACAGCTATTCCGTTACTACCGGCTCGAGCTTCAACGCCGGCGGCAATCCCAACCCTTCGGTCGCCAGCAACTACTGGAACGGCCGTCCTGTCATCAAGGCCAAGGCTGTTGTGCCGCAAGCCACCCCGACTTCCATTCCGCCTTCCCCAACGCCGACCTTTACGCCCGTCCCACCGTCCCCGACCGAAACTTTTACTCCCGTTCCCCCGCCGCCCGATACCCCGACGCCCTTCGTGGATTTTCCCACGGCGGTTCCGGCCTCTTCCTTCATGGCGGCGCCCGTCCGGCCCGAGCGCTCTTTCTCAACGGCTGCCTCCAACCCGTTCCCTTCCCACAGCCAGGCCGCCCCAAGCCAGCCTGCGCCTGCGAGCCAACCTGCCGGGGCCGCCCAACCCGCTCCCGCCACCCAGCCTCCGGTCAATTACCTGCCGGCGGATTCCCTGAAAGCCAGGGACAAACAACTGGACCAGCTGATGGACGCGGCCAAAAAACAGGCCAGGGGAGGCCAGGGCCCCTTGACCGCCGCCGGCCAAATGCGCAAGGCATTCCACAAGGCGATGAAAGCGGCCCTCCTAGCCAACCAGCAGAAAGGCCTGACCCAGGATCAGGTGGACCAACTGTCCAAAATGCTCGACGATTTCGCCCAGGCCGTCTCCCAATTGGGCCCGTCCGACTCGCCTTCCCCGAATCACGGAAAATAAAAAAGCCTTTCTCCCCTTCGGGAGAAAGGCTTTTTTATTTATCCCGCGTTTAATCCAAAACAGCTTCCGCCTCCATGGCCTCCTTCATCCTTCGCGCCATTTCATCGGGCGCCACATCCTCGATATGGGTGGAGAGGGTCCATTTGTGGCCGAAAGGGTCCTCCAGGTTCCCCGAACGGTCCCCGTAAAATTGGTCCTTCAGGGGCCTTAAGATCCTGGCGCCGGCCGCCATGGCCTGTTGGAAAACCCGGTCCACGTCCTCCACATAGACCAACAGCCCCACCGGCGATCCCCCGAGGGCCTTGGGTGAGCGGCCGCCCGTTTCGGGGTTCTCATCGGCCAGCATGACCCGCGAGTCGCCGATCTGGATCTCCGCATGGCCGATCTTTCCGTCGGGCATGGGCATGCGGAGCAGTTCCTTGGCGCCGAAGGCCTTTTTGTAAAAATCAATGGCATCCGCGGCGCCCTCAATGGACAGGTAAGGCGTCACGCTGTGGTAACCGTCCGGTATGGCCTTCGCTTGTGTCTTCATACTGACCTCCCTTTGCGAAATGACTTGTTTCCAGCCTACCCTGGGATTCTTCCCCGAAGGAATACCCCTCCAGTGAAATTCCGGTTTAATTTTGGGTAAAGACTTTCCCTGGTGTTTTTGAATCGTTTTTTGTCGGTGCCCCGCTTGCAAAAGTCCGGGAGATGCGTCCATTCTTGGGCTAAGGGACGTTCGGGCCTAAGTTGGCGCCGTTTTCATCAGCAAAAGGAGGAGCCATGAAAAAAATAAAATTCAGGAAGATCCTCGCTGGTTTGATCCTGGCCTTGGGATTGTGCGGTCGGGCCGCCGCGGACGACGACAACCGGATGATCGGTAAGTTCGACCACAACGGCCCCCACGACGCCTTGGGTACGGCTTCCGTCTACCTGGTTTTTAAGGACGGGAAAGCCGAAGGCCTTCCAGGCCTGGCCTCCGGCGACGAAACGCGGTATTACGCCAAGGTTTGGGAGGGACTTTACCTCCAGGTGACCACCGAAACAGGCGACAACGGGACCGAAGGCTTCATGTTCTCTTTCTCCAAGGACGAGGACGGGCAAAGCCTCCTGCAACCCAAGGAAAACGGGGATGATCCCACCCTGCGGGAACTGGCGGCCGGGGATTTCCGCACCGACGATAACTTCGCCGCCAGGCCGCTCAAGCCGGGCCCTGGGACTCCGGAGGACCGGGGAGTGTTACGCATCATCCACTATCCCGGATTCGACGCGGAAATCCGGGTCCTGGAGTTCAATATTGGCGACGCCCAATTGAAGAAAAAACCCTATTTCAAGTCCGTTTCCTGTTTGGTGACGGTGCGGGAGGTCGGTAAGGCCAAGGGACACTGATTCCCACTGGCTTTTTTATGGGGGAAACCCTTTTTTCCCGGCCCTTTTATGGGCTGTAACATTCCATTTTTTTGCCGTTAGAAAAGCATATGTTTCGCCGCGACACTTTCATTCCTTGGGGCTTTTGGGCCTTTTTTTCATTAGTGGTCTGGGGAAATATACTTCCCTCGCCTGCTTTCGCGGGCATTACCAGCAAGGGCACTGAATTCTGGCTCGCCTTCCCCCAGGGCGCCAGTAGCGGTTCCAATCCCGCCACCCTCCAGTTGCTCATCGCCAGCGCAGCGGCCAACTCGGGCCAGGTACAAATTCCCGGCCTGGGGTTTTCATCGTCCTTCACGGTGGCCGCGGGCAGTTCCACGGCGGTGACCCTTCCGGCGGGGGCGGAAGCCAAGTTTTCGGACACGGTCATGTCGCTGGGTATCCACGTGACGGCGACCGGCCAAATCTCGGTTTACGGCTTGAACGCCGTCCAATACGCCTCCGACGGCTATATGGGCCTGCCCGTGGAGGCCCTGGGGACGAATTACATGGTTTGTTCCTATCGGAACCAGACCTCTTCGGCGGGCTCGCTCATCAGCACCGAATTCACGGTGGTGGGCACCCAGGATTGCACCCACTTGACCATCACGCCCGATGTCACCGTTGGCGGCCACACCGGCGGCCTGCCTTTTTCCATCACCCTCAACCAAGGGGACGTCTACCAGCTCCAGGACCCGAGCATACCCGACGACCTTACCGGTTCCACGGTTTCTTCCGACAAACCGGTGGCGTTCTTCGGGGGCCATGTCTGCGACAATGTCCCCGCCGGCGTCCCCTCCTGCAACCACCTGGTGGAGGAGCTCTGGCCCCTCGCTTATTGGGGCACCCACTTCCTGACCATGCCCCTGACCACGCGCAGCGGGGGCGACACCTTGCGTTTCGTGGCATCCTCCAGCGGAACGACCGTGGCGGCCAATGGGGCCAACCTCTCACCCGTCCTACAGGCCGGCTGGTCCTTGGATGAAAATGAAACCGTACCCGTGGAAATCACCTCCAACCACCCCATCTACGTGATCCAATTTTCCGACGGCGGCTGCCAGGATTACCCTTGCACCGCGCTCTCCAGCTATCCCGCCGACCCCTCCATGATGTCCATCCCTCCGGTGAGCGAATACGATACCGGCTATGTGGTGGCCGGCATGCCCGATACGGTCTTCACGGGCAATTACGAGAACCTGACAACCTCCAGCCCCGGCTCGGTCACCTTGGACGGCTCGCCCGTTGCCGCGGGTTTCTACAGCCCCATCTCGGGCGGCCCTTATTACGGCGTACAGGTTTCAGTGACCTCCGGGACCCATATCCTGCAGTCCTCCACTCCCTTCGGGCTGGTGCTCTACGGCTACGGCAACGCGGATGCCTATAGTTATCCCGGGGGCGTTTCCTTCAGTCCCAATACGCCCGTTCCCACCCCGACCCCCGGCGGCCCCTGCTTTTCGCCCACTCCCACCGACACCCCGACTTCCACCAATACCCGGACACCCTCATCCACCCCGACCTTCACTTTCACCCCTACTTCCACCAAAACACCCACCCTGACCAAGACTCCCAGCCCCACCATCACCGGAACACCGACCCCCACCTTGACCCTCACGCCCAGCTTCACACCGACGCCGACCCCCAGCCCCACGGTCCCTCTCCTGACGCCCACTCCCACCCAGACTCCTACTGATACCGGCACCCCGACCCCTACGGGAACGCCGACCCTGACGCCCACCGACACACCCACCGGGACTCCGACCGAAACCCTTACCCCGACGCCTTCGGAAACCCCCACTTCCACGCCGACACCGACCACCTCCACATCCGATACCCCCACGGCCAGCCCAACGCCTTCCTGGTCACCCACCCTCACCCCGACCGCCACCATAACTCCGACACCTACCCTGACCTTTTCCTTCACACCCACCCAAACCCCGCCCCCCCCCTTCACCCCCCCCCCCCCCCCCACACCTACCTCGACCCCCCCCCCCCCCCCCCCTTCCCACCCCACCTCCACCCCCAC
>JAJPJW010000145.1 GCA_021324075.1 Pseudomonadota bacterium | reverse complement strand
GCCTATCCCCTGAACAACCGGCTGGCCTCGTCCAACTGGGCCACCTCGGCGGGCTCCAGGCGCCAGCCCAGGGCACCGGCGTTTTCCACGGCCTGGGCGGCATTCTTGGCCCCGGGAATGGGCAGGGCCCCCTTGCATCGAACCCAGTTCAAGGCCACTTGATTGACGGTTTTGCCACCATGGGCCGAGCCCAGTTCCCTTAACTTTTCAACCAAGCTTTGGATGCGCCCCAACTGCCCCCAATAAAATAGACGGCGCGGCCCGGAAGGCGGGTGCTGGGGGGGGTATTTGCCCGAGAGCATGCCCATTCCCAAGGGGCTGTAGGCGATGAAGCGCACGCCGGTCTTCCGGCATTCGTCCAGCAGGCCGTTGAACTCCTGTTTGCGGCGCACCAGGCTGTACTGCATCTGGTTGGAGGACAGGGGCACTTGGTGGGCCGCCAGGGCTTCCTGGGCCCGGAGCATCTGCCCGCGGCTGAAGTTGGAAACCCCCACTTCCTTCGCCAGGCCTTCCTTCACGGCCTGGGCCAGGGGTTCCATCCAAGCCTTGATGGAACGCGGAGGGCTGGGCCAGTGCATCTGGTAAAGGTCCACGGAAGGCAAGCCCAAACGGGCAAGGCTGGCTTTGAGGGCCTTCAGCAAGTCGGAAGTGCGGCAGCGGTAGGGAAGGGGCGCGAATTTGGTGGCCACGTAGGTCTTGTCGCCGGGGGCCTCCTTGAGAAAACGGCCGAGATAGGTTTCCGAATCCCCATCCCCGTAGACTTCGGCCGTGTCCACCAGGCGGATGCCGGCCCGAAGGGAGGCTTGGAAGGTTTCGCGCAGGTCCTTTTCATCGTAGCCCCTGCCGAAGCCCCAGACAATCCCCTTGCCCCAGGCCCAGGTGCCCAGGCCCATCTCCAATTGGTTCAGGAAGGCCATGCATCCCCCTTTTGATCAATTTATCATTGAAGCCGCCCGGAGACCTTATCAAAACTCGCTGGACGTCCCAAGGAAAACCGGCGTAACATTCCCGTGCCAAGGGCTCTTGGAAGCGGCGTCATCCTTAAAAATCTTGGAACCGACAGATGGGATCTGGACAAAACTGGAAGAAGGCCGGCGGCTTCAAGGTTTACCGGTCCGGTGAGAGAAAGAACGCCCTGCGGATCGAGATCCGGCAGGCCGCGCTCTTCCTGAAAATGCTTTGCGCCCTGATTCTCCTGGTGGCCGTGGAATATTTCCTTTGCGGCATTTACTACCGACCCTTAAGGCAGTCGGACCTTCTCGAGTTGGACCTGGGCAGCGCCTTGGCCGCCGCGGTCCTTTGTTATTGGGTCTCCCGGAAATTGATGCGGGATGCCCTGGAAGAGAGAATCCCTTTTTACGTGGTCGCCGGTTTGTTCCTGCTTTTCATTTTCCTCGCCGGCGGGTTTTTCCGGTTCAGCGCCCAACTGGCCAATGGCCTCCTCGATTTCTCCAATCCCGAAGTCTACCGGATCGTGGTGGCGGAAAAGAAGGTCTCCCTTTTCGGGGGAAGCCTCCAAGAGGGCCCCAACCCCGTGGCCCACATGGTTTATTTCGGGGACTGGGACAACGGGAATGGGAACTGCGAACTGTTGCTGCCTCCCGCCGCCTATTACCTGGTGGATCCGGGAGGCCCGCTGGACATCGCCGTCCGGCCGGGGTTCTTCCACATGGCCTGGCTGCAGGCCTTCCAACTGGTACAGGCCCAAGTCCCGCAAGACGTCGGCGGGAACTAACCTTACTTCTTTTTTTTCTTGGGCAGGCCCGCGGCGTGGGCCTTGCCCATTTCAACCCACCTCGCCAGGTCCTTCCTGGCCTTAACCCCGGCAGAACCCACATAGGCGATGCCCGCCATGGGCCTTCCTGAAAAATCGAAAGGACGGACGTGTTTTTGGGCCAGGATCTTTTCATGGTCGGCCTTGTCAAACTTGACGATCAAGTCGTCTTTCAGGACGCCCCCCATCATGTTGCCGTTCAAGAGAAAACAAAGGCCCCCGAACATCTTCTTTTCAGTGACGCCCTTGGACCCGGCCAGGATTTCCCGGACCCTTTGGGCCAAATTTTCATCGTAAGCCATGGAAGACCTCCTGGAAGGATATCGTTGATAGTAAGCCGCGGGGCGCCGGATGGCGGGGAAAAATCAGTCCTGTTCCCGCGAACGGAAGCTTTGGTAATCCGCTTCCACTTGGGCTGAATAGGCCAGGGCGATCTCCGCTACCTGTTTCCGGAAGGCCTTCTTGTCGGCCTTGATGGCTTCGAAGGCGCTTTTGGCGAAGGAATCCTTGGCGCGGCAATGGGCCCGGGCCAGGATGGCCCCTAATTGGATGGCGGCACCCTCATCCACCATGGGCCCGGGCAGGGAAGCCTCAAAAGGGGATTTTTCCCGCACCAGGTAATCCCCATCCTTTAATTCCAGCCGTCCCAGCCAGGGGTCCTGACTGCGGGCCAGGGCCCGGCAGCCGAGTTCGGCGCGCAAGGCCTGGTTGTCGCCGCACAAATCCCGCGTCTTCCGGCGGGCTTTCTTGGGAAGGAAATCCCAGGAATGCGGTTCGCCCTCCCGCCTTAATTCCAATATGCGGTAGGGGTTTTCCCCTTCTTCCTTCACCCGCACCAAGGCCCAATAGCTGCCCATCGCGTCGTTCGAGGAAAGGGCCAGGTCGGTCACTTCAAAGACCCGCGGCTTGGGGCCGGGCCAGGGTTTCAAATCCCCCGCGTACCACAGCAGGGCTTTTTCCAGTTTCTTGGCGCCTTCCTTGGGGAAAACCCCCAATTCGGCGCCGTTGCCGGAGGTTTTGAACCTCAGCCCCGCCTTTCCGGCCTTGGTCCAAAGTTCCAGCATCTGGAGATAGCCCCGGGTCTTGCGGATGCCGGCAAGGAAATGCCGGATGGAGCCGGAGGATTGTTCCTCGTCCCAGGGGCTGAAGCGAACGTTCTCGTACCACCTGCAGCTTTTAACCTCCCGCCAGTAAGCGCGGGCATATTCCAGGACCATGCGGTAAACGGCCTTGGGGTTTTGGCGGTTTTCCATCGCGTTCAGGGCGAGGCTGACACCCAGGCGAAACAAATCGAACTGGTAATCGGCGATGACGCAACCGTCGAAATGGGCCAGATCCAGGACCAACCGGCCCGAGGTATCGGTAAGGCTGGTGAAGTGGTCGATAAGGGCGTCACCGTTGATCCAAAGGCGGGTTTTCTTGCCGCCCCCAAAGTTGTCCAAGAGGGGGGAGCGGGCGAAATCGGCCCAAAAGAGGTGGCCGGTCTGACGGAAAAAAACGGAGGGCGACTGGCTCATGCGGGCCCATTTCAGTTTTCGTTTCTGGGGGTCCAACTTCCGGTCAAAGCGGACGATCCGGTCCCGCACCCAGGAGGGACGGGTTCGGGGGGTGGCGGGAGTGCTGTCGGCGTTGAGGGTGAAGGGTTCCACGTGCGCATTGTACAACGGCCCCGGGGGAAGGGGCCCCGGCCCAATGCTAAAGAATTGTTAAAAACACGGGGGGGTTAAACGCCGAGGGACTGGTGGTCCCTTAATTCACCCATGATGCAATAGGGGGTGACCTTTTCGGATTTTCCTTTTAATTGCACCGGCATGCGCGATTCGATATGGAAACGCTCGGTCACCATCATGGCCAGTTCCTCGTTGACCAGGATTTCCCATTCGGGGGCGATGCCGCAGAGCCGGGAGGCCAGGTTGACCGAATCCCCGATCAAGGTGAATTCCATCCGGTTGCGGGACCCCAGGTTCCCCATCAGGACTTCTCCCGCTACGATGCCGATCCCCAGGCCGATGCTGATGGACTTCTCCGACAGGACGCCGATGGACTTGATGGCCTTGCCGAATTTTTCATGCATCTCCAGGGCCGCGTGGACAGCCTTGCGAGCGTCATCCTTCTCTTTTTCAGGTTCGGCGGAGCGTTTGAAATAGGCCAGGACCGCATCCCCGATGAACTTGTTGATCTCACCATCCCCGGCCTCGATGGCCGATCCCAAGGCCGTGTAAATCTGGTTCAAGACCCGCATGATTTCCTGGGGCGTCAATTGTTCGGACATGCGGGTGAAACCCCGGATGTCGGAAAAAAGGATAAAGACCTTCTGTAACTGTCCGCCCAGGGCGGCATTGCTGGTGCGGGCCTGCCGGGAGGCCTCGGAGCCCAGGTATTTTTCCAGGGTATGGCGCTGGGCCACGATGGACTTTTCATTGTTTTGGGCGGTTTCCAGGGCGGTCCGGAAGGTGGCCTCGATGCGGGACTGGAGGTTGCGGGGGGAAGCGGAGTCCCAGAAAACGAAGTCTTTGGGCAGGAGGTTCAATTTAGCGAAGTTCAACTGGAGGCGGCAGAGCCAGATCACCGAGCCCTGCCAGCGGATGAGATAACCCCAAATGGAAAGCAGCACCAACATGCCGAGCCCGGCCCCCAAGGCCACCTGCCAGATGCGGAAGTAATACCAGGCCGCCCCCGCGGCGGCGGCGGTGAAAAAGAGATGGAAGAAGGCCGACACCATATAAAGCGGGGAGGATTCGGCGTGTTTTTTAACGGAGGAGAGAGTCGCCATAAGGACCTTTCACGGGAACCATCTTTTTCTCAACGCCCCGGCCGCCCCAAGGGAGCCGGAGAAGGTGCAAAGTATAGCGAAAAACTTAAGGGTTGCCCGAACTATAAACGGATTTGACAGCCATCAGCATCTTGCGGTAAACGTCCGTCAAAGTACCGGCGGTGGCCTTGGCTTTTTCGAAGTTCGGGTTGATCTCCAAGGCCTTGTTCATTTCCCGGAGTGAGCGGTTGATCAGGAAGTTCGATTTAATCAGGTTGGCCATGCCGTAATGCAGCCTTAAATCCACATAGGTGGGGTTGGCCTCGACCAACTGCTCCAATTGCCGAAGATAGTCTTCCGTTTCGTCGATATTGACGCCCTTGTTCCCGTAAAGGAGCTTCAAAACATAAAAACAAACGACTTCGGACCCGGTCTTGGGGTTGAATTTGGGCCGGGCCTCCAACAGATTCTTCAGGGCCATGGGGTATTTCTTTTGTTTCAAATTATCCGCGGCCGCCATGACCGCCCCGTTCCGGACCTTGGGGTTGCATTCCAGGGCCCATTGGATCTTCTCTAGGGCCTCCTCGGCGTATTTCCCAACCGACGCCTCCACCAGCCCCTGGTCCTCCCCGGCGATGGCCCCCACGGAACAGGTGGCCAGGCGCAAGTAGGCGTCGGCGTAATTGGGATTGACCCTCAGGGCTTCCTCGTAATAGGGCTTGGCCTTGTCGAACTGCCGCTGGAAAAGGTAGGTGTTCCCCAGGCAATAATAGATGTCGGCGAAGGCCACCCCGGATTCGAGGATATAGTTAAGGATGTGCCGGGCATTCTCGAAGTCCCCCTTCAGGGTCATGGCCACGCCGTAATGCTTGACGGCCTGTACGTTCCCGGGCTCCAAATCGACGGCTTTTTGGAAATGCACGATCGCGTCGTCGTAAAAGCCCCGGGTCAGGAAAAGGACGCCCATCAGGAAGCAAATATGGGGGGAGGGCTCCTTCAGGATTTTTTGGGAGGCGGTGAAGATGAACTCCATTTCCGCGATCAAGCCCTGGTGGGCCTGGCTGAGGAATTTCTCGAGGCCGTCCTTGGAATCGGCCACCATCTCCTTTACGACCGGCCTTTTTTGCTCAAAAACAAGCACCCCGTCGCGCAGGACGGACATCGTCATTTGTTTTTGGGAATCATTGAAGGAACTTTCGAAGGCGAGTTTTTTTTGTTCCAATTCAACGACGGTGCGGATATTCAACGCGGGCAATGGAGCCTTCCTTATTAATAACGAGACTCGCGGATAAGAGCGGAAATAAAGGTTGTTTCCCCGAGGCCCTAAATTATCCGGTTGAAGAAAACTTTATGCTAGGGGAAAGTCAGAGCCATCCATGGAAAAAAACATACTACGAAAACGGGGTTTACCATTTAACCCGAAATTGATATTTTCCAGAGGCGGATGAATCGGGCCTTATCCAGGACATTTATCAAAATGTTTCGGCTGGGGGAAGGCCCCGGGCCCCTGTGAAAGGGCTTTCCCCTTTTTTCCTTCCGCTCTCCCGTGGCATGATGGCGGCGTCTTATTCCCCATGAAAAGGACTAAAATTTGAAAAAGCTCATCCGGGGCATCATCCAGTTCCACGAGACCAAGCGGCAGGGCTACGAGGACACCTTCAGCAAGCTGGCCCTGGGCCAGAAGCCCGACGCCCTTTTTATCGCCTGCTCGGACTCGCGGGTGGCGGTCAACGTCTTCGCCTCGACGGACCCAGGCGACCTCTTCGTGGTGCGCAACGTGGGCAACCTGGTCCCACCCTTCGGCAATCCGGGGGGCACGGGTACGGCGGCCGCGGTGGATTTCGCCGTGGACAAGCTGGCGGTCTCGGACATCATCGTCTGCGGCCACAGCGATTGCGGGGCCATGCACGCCCATTGCCAGGGACAGGACGCCCTGCCGGAAGGGTCCATCAAGCGGTGGTTGGAGATGGGGGCGGGCCCCGAGGCCAAGGGAATGGACGTCAATGAGGCTTCCCGCCGCAATGTCACGGTCCAACTCGAACATTTAAAGGGCTACCCGGCCGTGGGGCGGGCCATGAGGGAAAGGGGCCTGGGCCTTCACGGCCTCTGGTTCGACATCCGGCACCTGGAAGTCCTTTATTACGAAGGGACGGGCAAGTGGACGGTTTTGGACGGAAAGGACGGCGAGCGGGTCCTCAAAAGCCTGGATCAAAAAAAATAAATTTTCCTACAACAGGGCGGCGAAGCGCGTAAAAACCCTTTCGGCAAGTCCGTTCAATTCCTTGGCATTCTCGGCGAGGCGGTTTTCGATGGGCTCGGGGGCCAGTGGCCCGCCCTGGGGCCTGAGCTCCTTCGCGTAAACTTCCATCCAGCTTTTCACCATTTCTTCCGTTACTTCCAAATGGCACTGGAAACCATAGGTGTTGGGCCCAACCCGGAAAATTTGGTGCGGGTAGGCCGTGCTTCCTGCCAGCAAGGCGGCCCCGGTGGGAAGGGTAAAAGTGTCCCCGTGCCAGTGGAAGGCATTGAATTCCTTCGGCAGTCCCAATAAGAGCGGATCCAAATGGCCCCGCTCGGTCAGCGTGATGGGGAACCAACCCACTTCCTGCGACGGCCCTTTGAAAACCCGGCCGCCGGCCGCATGGGCCAGCATTTGGGAACCCAGGCAAACGCCCAATACCGGCAGCGACGAGTCCAGGCATTTGCGGATGGCATTGAGCTCCGCCGTCATCCAGGGGTACCGGCTTTCCTCATAGACCCCCATGGGTCCTCCCAAAACGACAAGCCCGTCCCCGAGACGGGCGGGAACGGCATCGCCTTGAAAGGGCTTGAGGAGTTCCACCCGAATCCCCTTGGACCTGAGGACCTCCAAAAGGGATCCCGGGCCTTCGCAATCGATATGCTGGAAACAAGTGACGTGGGACATGGCACTCCAATGGGAAACAGGAATTTGAATGGGGAACATTCTATGTTTTCCGGGTGGAAAATCCATGGGTTGGGAATTGCGGGAAGGCGGGCTTTCCTTTAAAATGACGCCGTTCCCAAGTCAAGGCGATGGAGTTCGCCATAACCGCCCCGGTTGCCGGGGCCGATGACTCCTACCTCCCAACGGGGGGTAGGAGTTTTTTATTTGAGCCGAAGGAGGATGGGATGGAAAAGTATTATTTAATCGCGGTGGGGGCCATTCCCGGGGCCTTTTTCCGTTATTGGCTGACCCTTTGGGCCGCCAGCCGGTGGGGGACGAACTTCGCCTACGGCACCCTTTTGATCAACCTGATCGGGTCTTTCGTGCTGGGCCTTTTCCTGCCCCTGCTGGACCGGGGGATTTTTCCACCCAATGCCCGTTACCTGGTGGCCGTCGGGTGGTGTGCCACCTTCACCACCTATTCCACCTTCAGTTGGGACACTTTTCGCTACATCCAGGAAGGCAACCTGAAACTCGCCCTGGCGAATGCGGGTTTGACTTTGTTAGGATGCCTTTGCGCCACTTGGGCGGGTGTGACCCTCGCCAAGTTAGTATAGGAGGGCATCGTGAACATTGTTGGAAAGTGCAAAATCCTGCGGATTTTTATCGATGAGGATTTGAAATGGCACAACAAACTCCTGTACCGGGCCATTGTGGATCAATTGCTGGAGATGGAGATCGCCGGGGCCACCGTCTTTAAGGGTGTGGAAGGCTTCGGGTCCAAGGCCCATATCCATTCGGCCCGAATCCTGGAGATCACCGAGAACCTTCCGATGTTGATCGAGGTCGTGGACAAGCCCCGGCAAATCCAAAAAGCCTTGAATGCCGTGGAGCCCATGTTGCCCCAGCATTGTTTGGTGACAGTCCAAGACATCCAGGTCCTTCATTATCACCGTCCATCCGGAAAGCCTGTGAAGACGAAAAAATTAAGTTGAACGTGTGAGCCTGTCGATTTAAAGGTCTTTGTCATCTTCATCTTTTGAGGCAATTTGTTGAAAAGAAGGCCATTTAGCGATATTTTTTACGCGAGTGAATCTTTTTGAAACTGTGCCGAATTTTTTTAAACCAGTAAACCGGTTAAAAGTTTCTACCTATCCAATTGATTTGCTGAAAGAGCACCATGAACGGGCTTTTGAAAATTAATTTCGACTCGCCTTGTCTTTTTTTTGGCGTGACCATTAAAACGTTTTTAAGGAATATCGTTTATAGCTTCTTGTTGACCCTTCTTTTTTATCCCGCCGCCCAAGCCGCATCCCCCCAGCTGAAAATTTTAGGGAATCAAATCGTGAACGCCAGCAGCGGATGCACGGTCCGTTTGAAAGGCGTGGATGTTTCCGGATGGGAATACAGTCCTACGGGGGATACGGGTACGGGACGCCCCACGACCACCATCAGTGGTGTCCTCATGACGGATTATGTCTCTATCATTACCGAGGCGGTCCAGGTATGGCACGCCAACTGTGTGCGCTTTCCCATCAACCAGGACTTCTGGTTCAATTGTTCCAACTCACATGGGACGCCCAACGAGACGGCTTACCGCGCCATGATCCAGGCGGTGATCAACTATTGCTCCAGCAACAACGTCTATCTGGACCTGGACCTGCACTGGTCTGGAACCTCGAGCACGGCCACCGATCCATCGGGTTGTTCGGGGGGCAGCCAGACCGCGTCCGGCTGGAATGGATCCACTGGACAACAGCCGATGCCGGACGCCAACGCAGTGACATTCTGGCAGTCGGTGGCCTCGGTTTACGCCAACAACCCTGCGGTTTTGTTCGACCTTTACAACGAGCCTTATCCCACTACTTGGGCCATCCTCAAGGATGGCGGAAACACAGGAAGCTTCACGACGCCCGGGCTCCAGGCCATCGTCAACGCCGTGCGCAGCGAAGGGGCCAGCAATATCTGTGTCATCGGCGGGCTGGGCTATGCCTATGACCTTTCCTCCTTGAATACCGCGGGCAATGCCATCACCCAGGCCTCGGGCTATGGGATCCTTTATTCCTCCCATATCTATAACAACAAAGGGGTTTCTGTCGGGGGATGGGACCCCTATGTGACAACGGTGACCGGAACCTACCCTGTCATCATTGAGGAATTTGGGGCCGCCTCCACCGATCCAGCCAACTGGGACACCCAGACGATCGCTTGGATCGACGGAACCAACAGTAACAATTACACCTATTCGGCCATGGCCTGGGCTTTCAGCTCCGACGTGGGCCTGACCCTTTTGACCAGCTTCAGCGGCTATCCCACCACCTCCTACCACGGTGCGCCGGTCTCCACCTGGCTTTACAACCTGAACCAGACGCCCACGCCCAACTGCGGGACCGGGGGAAGCACCTCCACCTTTACGTCCACCCCCACCAAGACGGCTACCGCCACCCCGACAAGAACGGCCACCTTGACTCCGAGCAGTTCGCCCACGCGGACAGCCACCCCTACATCCACGAATACCGTAGCCAATACGCCGACAGCGACCGCCAGCAAAACCCCGACCTTTACCGCGACGGCCACACCCACCGCAACGGCCACCAACAGCCCGACCCGGACGGCAACCCTGACCGCGACCGCCACCCCCACGAATACCGTGGCGAATACGCCGACAGCGACGACCACCAACACGGCTGCCGCGACGGCCACTTCCACCGCGACCAAAACCTCCACTTCTTCGGCGACGAACACGGCCACCGCCACATCCACCAACAGCCCGACCCGTACCGCAACCCCGACGGCCTCCGGCACTCCCACGAATAGCCCCACTCAAACGACAACTCCTACCCCTACCAACACCCTCGTGAATACCGGAACCCCCACCAACACGCCCACCAAGACCGCCACTTCCACCGCCAGCAGTACACCGACGGCCACCCCCAGCGTCACCGTGACCAATACCCTGGCCAACACGGCCACCAAGACCGCCACCTCCACCCCGACCGATACGCCAACCGCAACCACCACGAAGACACCTACCAGCACGCCCAGCCCGACCGCTTCTTCAACGCCCAGCGCCACCCCCACGGATACCTTTGTGAATTCGCCCACACCCACCAATAGTCCCACCAATACATTGACGGCTACGCCGTCAAGTACTGCTTCGCGGACCGCTACCTTGACTGCTACCGCAACGGATACCCACACCACCACCCGGACGACGACTAGCACGCCCAGCCTGACCGCTTCTTCAACGCCCAGCGCCACCCCCACGGATACCTTTGTGAACTCACCAACACCTACCAACACTCCCAGCAAGACCACCACTTCAACCCCCACTCAAACAGCGACTTCAACCACAACCCACACTCCCACCAGTACGGTCACGAAGACCGCAACGAATACGGCGACTCCCAGCCCCACGGACACCTTCGTGTTCACCGCCACGCCCAGCTTCACGCCTTCCTCCACCCCCACGCCGGTGACCGTTTCGGCCAGCCAGGGCCCCAACCCGCCGGGTAATTCCAACCAGCTTTCGGGCGCCTCCAACGTCCTGGTCCAACAGGTGGTCCTGACCAACCCCAGCAATTCCACCATCAACCTGACCTCGATCACCCTGCAGGTGACGGGGACGG
>JAJPJW010000192.1 GCA_021324075.1 Pseudomonadota bacterium | reverse complement strand
CACCACCGCGATCACGGCCATTCCCACGGGCGCGGGCCGGGGAAGGCATGACCCTGTCGCGGACATGCTGCGGATTTACCGTTTCCAACGCCGGAGTTTTCATTTCGCCCAGACCCTCCCCCAAACCGTGGGAGGCAAGTTGGAGAACTACGGGGCTGTTTTCGTCACCTCGGCGGACCCTTCCCAAAGCCGGCCCCAGCGCCGCAGCCAAATCCTGGAGACCGCCGAACGCATCCATGATTTTGCGACCAGGGAATTGGGGGGGGAGGTCCTGGTGGGGATCGGCGAGACGGTGGCGCCGGGGGAACCGCTGAAAGAATCCTACCGACAGGCGTTGCTGGGACTTCATTTAGGCCGGGGGGCCGGGAAAAAGGTGGTTTTTTTCAGCTCGGTCCATGCCCAAAAATCCGTGGGCATACTGGAAATTACGCGCCGGTTGGAAAAATTAAAACTCCTGGTTGAAACGGCTTCCCTCGCGGACTTGGGGGCCACCCTGGACGGGTTCTTGAACCAGGTGCTCACCCTTTCCCTGCATGACCCCGAGGAAATCCGGTGGCATTTGCAATACGGATTGATCCTGATGAAAGACGCCGTTGAGAAAAGGCTTTTCGGGAAGAAGGAGGAAGCGTCCAGGTTGCATGAAAACCTGGTCCTCTCCCTGGAAAAAGCCGGAACAACGCAGGAGATGATCCTGTCCTTTAAGGACGCCTTGGAAAAAATCCTGTTCCTGGTCCAGGGCAGCGGGGTCCTGAGGGGCGTCCTCTCCATGGAAGGGGTCCGGGATTATTTGGACCAGCATTTCCGGGAACCCCTGCGGGCCAAAAAAATCGCGAAACTGGCGGAAACATCGGTCGCCACCCTCAGCCGCCATTTTAAGAAGACCATGGGAGTCGGACTGGAAGCCTATCTCCAGAACTTGAGGATGGAAGAGGCGAAGCGCCTCTTGAAAACCGGAAGCCTGCCGGTTTTCCAGATCGCCCAATCCTGCGGCTTCAAATCGGCTTCGCACTTCAACCGGTTCTTCCGGAAAAAAGCCGGATGCTCTCCCGAAGAATTCCGAAAAAAATCCCGCTGAGTTGAACGAGAAAAATATTTCGGCGTCCCAAAGCCGTTTGAAATAAAAGTCAATGTCGTTGATGAATTCTGGCCATTGATCTACCCATCCCCCGTTGTGGACGCGCCCCTCCACCTGTATCTTTTGACCTCGGCCGGTTTGAAAGCGCTTTTTACGGCCTTTTTGGTGGCCCCCACGAAAAGCGGTAGGGATTCAAAGGGCCAGGCGGTTACCGAACGGACTTGAGTCCGGTTTCCTTCGGCCCGTCGCATTTAAATTCGGAGGTGGTACCCATGTCCTTGAAAAAAATGAACGCCCTTGCCTTGGCCCTTGGGCTTTTCGGCTTTACCCCCGTCCTCTGGGCGCAAAACGTGACGGTTACCTCCGGCACGACTTTTCAAACCATCTCGGGTTTCGGCGCCTGTAGCCAATGGGACAACGGGTTCTCGTCCTCCCTGGCGAACACCTTCTGGGCGGACGATTCGGGCCAGTCCCCCAGCAACCAGGTGAACGGCCACGCGGGCCTTTCCATCCTCCGCCTGGGCATCGACGACTCGGCAACGGCAACTGGGGCTCCCAATGCTCCTTCGCGACCCAGGCGCTGGCCATCAACAAAAACGTCAGGGTCTTCGCCAGCCCCTGGAGCCCGCCGGCCAAGTGGAAGAACAACAACAGCGTCTCCGGCAACAACACCGGAAGCGACAACTTCAACCCCGGTTCCAACAGCAACCAGCTTAACACCGGGAATTTCGCCAATTACGCCGCCTACCTCACCAGCTTCGCCACGGCCTGTAAGAACACCTATGGCTTCACGCCTTACGCCATTTCAGTCCAGAACGAACCGGACTACGACCCCAGCTATGACGCCTGCCTTTGGTCGCCTTCCGCCATCGATTCCTTCGTCGGTAACTACCTGGGCCCGGACCTCAACGCGGCCGGTTTCAGCAACATCGTCATGATGCCCGAATCCTTCGCGGACAACCTGAACGGGTCCAACACCACCATGAGCGACTCGAACGCGGCGAAATACGTGAGGGTCGTCGGGATGCACCTCTACGGCGGCGGCCCCAACACCCTCCCCTCCAGCTACTCCTCCACGGCCGGCCACGCGGTTGAATCCTGGTGCACCGAAGTCTCGGAGAAAACCAGCGACAACAACATCGACAGCGGCGTTTTCTACGCCGGCGAGCTCCACAGCTGCATCGTCGACCACAACTTCAACGCCTACTGTTACTGGTGGCTCGTCCCCACGGGAACGGACGACGAGGGCCTCTGCGACAACTCCGGCAACCCCACCAAGCGCCTTTATACGATCGGCAATTTCAGCAAGTTCGTCCGCCCGGGTTATGTGCGCATCGGCGCCACCGAGGTGCCCTCGTCGGGAGTTTCGGTATCCGCCTACTACAGCTCCACCGACGGCAAGGTCGTGATCGTGGCCATCAACGGCAATAGCGGCTCCAGCGCGAACGTCAATTTCAATTACAGCGACCTGAACGTCTCCACGGTTTATCCCTGGCTGACGAATTCCAGCAACAACCTTGTCCAGCAAAGCTCCGTGGCCGTCAGCGGTGGGAAATTCAGCTATACCCTGCCCGCGCAAAGCGTCATGAGTTTTGTGGCCTCGGCGGGCGGGGGCACGCCGGTGCCGACCGCCACCTTGACGATGACCCCGACCCCGATCGTTGCCTCCACCTGGCGGGTCAACGCCGGGGGGCCGGCCTATACGGACAGCCTGGGCAACGTTTGGGCCGCGGATGAGAACTTCAACGGCGGGACCACCATCGCCAGCGGGGGGACCATCACGGGAACGAATGATTCCACCCTTTACGACACCCAGCGTTACGGAAGCTTCAGCTATTCGTTCAACGTCCCCTCCGGCAGTTACCAGGTCACCCTGAAATTCGCAGAGACTTATTCGGGCGACTTCGCCACGGGCGACCGGGTCTTCAATGTCGCCATCAACGGGACCACGGTAGCCTCCAACATGGATATCTTCTCGCAAGTGGGTTCGAACACCGCCGACGACAAGGTGTTCAATAACGTCGCCCCGGTGAGCGGCGTCATTACCATCACCTTCACGGGAGGGAGCAGCACGGACACCAACGCGGTGGTCGAGGCCCTGCAAGTCATCCCGCAGCCGGCCACGCCCACGTTCACGCGCACCAATACGCCGACTTCGACCTTCACGGCTACGGCCACCAGCACCGCTACGTCCACTGCCACGTCGACGAAGACCAATACGTTGACGGCTACCAATACGGCCACCAGCACACCGACAGCTTCGTTTACATCGAGCTGGACGCCGTCAAGTACCGCCACGCGCACGCCGGTGCCGCCCACGGCCACCAATACGGCCAGCAGCACGCCTACGTCCACCGCCACGTCGACCCATACGAACACGGCGGTTCCGCCGACGGCCACTATGACCTTTACGGCCGTGCCACCGACGATGACGAATACGCCGGTACCGCCCACGGCCACGAACACTCCCGTTCCGCCGACGGCGACGAATACGCCGGTGCCGCCGACGGCCACGCCGACGTTGACGCCGAACAACACGGCTACGTCGACGAATACCCCAGCCCCGCCGACTTTGACCAATACGCCGGTACCGCCCACAGCCACCAACACCCCGGCGCCTCCGACCGCGACCTTCACTTCGGCTCCTCCGACTTCGACCTTCACGGCGGTTCCGCCTACGTCGACGTTCACCGTCACTCCTGTGCCCCCGACGGCGACGAATACACCGGTGCCACCCACAGCCACAAACACACCGGTTCCGCCGACGGCCACGAACACACCTGTCCCTCCGACGGCGACGAATACCCCGGTGCCGCCAACGGCGACCAAGACCTTCACGGCGGTTCCACCGACGGCGACCTTTACCCTGACACCTGTGCCGCCCACGGTGACCAACACTCCGATGCCTCCGACGGCCACGAGGACCTTTACCCCCGTGCCGCCGACTGCGACCTTTACCTTAGTTCCGCCCACGGCCACATGGACGGTGACGCCGACAAACTCGGCTACCGCCACGTTCACGCCGACCACCGTGGTGGCCAGCGGCAGCCTCAAGGTACAGCTCCTGAGCGGGGTGACTTCGGGCACTACCAACAGCCCCCACCCCTTCCTGCAGGTGGTCAACACGGGAAGCGGGTCCTTGAACCTGAATAATGTGACGGTGAGGTACTGGTTCAACTGCGACTGCACCAACCAAGGCCTGCAGGCCTGGGTGGACTGGGCCGGCCTCATCCCCTCGGGAACCTACGAAGGGTCCAACGTGCATGTTGCGGTACTGCCCACCAGCCTGGGAGGCCAGACCGACTATGTCCAATACAGCTTCACCGGGAACATCACCCTGGCGCCCGGGGGCGTGATCCAGATCCAGAGCCGGTTCAACAAGAGCGACTGGAGCAACATGACCCAGTCCAACGACTGGAGCTTCGCGGCCAATAGCGCTTACCAGAACGCGGGCAACGTGACCGGGTACCTGAATGGAGGCCTGGTCTGGGGCCAGGAACCGGTGGGGGCGGCGGCCGCCCTCAAAGTCTCCAGCGCCATGGCCTTCCCGAACCCCTCGACGGGAACGGGAACGACCCTGTCGTTCACCGTCAACGGGTCTTCGACGGGGGCGGGCGCTTCCACGCTGGACGCCAGCAACCCCCTGATGGTCGATCCCAACGCCACGATCACCCTCGGCATCTACACCCTGGCGGGGAGGATGATCTGGAGCCAAACCCTGACCGGAGGAGCCTACGGGACTTCGGGACAGCATGAGGTTTACTGGAACGAGAAGGATTTGAGGGGAACGGGATTGGCCAACGGGATTTACATCCTCAAGGTGACAATCCAGTCGAACGGCCAGACCAGTTCCACCATCGGCAAGATCCTGATACTGGGGTAGGTGCCTCCGCCGACGGGGCCGCCTTTACTGGCGGCCCCAAGGGCAGGGTGAACGGCAACCCAATCACCTGGAAAAAAAGCGACGACAGAGGCCCATGGCCACCCCCTGGCCGACGGGCTCTATTACGTGGTGGTGACCGTCAACGGCAAGCATTCCACTGCAAAACTGCTGATTCTTCAGTAAGTGAAGTAGAGGGCAATCCTCAAGTTTTCCCCCCGTTTATCCCGTATTTGGCTGCCCGGATGCGGCCTTGAACCCCCTTTTCGAAAAAGCTATCCTTGGCTTCCATTCCACCTTGGGGAGTCCCCAAATCCTATGACGGCCCGTTCTACCCGCCAAACAACCTTTTTCATCGCGGCCGCCTTGCTGGCCCTCGCGGGCCTTGCCGCACCTCTTCGGGCCGCCACGGTGGGCCAGGTTTGGTACACGATCGGCCAAGGCGGCAGTCCAAACACTGGCCTATTCCGCGTGGGTGTGGACGGCTCTAACCCCGTCCTCCAGCAATCCGGCTCCTCTCCCACGGCGGTGATTTTCCCCTACGGCGTGGCCGTGGATCCGGTGCAGGGGAAGTTTTTCTATGCTGAAAACTACGACTATTTTACCTCCGAACAGATCCGGTCGGGCAGCATGGCCACGACCAACTCGTCCTTAACAACCATCTATAACACCCCCAACCCCAACGCCGAGGTCTTGGGTGGCTTGAGGGTGGATACGACCAGCCATAACCTTTATTTCGCCCTAGCCGACTACGCGGCCGCGACCAACAACGGTGTTTACCGCCTGGCCGAAACCGGCGGGTCGGCCACCAAGGTGGGCGGCACCGGAGGGGTGGCGCTCCAGTCGCCCCTCAACCTGGCCCTGGACCTACCCGACAACCTGGTCTTCTTGACTGACGTTTATAACGGCACGGTCAATAACCTGGACGTCTGCAACCTTTCCACCGGCAACGCGGTCTCGCTTTACAGCCTACCGACCCTCTCCAGCCTTCTTTTTGGGGTGGACGTGGACCCGGTGAACCATTTCCTTTACCTCGCCGTGTCCCCCCAGGCCACCGGGGCGGGCAACGAAATCTTGAAGTTTTCCTTTACCGTCACAGGTTCAGGCACGACGGCCGCGGTGGGAAGCCTCACGGGGCCGACGACCCTTTACAATTCCACCAGCGCCGGGGAACCCTTTGACGTCGTAGCCGACCTCCTGGTCGGCACCCTTTACCTGGCGGATAACAACCTACCGGGTGTCACCCATGGCACGGTCTTGGGGACCGGCTCGGTTTCCGCCCTGCACACCGTCGCGGGCGAGGTTTCCGCCCAGAACGTCTTCCTGGAGGCGGCACCCGTCCTTACCACCTCGGGAAGCACGGTCAGCTATAGCGGGGGGGGCGCGGCAGTCGTGGTGGACGCTTCCGCCTCGGTCACCGATTCCACCTCCACCGAACTATCCTGGGTGGCCGTCACCATGACCTCGGGCTATAACACCGGGGACATCCTGTCCGCCAACCCCGCCGGAACCGTCATCACCGACAGCTATAACAGCTCCACCGGGGCCCTCACCCTCGCCGGCCCGGACACCCTGGCCCATTTCAAACAGGTACTGGATACGGTGAGCTATTCCTCCACCAACATCAACGCCAACAACAGCGGCTTCAACCCCACCCGCACCCTCGGCTTCGCCGCCTCGGACGGTTTTATCACGGTGGGGGGCAGCGCCAGCGATTCGGTTACCATCCCCGACACCCCGCCCACGTTGACCGCGGGGGGCACGGCCCAATACAACGCGGCCGGCGGCCCGGTCGTGGCGGATTCCAGCCTTGTCGTCACCGACCCGGACAACACCACCCTGGCTTCGGCCACCGTCTCCATTTCGAGCGGGTTCCTTTCCGGCGATAAGCTGCTTTTCACCAACCAGAACGGCATCACCGGTTCCTACAACACCATCACGGGGAGGCTCGGCCTCTCGGGCACCTCCAGCGTGGCTAATTACCAGACCGCGCTCCAGAGCATCAGCTACACATCCTCGGCCTCCGACCCCAGCAAGGGGGGCACGGACAACACCCGCATCCTCTCCTGGACCGCGAACGACGGCACTTTGGATAGCACCGCCGTCACGAGCACCGTGGACATTACGGTTTTCACCCCCACGCCCACCGCCACCGCCAGCCTGACACCCAGTGCTACGGCCAGCACCACGCCTACCGACAGCCCCAGTTTTACCCCTTCCGATACGCCGACCCAAACACCCACCGCCACGCCCATTGGTACGTCCACTTTGACCGCCACTTTAACCCCCAGTGCCACGGCCAGCCTTACCCCCACCGACACCCCCAGCGGAACACCTACGGCTTCAGCGACGGAAACTCCCAGCGGCACGCCCAGCTTTACCCCGACGGCAACCCCCAGCTTCACCTCCAGCAGTTCGATGACGGCAACGCCCTCCCTCACCGTGACCAACACGCCCAGCCTGACCCCCACCGCCACTGTGACGGCCAGCCCGACCTTAACCGCCTCTTCGACGCCTTCCGGCACGCCCACGCTGACAGCCACCGCGACGATCACTGCTACACCCACCGTCACTGACACGCCCATCCCCAGCCCCACACCCACGGTCACGCCCGTTTACAATGCCTCCAGCACGGGAGGCCTTTTCCTGGGGCCCAATGTGCTGACCAACGGGCAGTCAGCCCAGCTTTATTTCAGGGCTTTGCCCCAAAGCAGCAGTTGGAATATCTACGCCATCGACGGCGAGCGGGTGGACCATTTCACCGTTACCGGCGCCACCGGGCACAGCTGGAACCCGGCCAAGCTGGCCTCGGGCCTTTACCTGGTGCGGGTGCATGTGGTTTACCAGGATGGGACCAGCGGGGATGGGACGTTCAAGGCAGTTGTACTGCATTAATATTAAGAAGGTTTGATATGACGGAAGTTGAAGCCGAAAAGGTTTTCGAGGTTTTCAACGGACTGCTGGACAGCATCCGGCCTTCGGTCTTTCAAGTGAACGGTGTCAGCAACGAAAGACTGGTCCTTCGGAAGACCTTTCCCACCCATTTTGCCCTCTGTGCCTGGCCACTGGGTTCGGTCACGGGCTTTCTGCCCTATTCCCTCGCCTTGGACAACCAGGCCCTGGGCTGCCGCCATTCCATCGGAACGACCTCGACCGATTATGTGGTTTGCATTGCGGCACCTGATGTGGAGGCCATGAACCAAGCCTTGAAGTGCATCCGGGAAACGAATGATTTATTCATCAACCCCGAGTCCGTCGAGGCGCCGATACTTTCCATCTGGCTGAAGGGTCCCAATGGCCGGCTGGTGGAAATCCCCAATTACCAAGGCGAGGATCTAGGCCAATTTGACTCGGATACAAATTTGGTGTCCTGAGCCTCACTTTCCCTATCTTAAACGTAAGTATACGGGTGTATTCTTTTTCTTCTTGACCTAAACAGTTTTTAGTGCAGAATAAGGCATGGAAACAACAATGATCGGCCAAGGAATTGACCTAAATGCCTAGAGTTTCCTATCGAGTTGCCGAGTCGCCCGCCAGAATCGATGCTGATTGGGTTTATTGGGCCCGCCAAGAAGGTCGTCTATCAAAAGAAGCTCCCAGCTTTAAATTGATAGATTTGTTTGCGGGGGCGGGCGGATTGACTGTTGGGTTCACCCGTTTTTCCGGACATACCTTCCAACCCGTTTGGGCGAATGACTTCAATCAATATGCAACCGATACATACAATCTAAATTTCGGCAATCATTGTGTTGTAGGCGACATCAATAAAATCCTAAAAGACCCATCAATTGTTATCCCGAAAGCGGACGTGGTTATCGGTGGTCCGCCTTGCCAAGGTTTCAGCCTTTTAAATAAGAATCGGGAGAACGACCCGCGGAAGCAGATGTGGCGTCCTTATTTAGAAGTGGTGAAAAGATCGGAAGCCCAAATCTTTGTAATGGAGAACGTGCCCCAAATTCTAGGTTCTCCCGAACATACCCAGATAATCCGTGCAGCGAAGGAAATGGGTTTTAAATTGGCTTGGAAAAAACTTTGCGCCGCCGATTATGGCGCCCCCCAAACCCGTCGACGGGCCATTATTATTGGTTGCCGCTTTGCCGATCCGACGGAATATCTCCAACTCAAGAAAACCCACTACAGTCCCCAAGAGGAAGATTCAGAAGATCTATTCGACCCCAATGGACAATATATTTCCATGCCGAAGCCTTGGCGCAACGTTCGGGATGCCATCGGCGACCTGCCCAAGCCGGTGGGGACCGAGATTCGGAATGAATCGGCGCCATTGGATCTTCACTTCGGCAGGACGCCAACTCCGGTCAGCCTGAAAAGATATAAGGCTATACCAAAGGAAGGCATGAACCGTTTCGACCTGCAAAGAAACGCTCCTGAGCTTACTCCGAAATGTTGGAAGAGGAAAAAATCAGGTGGCACCGATCTTTTTGGACGGCTTTGGTGGAATCGTCCGGCCTTCACTATTAGAACGGAATTTTTTAAACCGGAGAAAGGGCGTTATCTACACCCCCTCCAGCATCGTCCAATCACCCATAGGGAAGCGGCCCGCTTTCAATGCTTCCCGGATTCCTTCCGGTTCTCCGGAACCAAGATTGAAATTGCCAAACAAATCGGAAACGCTGTTCCCACCGTAATGGCAGCGCGGGTCGCAGATTGTGTCTATGCCCTCCTGCTGTCCCAAAAGGCCGTCTATGGCCGACACCTTCAGCCCTAAAAAGCGCAGTTGGATCATGTCCCGCATCAGGGGACGCGACACAAAACCCGAAAAAATAGTCCGGACAATTTTGAGGCGAATGGGCTATCGTATTCAGAAATACGATAAGCGTTTGCCGGGCAATCCAGACATTGTTCTTAAAAGGAAGAAAAAGGTCATATTTGTCCACGGCTGCTTTTGGCATGGCCATAAACTCTGCCAAAGGTCGAGGCGGCCTTCCACCAATCGGGCCTTTTGGAACAGAAAAATTGATGGGAACATCCGGCGCGACATACGTGTACGACGCCAGTTAAGGCGCATGGGCTGGGATGCTCTGGTTTTGTGAGAGTGTCGAATTAAGAAAGCAGCCTTGAAGACAGAACAAAAAGTAGAAGTTTTCATGAAACGAAAGGCTTAAAAATGCCAAAGGAAAAAGCGGCCATTTCTACGCTTTCATTGTTAAGAAAAAAATTTCACGTCAACATTCTTAAGAAAATTCTTACAGTTGAAAATGGAATTCCTTCAAACGCTGATAAGCACAACAAAGTGAGCATTGGAATCTCCAACGGGATCATCCGGATGATTGGGAAGGCTCTTGAAAGGGAAAGGCTGGCGGCCCAGACTTCCGGAAATAACTTTGAAAATATATGTCGAGATTTCATTGAAGCGGCCTTCCTGAAACTCGACCACCTTCGGCCGGGTCATTGGAGGTTTAAACAATTAGGGGAAATCTCGGAATACGAGCAATATGCTCACTTAAAATACATTGACCAGGTTAGAAAGAAAGACTCCAAATTGGCCTCGATACTTGGAAGCGACTACACCATAACTCCGGATATCGTAATTTCAAGGGAGCCGGAAGACGATAGGGCTATTAATAAAAAAGAACTATATGTGGACGACCAGAGCGGAAAACAGACAAGTCTTCGGAAGAAATACAACGATCTCCCTATTCTCCACGCGAGTATTTCCTGTAAATGGACCATCAGAAGTGATCGGGCCCAAAATTCAAGGACGGAAGCCCTTAATTTAATGAGAAATAGGAAGGGGAAACTCCCGCACATTATGGTGATTACGGGTGAGCCACTCCCAAGCCGCCTTGCTTCAATCGCCCTTGGAACCGGAGATATGGATTGTGTCTATCATTTTGCACTCCCGGAGCTCATTCAATCTGTGGACGAAATGGCGAAACAAAAAGAGGGATTGTCCGAAGCTAAAGATCTTTTGACGACAATGGTGGAAGGAAAACGGTTGAAGGATATTTCGGACTTGCCATTGGACTTAGCGATTTAGGAGAAGGATATGCCTCAATCTTTTGAATCAAAAAGTTTTAATATTGGAACCCTTTTGGGGATGTATGAAAACAGAAGGGTCGTTTTGCCCAGATTTCAAAGAGGTTTTAGCTGGGAAACAACCCAAATTTCAACCTTTTGGAACGATCTCTTTTCATTCCACGTTGATCGAAAAGGTGACCGGCATGTCTCCTATTTTCTGGGTCCGATAGTAATCCAAGATTCTCAAACCGAGATTGTATTGCTCGATGGGCAACAACGATTAGCTACTTCCACTATTCTTTTGTCGGCCATTCGTAATATAGCTCGTGGTATCAGTGAATCAGGGTTCACTGCTGGCGCCGACCTGGCCCGAGATATTCAAAGGGAACTAATAGAGAAAGACAGCGAAAGCACGCAGTATTCATTGGATCTAAGCGAACAAGATTCTGTCTTTTTTAAAAGTTTTATTCAAAAAGATCCACCTTCGAACATTAATCCAATATTACGTTCTCATAAGTTGATAAAGGCCGCCTATGACTACTTTTTAAAGCAGCTCGGCGACAAAATCTCCTCTCTAAAGGAAAAACCTGAGAAACTTAAATTCCTAAAAGAAATTAGGGATTGCTTGATTAAAAACTTGATCGTTGTCGCAATCATCGTCCAAGAGGAGGAAGACGCTTACGCCATATTCGAGACACTTAACGATAGGGGACTGAGACTGTCGGTTCCTGACTTATTACTCAATTTGTTGTTGCGTCGCACAGACCAGATCGATAGCGTTCGAAGTAATTGGAATATGCTCTTAAATAATCTGGGCACAAGAGACATCGCCCAATTCTTAAGACATATGTGGCTATCTCAATATGGTGACTTAAAAGCTAGGGGTTTATTCAGCGAGTTAAAGCAACATATTGAATCAAAAAAAATCGACAGCTTGGAGTTTTCAAGAATTTGTTCCGAAGAGTGTGAGGAATATGTTTCGATTTTAGAAGTAGACGACAATATTCCAGAAGATTGCAGAAGAGAAGTCGAGGGGCTGGTGAAGTATTTAAGAATCACATCTTGTTTTCCACTGCTGCTGTCGGGTCTCAAATGTCTAAACGAAGCCGATTTTAGCAAATTAGTGAAATCAACAACCGCCCTAGTCGTGCGTTACGATTTAATGGGAAATTTAAATCCTAATGATTTAGAAACATCATTTTACGTTGCTGCTCGAGAAATACGTGGGCATTTTGCGACCGGTGACAACAGTGCGCGCTGCTTGCAGGCTGCAAAAGCAATTCTGGCCAAAATTAACCCTGCCGATCAAATAGTTGAGCAAAATGCAAAAAATCTAATTTTAAATCGCAAACAAGCTACTTGGCTAATAACTGCCATCGCTCGGTGGGAACAGTCCGGTACTAAAGAGATAGGTTTTGATAAGGTTAATTTAGAACACGTGTTTCCTACAAATGCTGGGAGTGAGTGGCCAAATAGAAAAGAATTGGAACCATTTGTTGAACATATAGGCAATTTGACATTGATGGGCAAAAGACTTAATAGAAATGCACGCAATCTTTCATTTGAGGCAAAGAAAAATGATTATTATTCAAAATCTGAGATTGAAATGACAAAAGCTTTAACGGGATTTAAACAATGGACACCGCAAGAAATTAAGGCGAGAGCCGAGGAAATGACTAAGAAAATAATAAAAATTTGGCCAGGTCCTTGACTGTGAGAGCAAGATATTTAAAAAGTGATACGTCCCTAATCCGATTTCTTCATCCAAAGAGTTTTGGCTGAATTCTCCAAATCCGTTATGTCCGAATCTGATTCGCCCTGACGCATTTGACATCCGATAGTTTTCTTCAATTCGCCCTTTAAATCTCCCATAGACCATGTCGAAAGATTCGTGCTCACCAACACCTCTCCGCCGGGGGCAAGCAAGTCAAAGCAGTTTTTAGCCATGGGGACAAGCTCTTTCCTAACCGTGAACGGCTTACCCTTTGATCTCGAAAAACTCGGCGGGTCCAGGATAATGAAATCGAAAGACCAACCCCGCTTACGGGCCAGAGCCAAATAATCCCGGGCATCGGCTTTTGAGAAGACATGGCCCTCGGTAGGGAGCCCGTTGGAAGCGAAGTTTTCCTTTCCCCAATCCAAAAAACGCTGGCTGACATCTACACTCGTCACCGCGGAGGCTTCACCGAGGGCGGCGGCGACACTGAAGGAACAGGTATAGGCGAAAAGGTTCAAAACCTTGGCGTTGCGGGTGTGCTGGCGAAGAAACTTGCGGTTGGCCCGCTGGTCCACGAAAAGGCCGGGCGACATACCTGTATCCGCTCGCAAATTGTAGAGGACATTGTCTTCCTTGGCTTGCCAGCGGCCCGGAAAACCTGAATTTTGCCAACGCTGGGCCGATCCGGGGTCTTTGCCGCGGTTGACCATGCCGTTCACCAGCCAATGCTCACAGCCGACCTTCACGGCCAGTTGGCCTATCGCGGCTAAATCACTTTCGGTAGGAGGGTGGTTGCGCATCCAAGAGACCCAAAGGCAGGGGCCATAGCGGTCCACCACCACCTCCGCGCCATCCCGGTCCACCAGGCGGAAGCATTCGGTGTTCCCTCCGGCAAAGGCCTTATGGGTGGCTATCGTCCGCTCAAAAACCTTGTTCATCCATTGATCCATAAAATTCCACGAGACTTCAGTTTTTGGATTGGTTTGGATTGCTTCGTCGCCTCAAGATCAGAGGTTCCTCGCAATGACACCGAAAAGAGACACGGCGAGGCAATCATAATGCCCGCATTATTCCTGTCGGCATCCAATTTCTTACTTGTCAAACGGGGAAAAACCTCTAAAAAGCCTTATAACAGGGTAAATTCACCACGTGTTTCGGTGTCTCGTTATACTTTCACGGCCGGGAATAAACCATGCACGTTAAAACACTAATGATTTAGGGGAATCCTTGGAAGAACGGGAACTGGTCCAAAAGATCCTCCAAGGTGATGAAAGCGCGAAAGCCCTGCTTTTCACCACCTATCGGGAAAGACTTTATAAGAATTGCTCTTATTTGCTCGGCTACCAGGACCCGGAAGCGGAGGACGTGGTGCAGGAAACCTTCATCACGGCCTTCGAGAAGCTCCCGGAATTTGAGTTTAGGTCCAGCCTTTCGACCTGGTTGACGCAAATTTGCATCTTTAAGTGCCATAACCGGTTCCGGCAGCGGGCGAAAATGGTGAACCAGGAACACGCCGAACTGGACGGGTTGCTTCGGTCCACGGCCCTGGAGAAGGACGAGATCAAGGACCGCGCGAAGGAAAAGCACCGGGTCATCGAGAAGAGCCTGGAAAAGATCGGCAAAGAGTGCCGCGAGATCATTGAACTGAGGGAATTGCAGGAAAAAAGCTATATCGAGGTAGGGAAGGCCTTGAAGCTACCCCTGGGCACGGTGATGTCCCGGCTTTCCCGTTGTAAGAAGGCGCTGAGGGTTTTGGTGGAAGAGTTTCTGAAAAACCAAGATTGAACCACAGAGTACACGGAGTAACACAGAGTTAAAGGCAAATTGGATTTAAACGGCAAGGAAGAGACAAGATGGCTGATTTGATCGAACAATTTTTCACCCGGGACTTGAGCGAGGCCGAACACGAGGCCTTGGGCAAGCTTTTGCAGGAATCCCCTGAGGCCGCGGCTAAATACGAGAGCCTGTTGGAACAGAACTACCTGGCCACCGGCCTTCCCAAACCCACCCTGCCCAACAGCCTCAACTACATTCCCAAAGGCAGTGGAAGCCTGCTGGGCAAGGGTGCCTTGCTCAAGGTTTTGGCCGCCGGTTTGGCGGTGGTGACGGCGGGCATGGCTTGGAAATTCTGGCCCAAGGCTGAAATCCCCGTTTCGATCCAGCAACCCGTGGCCCAGCAGATTCCCCAAAAGCGTTCCATCCCCGTGGTCCTCCAGAGAAAGCTGGTCCCCGTGAAGCCCCTGGCGGCGGGCCCCGCGCAGGAAGGACAGCAACTCAGCGTGGTCCTGAACACGGCCCAGAAGTCCCTGGTGACGGTGCGCATCCTCAACAACGAGGGCAGGGAAGTACGGGCCCTCTATACGGGGTTTGTTGACCCCGGCAAGTGGTCTTTCCAATGGGACGGCCTCTTGGGCGACGGACAGCCGGCCAACGCGGGGGATTACAAAATCGACGTCCAGTCGGGCGAGTCCCACCTGTCGAAAGACATTCAGATTAAGCTGAAACCTACCAATCCCTAACATAAAGGCTTATTTGAACTGGGGTTGCTTCGTCATTATCGAGCCCCTATTCGGGGCTCATTCCTCGCAATGACACCTTCACAACGACGGCTATTTGAATATTTGTAGTAGTAACTGAACCCTCGCGGGATGAATAATATTTTGTCCTTATTCATCTTTTGCCGAGGTTTCCTTGAAACGTTTCGCTTTTATCCTCACATTTTTGCTCATCCTTTGGCGCCCTGCCTTCGGCCAATACAGCGGCTATGGCCTTAACGGCGTTTATTACACCACCATCAACCTGACCAGCGCGGCAGTGACCGAGAACGACCCCTTCATCGCTTTCCTCTGGGATGGTTGCCAGCCGGAGCCCGGAATGTCCCCGACCGTCTTTTCAGCGCAGTGGACGGGCGAGGTGGTGCCTTCCTATAGCGAGCCCTATACCTTCACCGTCTATGTGGCGGGCGGGGTAAGCCTGATCGTGAACAACCAGGTGCTGATCAGTTCCTGGACTGATGGGGGCAACCGGCAATTGACGGGCAACATCACCCTGACGGCGGGGACGCCCGTTTCCATCGTTGTCGATTATTTCACCAACGGGGGAAACGCCACCGCCGACCACGTCCAGCTGGGCTGGCAAAGCACTTCCCAGGTGGCGGAGCTCGTTCCCCACCAGTACCTCTTGACGGGTGCGGCCCTGAACCCCACCCCCACGCCCCAGACGCCTTCCTCCTGCCAGTCCTACGCCTCGGGCATTACCGTGAACGGTACGCTGGCCGAATGGCCCTGGGCTACGGGCGGTTGGAACACGGTGAGCCGCACGGTGGTGGGGAACGTCTTCGGGACCACGGCGGCCTTCAAGACCCTTTGGGACGCCTCCAACTTCTATCTCGGCGTGACGGTGACCGACAACCAGGTGAATAGCGGCGCCTCGCTGGTTTTCGACAATTCGGCGGTGGAACTTTTCCTGGACACCACCGATACCCGCAGCGTCACCACCACCACGACCGACTTCCAGTATTTCTTCCCGGCGGGAAGCCCGACGCCCTCGGAAGGCCAGGGAAGGACCACGGGGGTCACCCTGGCGACCGCGACCGTTCCCGGGGGTTACGTGGTGGAAGCTTCCATCCCCTGGTCCACGCTGGGCTTGGGCAGTCCGGGTGCGGGTAAGGTGATGGGTTTTGACATCGGCGTGGACGTGAACCACAACGGCGGCCAGTGCCGGGACGGCCAGTTGATCTGGAACGGGGGATCGGACGATTACATCGACGCCGGCGATTACGCCCAATTGAGCCTCACCGGCCCCTGTCCCACGCCGGTGTCCACGCCACCTGGGCCGGTGGATAACAACCCCTACGTTTCGCCCAACCCCACCGATGGCGGGTCAGTGAAATTCGTGTATGACATGGCGGAGGTGGGGACAGCCAATATCAAGGTCTGGAACGCCTGGGGCAACCTGGCGGCCACCATCGCCGAGCCCAAGGGCGCCGGGGAACAATCCACCGTGCTCAACGTCACGGGTTTCGCACCGGGGCATTATTTCTATCGCATCGAGTTGGATTACAACTCGGGCAAGAAGGACACGTTCAAGACCCAGGTTTTGGCGGTCAAAAAGTAATGGTTAACCGCCAAGACGCCAAGTCCGCCAAGAAAGACAAAAAGAAAAATAGATTTTTGAAACACAAGACGAAACGAATTTTTAAATCCGGTTTTTTTGCCGTACTTGGTGCTCTTGGCGTCTTGGCGGTTCAATCTTTCGTAGGTTGTTTCGCCCAAACCGTTACTTCCAGCGCGGCGCTGGTGACGCCCTTGTCCGCCCTGGGCGCCTCGGCGCGGGTGGACGGCCTGGGCGGCGCCTTCATCGGCCTGGCGGACGATCCCGCGGCCCTTTTCTACAACCCCTCCGGCCTTTCCCAGTTGAAAACCGCGTCCCTTTCCATCAACCACAACAGCTACCTGGCGGGCTCCTTCGAGGAAACCCTGCTCTTCGGCCTGCCCACCGGATCATTGGGCGGTTTCGGGGCGGCCCTGCAATATGTCTCCTGGGGCGGGTTGGACGAGCGGGACGTGAACGGCGTGTCGTTGGGCAACTTTACCGACGGGGACGT
>JAJPJW010000012.1 GCA_021324075.1 Pseudomonadota bacterium | reverse complement strand
GGGAAACTCGATTGCGTCTTGGTTTATAAGATCGACCGCCTAACCCGCTCGGTTAAGGACTTCCATACCCTCCTTGAGATTTTCCAGACGAACGGCGTTAACTTCGTTTCCATAACCCAAAGCATCGACACTTCAAGCCCGACCGGGCGGCTTATGCGGAATATCCTCTTGGACTTCGCCCAATTTGAGCGGGAAATGACCGCCGACCGCACGCGGGACAAGATGCACCAAAGGGCGGCTAAGGGAATGTGGAACGGCGGGGTAGTCCCATTTGGTTACAAGGCCGAGGACAAGAAATTAGTGGCCCACCCCGAGGAAGCCCCCATTATCCAATTCATGTTCCGGGAATACGCCAAGGAGCCTTCCTTGGCGAGGTTGCTTGAGAAACTCCGCTTAAGGGGATCGAAAAACCACTCCGGCCAGCCTTGGGACAAGGCGGCGGTTTTCATGATCCTCAGGAACCCGATTTATTACGGCATGGTTCGTTTCAATAAGCAAACCTTCAAGGGAGAGCATGAGGGGATTATCGAGGAAGCCTTGTTCTTGAGGGTCCAAGGCTCCAATCCCGACCGGACCCACGTTAAGACGAAAGTCAAAAGACCCTATTTGTTGAAGGGCTTAATCAAATGCTCCGATTGCGGTTCCTATATGACGCCTCATTACACCTTGAAGCACAAGAAGGACGGGACGCCCTACCCCATTTGTTATTACCGTTGCACCAAGACAACCCATTTCAACAACCGGGTTTGCAAGATCAAGCACGTTAATGCGGACTTCGCGGAGAATTGGGTTGTCCAAGGCTTATCCGCGCTTTCCCAAAACGATAAGTATTTGGAAGCCACCATTGAGACCTTGAATAAGAACGTCACCGCCAAGACGGCGGATATGGAGAAGGAAGCGGAGGGCCTTAAGGCCCAAATCGATAAGATCGAGGGAAAGATCGACCGTTACGTTAAGGCGGTCGGGGACGGGACTTTCTCGGTTGAACGCATGGAAGAGGAAATCAAGGACTTGGAGGGGGACAGGAAGAAATTGCAGGCCCAATACGAGACCATCCAAATGGACGTTAACCGGCAGGCCGTGGCCGAGTTCGACGTGGAATTAATCAAGAAAAGCTTGAGGGATTTTAATGAGTCTTTTGGGGCCCTTGAGACCGGGGAAAAGTCGGAAGCCCTACAAACCTTGCTAAGGAGCGTCTTGGTTTATCCCGACAAGATCGCCCTGGAGGTCTATGAGCTACCGGCCTTTTCCGCCGGTTCGCAAAAGCGTTTAAAATGGCTCCCCGGGTTGGACTCGAACCAACAACCCTGCGATTAACAGTCGCATGCTCCACCATTGAGCTACCGGGGAATTTTCCCGAAAACACGGGCTTTTTAAATTGTAGGAGAAGGCAACAAAAAACCCCGAAAACCAAGGCTTTCGGGGGAGGGATAGTCTAATTCACCCCCCGAAAAAGTCAAGTTTTCCAACCTGGCCCGTTGTTCCGTTTTACTGTTTTTTTATGAACATCCCAATGTGAACAGCACAAACGGGACGCCTGCTAGCCAGTCGTCCTATTGTACGGCTTTTTATAAAGCTTCAAGATGGCTGTGGCGGAACAACGGATTAACCCGTTGTGCCGTTCTACTCGCTCTTTTATGAGAACCCAAAGAAGACAGCACAAATAGGACGCCTGCTAGCCAGTCGTCCCATTGCCCCACGGATTCCAATCCATTCCCTCGGGCAGATCCGGTTTGGCGCCTTTTTGGTAGGCCTCGATCATCAGGTCCTCGAACCGGTCCTCTTCCACTTTCTTCAGTTTGCCGGTTTCTTCCATCCAAGCGACCTGGCGGCGGAAGGTTTCGACGAGGGGAACGGTGGTCTTGAATCCCAAATCCCGGGCCGCCTTGGAATTGTCGAAAGTGGAAGGGTACTGGAAGATATATTTCACGCCCACGGCCCGGTGGGGCGCCTGGGCGTAGAGCCAATCGGTGGGAATGGAAACGGTGTTGAGTTTGCCGCCCACGGCTTGGGCCAAGGCACCGTAGACGCCGGTCCAATCGGTGTGTTCGTCGCTGGTCAGGTGGTAGGCCTGCCCATAGGCCTTGGGGTTGAGCAGGGAATGGACGAACCCCCGGGCCACGTCGGAAACGTGCGCGACGGCCCAGGCCGCCTTGCCGCCGTCGTGCAGGATGACGGGCAGGCCCGCCCGGAGGCGGTTGGGAAGGCTGTCGTCGAACATGGTGCCGGCCGCGGTAGCGCCTTCGCCGGTGGTGAAGGAAGGGCGCAGGACGGTGGTATGGAGGCCGTTCCTGCCGTTGGCCGAAAGCAGGATGGATTCGATCTTCGACTTGTTCTTCCCATAGTCCCCCACGGGCCGGTGGGGTTCGTCGTCGGTGGCCGGAAGCTTCGTCAAGGGACCGCCGTAAACGCAGACGGTGGAACAAACGACGATTTGTTTCGCCCGGCCGGTGAAGGCCCGCAGCAGGGACTCGGCGTTTTCCGGGGCGAAGGCCACCATGTCGATGACGGCGTCGAAGGAAAGGGGCTCCATCTGCTTCTCGAATTCGGGGTATTTCCAGCGGTCGCCGTGGATGACCTTTACGTTTTTCGGGATGCGCCAGGGAGTGACCCCCCGGTTGTAAACCGTCACCTCATCGCCCCGTTCCACCAATTGCTGGACGATGGCCGTGGAAATAAGCCCGGTGCCGCCGATCAAGAGTACTTTCATTTGGGTCCTTTGTCCTTAAATGGGCCTGTCCGAAAGCCACAAGGGCAGGCGGCGTAAAAAGTAATATTCATTATAGGGGTGATCGTCCTCGATCCGGTGGTCCACTTTGGGATTGATGAGGGAGGACGGCGGTATTTCGTTGGCGAGAAGTTTCCCGAACAATTCCTCCGGCGTGGCGCCGGGGGACCATTCGACAAAATCGACCCGGGCGGCGGGAGGAAGCCTGCCCGACAGTTGTTTCGCGTCCAGGTTGGGAAGGGGCGTGAGGGAGGCGAGGTAATGGCAGCCGGTCCCGTTGACCCCGATGAACACCCTCACGTAAGGGAAGCTTTGGGCCAAGGAACGCGTCACGGCCTGGCAGGTCCGGATTTCCTTCCCGGGGAACCATTGCTGAAGGATGCCCCCCGGTGCCAGGTGCCGTTTCGCGACCTCATAGAACTCCGTTGAATACAACAGGCTGGAGCCGGCCGCTTCGGGCGGCGGCGGCGGGTCGATGGTGATGAGGTCGTAGTTTTCCTGGGTTCGTTCCAGGAAGCGCCGGCCGTCATCCACCACCATCCGGGCCAGGGGGGAATTCTGAAGACGGTCCGCGTCGGGGTAGTAATAACCGAAGGACTGCAGGACGCCCGGCGCCAGCTCCACGGCGGTGCTGTGGATGTTCCAGCTCATCAGCGACCGGAAGGTGGTGCCCATGCCGAAACAAATG
>JAJPJW010000163.1 GCA_021324075.1 Pseudomonadota bacterium | reverse complement strand
TGGGGACTATTTTCCGGCCATGGCGGATGCGGTGAAACGCCTGCGGGCCTTCAAGCCGGACCTGGTCGGCGTTTCCATGGGCTTCGATACCTATGAGAAGGACCCCCTCACCCAGTTCGGCCTGGCGCGCAAGGACTACCGCAAAATGGGCCAGTGGCTGGCGCAAGCCGGCTTCCCGGTTTTTGCCCTGCTGCAGGGCGGATACCACGACGACCTGCCGCTTTTGATCGAGGAATTCCTCGCCGGCTGGGCGGGATAAGAATGAAAAGCCCCGTTATTACCCTGCTCACCGATTTCGGCACCAGCGACCCCTTCGTGGGGGTGATGAAGGGCGTGATGCTTTCCATCTGTCCCCAGGCCCGGTTGGTGGACCTGTCCCATGAAGTGCCTCCCCAATCGGTGACGGCGGGCGCTTACTTATTGAAAACATCCATCGACTACTTTCCAAAGGGTACGGTGCATTTGGCGGTCGTGGACCCCGGCGTGGGAAGTTCCCGCAAGGCGGTGGCCCTCAAGAGCAAGGGCCATTTCTTCGTCGGGCCGGACAACGGCCTTTTCCCGGCGGCCCTGAAACATTGGGGAATGGAACAAGTGGTGGAGCTGACGGAAAAAAAGTACCGGCTGCCCAACCCCAGCGCCACCTTCCACGGCCGGGACATCTTCGCGCCCGCCGCCGCCCACCTGGCCGGGGGGGTTCCCTTGGCCCGGCTGGGCACGAAACAAAACAACTGGATTTGGCGGGAGATCCCCAAGGCCTTCAAGGGGGTCCAGGGCTGGACGGGCCAGGTGTTGTGGGTGGACCACTTCGGCAACCTCATCACCAACCTCGAAGCCAGGCACCTGCCCAAGGCTTTCCGGCTCAAGATCGGCAAGGCGGTGATCCTGAACCTGGCCACCCATTACGCCCAGGCCAAGAAGGGGACGGTGATGGCCCTGGTGGGTTCGTCGGGGAATTTGGAAATTTCAGTGAACGGCGGCAACGCCGCCCAGAAACTGGGTGCGGGGATCGGCGCGACCGTTACTTTGGCCTAGGTTTTTTGGCCCAATGGGCCGCCCAATTTTTTTCATCCCCGCCCTTTTTCAGGATCCTGAAAACCGCACCGTGGACCTTCCCGTTGCTGGCCAGGGCGTTCTCGGCCATCAGGTCGAAGGGTTTGCCGGTGATGTCGGTCACCTTGCCGCCCGCCTCCTCCACCATCAAGACCCCCGCGGCCATGTCCCAGGCCTGGATGCCCCTCTCCCAGAAGCCGTCGAAGCGCCCCGCGGCCACATAGGCCAGGTTCATGGCCGCCGAACCGTCGCGGCGGACGCCCTGGGCTTTCAGGACGAATTGCCGGAAGTTGTCCAGGTTGTAGTGGGTCTCCCGCACGGCGTAGGCGAAACCGGTGGAGAGCAGGCTTTCGTCCAAGGTTTTGGTGGCGGAGACGGCCAGCCGGCGCCCGTTCAGGAAAGCCCCCCGTCCCTTTTCGGCGGTGAAGCATTCGTCGCGAAGGGCGTCGTAAATGACCCCCACCAGGGGCGTGCCTTTGCGGACCAGGGCGATGGAGCAGCAAAAGAAGGGATAGGCGTGGGCATAGTTGGTGGTGCCGTCCAGGGGGTCCACCAGCCAGGTGAAATCGGACTGGCCCCTGTCCCGGCCGCTTTCTTCCCCCCAAAAGTTGTGGGTGGGGAAGGCGCGGCGCAAAAGGGAAAGGGCGGCCTTTTCGCACTGCTGGTCCACTTCCGTGACCAGGTTGAGCTTGTTCTTCGACTTGTAGCGGATGTTGCGGACCCGGCCGTAGTGTTTTTTATGGATTTGGCCCGCTTTCCGGGCGGCCTGGAGCGCGGTTTTCAGGTAGGGGTTCATGAATTCCTTAAATTCACAATATTTCGGCGGATTTTAACAGGTTCAAAGGTCTTAAAGTCATGAAACGATCGGGGATTTTGTGGAAGTTAAATCAAGAGGAAGGCCGTCACGAAAAACTTGTCTTTTACCCAAAAAGGGGTAAGTTATCGCAGCAAGGAAAACAGATAACCTTTAGGGTTTTCCTGCTTTGCCGGGGTTTTGAGCCGCAGCCGGCTTCCCACATCTAAACGCTAAATCCAAACTTGATGACTCCTTGATTCACCTATCCGCCAGGAGGATTGTGATGACCTTTTCCAAGAAAATCGTTTCTTCTATCCCGACTTGGGGGGTGGGCAAAATCCTCCGGGGATTAGTTCTGCTGGCGGTGACCGCCAGTGTGGCGTCCGCCGTTCCGGTCGCGAACGTTTGGACAGGAGCCACGAACGACTGGAACACCCCCGGCAACTGGGGATTGGGTTTGGTTCCCCAAAGCAATGGGGACATCGCCACCTTCGATGTACTGGGCCAAAGCACCGTCAACTTGAGCGGTAACGTCAACCTGGATTCCATTGTTTTCAACCCGGGGGCCCAGGCCTACAACATCAATACAGGCGCCAACTCCTTGTTCCTCTTTGGATTGGGCTTTTCCAACGCCGCAGGCCAGACCTTCAACGTCAACGGCGGGAACCTAGGGTTTTTCGGGACCTCCACCGCGGGCCAGGCCAATATCGCCTCCACCAGTAATGGCTACATTTATTTTACGGACAGCTCGACGGCGGGCAATTCGGTGGTCACGACGGGCAATGGGGCCCGTACTTTTTTCTACTCGAACGCCACTCCCGGTGACTCCCAGTTGATCGCCAACGGCACGGGTTACGTGGATTTCAGCGACAGCAACGCCTCGCTCGTCGCGGGCACCGCCGTAACGGTGGGTTCCATCGGCGGGTCGGGCAGCTTCTACCTGGGCCAGGTCAACCTGGTAACGGGCGCGGACAACCAGTCCACGGCCCTATCGGGCATCCTTTCCGACGGCGGTGACAGCGGCTACACCGGCGCCTCCCTGACCAAGATCGGCACAGGCACGCTCACCTTGACCGGTTCCAACACCTACACGGGCGGCACCGAAATCGACGGCGGCATCGTGAACGTCAGCAACAACAGCAACCTGGGCCTGAGCGGCCAATTGACCCTCAACGGGGGAACCCTGCAGGCCGGAAGCAACTTCCTTATCCTGAATCAAAACATCACCCTCGGGACCAACGGTGGGACCATCGACACCAACGGCAACCTGATGGCCGATATTGGATCCGTATCCGGCACGGGGGATTTTTCCGTTATGGGGGGCGGCGCATTATTCCTGCCCGGCAGCTTTGCCGGCAATACGGGTGCTTCGGATTCCCTATCCTGCAACAACTTGAACGTCACCAACAGCGGACTTGAATTATCCGGGATTTCGGGAACGACCAACGGGGGGGACGGCGGCAACGGGACGATCAACGCCGCCGGCCTGATGACCGTGGACCCGAGCCTGGTGGCCGTCCTTGGCGGCGCCGGGACGGATAACAACGGGGGTGACGGCGGAGCGGGTGGTGCGGCGGCGGCCACCGTGGGAGGCTTGAATGTCACCGGTTCGGGAGTTTCCATTGCGGGCGGCAACGGCGGCAATGCCATCGGTGTCAGCGGCAACGGTGGGGCAGGCGGGTTAGCTTCCCTTTCCGTGGGGGGGCAAGTCTTGGCGGATTCCAGCGCCATTTCCGTTATCGGCGGTAATGGCGGTAATTCGGATTACGGAAACGGCAGCAACGGCGGGGCTGCGGCGGTTTCTGTCCATGCGGACTTTTCTCTGACGGCCTACAGCAGTTACGGACTCCTGAATCTAACGGGCGGCAACGGCGGCAGCCTCAATTGGAACGGCATTGACGGCCTGGGAGGCAACGGCGGCGCGGCCACCCTGTTGGTTTCGGGCGGGTTTTTGGCGGATTCCACCAGCACCATCGTCCGGGGCGGCAACGCGGGAAGCGGTTTCGGGCTTACCGGGCAGACCGAAGGCTCGGGGGGCGACGCTTTTGCTTCTTTCGGAAGCCTCTCGGTCCTTTCCGACACCTACCATTACAACAGTACGGGCAATCCGGCTTCCCTCCAAATCCAGGGCGGCACGGGCGGCGTGGACGACCCCAACTTCGACGGTTCGGATGGCAATGGCGGCAATGGCGGCAAGGCGACCCTTCTTTCGTCCGGCCCGGCTTCCATCGAATCCGGCTTCGTTTCCGTGGGCGGGGGGCAGGGCGGCAATTCGGATTCGGCCATCGGCGGCAACGGCGGAAGCGCCTTTATGTCCGTGGGTTCCTTGGCGGTGGATTCGGCTTACGGCACTTCCTCGGTCAGCATCGCGGGCGGTGAGGCGGGCTATTCGAAAGGTGATTTCTTTTTCGGTGTGGGCGGCAACGGAGGCGGCGCAACCCTGGTTTCCACCGGCAGCCTTTCAGGTGATTCCACCAGCCTCTATGTCCTCGGGGGGAACGGCCAATACGGCGCAGGCGACACAGGCATGACCGAAGGCGCGGGTGGGGACGCTTTCGTTTCGGTGGGGAGCCTGGCCCTTACTTCCGGGAACTACTACAGCAGTGCCAATGGCGAGCCTTCCTATTTCGAAATCTATGGCGGAGCAGGCGCCTACGATTACGGCCAGGGCAACGGCGGCAACGGCGGCAACGCCTTTTTCCAGTCGGCGGGACCGGTTTCCTTGGACTCGGCCGGATTGGACATCGAGGCCGGTGCCGGCGGTTATTCGGATTCGGCCAACGGCGGGAACGGCGGATACGGCATCCTTTCAACGGCTTCGGGCCTGACCGTGACCTCAAACTATATCCCGACGCGGTTGTACATTTACGGCGGTGTGGGGGGGTACAACGACGACACGGTTCCAGGCGTAAGCGGCAAGGGCGGAGCGGCCACCCTTTCGGTCGCCGGCGCGGTCTCCATCGATTCCTCAAACAGTGTTTATGTGGACGGCGGAAGCGGCAATTACGGCTACGGCTCGGCGGGCATGACCCAGGGAACGGGCGGTGATGCCTACGCCTCCCTGGGGAGCCTGGCCCTGACTTCCAACAACTATTACAACGGGAATAGGAACGGCAATTATTCCTACTTTGAAGTGGGCGGTACCACGGGCGGCAACGATTACGGCCAAGGCAACGGCGGAAACGGAGGAAACGGGTTCTTCCTCAGCTCAGGCGCCGTCTCTCTGGATTCCAGCGAACTGAACGTCTACGGCGGCGGCGGCGGATATACTTATTACGGCGGCAATTCGGGGAACGGCGGCAACGCCTGGACCTCCATCGGCGGGTCCTTGAACGTCGCGTCCACTTACAACACTTCCGATTTCTACGTGAACGGCGGCGGCGACGGTTATGTCTATAACTTAGGCGGCGCGAACGGTGTGGGCGGCAATGGGGGCGGTACGGGCCTGATCGTGGACGGGGCGGTTTCAGTGGACTCCAGCCGCATTGAGTGGGAAGCCGGAAGTTCCTCGAACGGAAACGGGACGGTGGGCGTGACCGAAGGCTCGGGCGGTGACGCCTGGGTTTCGGTGGGCAGCCTGAGCGTGGCCTCTGAGAATTATTACAACGGCCTCGGGCACGGCCAATACACCGACATCTACCTTTACGGCGGTTCGGGCGGGAGCGATTCCGACCTGGGGGCGGGCGGCAACGGCGGCGGCGCGACCCTGCTTTCGGCCGGCGGGGTTTCCATCGACTCCTCCGAATTGCAACTCGAGGGCGGAAGCGCGGGATCGGCCAATGGGGCCAACGGCGGAAGCGGCGGGAACGGCTTGCTGGCCACCAACTCGAACTTCACCCTCACTTCCACCTACAATACCGGCGACTTGTACCTTTACAGCGGAAACGGGGGCTCCAACAGCGGCAACAACGGTTCGGGCCTGGGCGGCGGCAGCGGCTCGGCCGGGCTTTGGGTTTCGGGCGCGGTCTCGGTGGATTCGGCTTACGCGGACGTGGACGCCTATTCGGCGGGCAGCGGCTACGGCACCGCGGGCGTGACCGAGGGTTCGGGCGGAAGCGGCTGGGTTTCGGCGGGAAGCTTCACCCTGACTTCCAACAACTATTACAACGGCAGCCAAAACGGCCAATACAGCGATTTTTACATCTACGGCGGTTCGGGCGGGAGTGACTCCAACCTGGGGGTGGGCGGCAACGGCGGCGGCGCAACCCTTCTTTCCGCGGGCGCGGTCTCCATCGATTCCGCCTACTTGGATATCGATCCGAGTTCGGGCGGGAATTCCGCCGGCGGGAACGGCGGCAACGGCGGGAACGGCTTGTTGGCGGTGAATTCAGGGTTCAACCTGACCTCCACCTATTCCACCGGCGAACTTTATATTTACGGGGGTAACGGGGGGGTCAATACCGATTCCAATGGCCTGGGCCTGGGCGGCAGCGGCGGTTCCGCCGGCCTTTGGGTTTCAGGACCTGCTTCGATGGATTCCAGCTATACGGAAATCTACGCCTATTCGGCCGGAAGCGGCTACACCGGCGCGGGCGTCACGGAGAACGCGGGCGGCACCGGTTGGGTTTCGGTGGGCAGCCTCACCTTGACCTCCAATAACTATTACCAGACCTACTACGACCCCGTCATCCTCCGCGGCAATCCGGTCACCGGCGTGGGCGAGTACAACGAATTTTACATTTATGGCGGTACGGGCGGGAGCGATCACGGCTCGGGCAACGGCGGGGCCGGCGGCAACGCGGTGCTCTTGTCCTCGGGGGGTGTCTCGATCGACTCCGCCGAAATTTACGCCTATTCGGGTTACGGCGGGACTTCCTATGGCGGCAACGGCGGCAACGGCGGCTATGTTTTGGCGCTCATGCCCAACCTGACCGTGACCTCCACCTACAATACCGGCGAATTTTACCTCGAAGGCTACTACGGCGGATACAACAACGGAAACCAGCCGGGTGTCAGCGGCAACGGCGGCGCGGCGACCCTTTTGGTCTCGGGCGCGGTTTCACTCGACTCCTCCTATGCCGAAATTTACGGAGGCGGGGGATATTACGGCTACGGCTCGGCCGGCATGACCGAGGGTTCGGGCGGGGACGGCTTTGTCACCCTGGGCAGCCTGACCCTAACTTCCGACGCCTACAGCCATCCCATCACCATCAACGGCCAGCCGGTTTCGACCAATGGACATCCCGTCACCGCGGGTAGCAACGCTTATTTTGAGGTGGGGGGCGGTTCGGGCGCTTACGATAATGCCGCGGGCGTCGGGGGGAACGGCGGCAACGGCTATTTCACCACCACGACCGCCCGCCTCGATAACTCTGAGTTGTATGTTTACGGCGGCAGCGGTGGTTCCAGCGGTTCGACAGGTACGGCGCCCACGCTTAATGTCTCCTCGGGCGATTCCAACAACAATTACACGGCCGGCAACGGGTCCAACAGTGTTGCGGCAACGCTGGGAGGCAACGGCGGAAACGCCTTCGTCTCATTGGATTCCACTGATCTTTCCAATGACGGCGGCCTTTACTTTGACCCCGGGACAGGCGGGAGCGGCGGAAACGCGGGCTCCGGCGGTTATTTGCAGTCCAGCACCTATGTCACCAACGAAGTCTTGACGGCCGGGAACGGCGGGAACACCAACCTGGGTGGCACGGGGGGCCAGGGAGGAAACTTGCTGGCTTCCATCGGTCCGGTCCAAATGAGCAATTCCGCTTACCTCGACCTCTACAGCGGCTCGGGTGGATCGGGTGGCAGTGCGGGCATAGCATCAGGGATCACTGATGATTGGTATGGATCTTCCCTGACCGTGACGGGCGGGACGGGCGGCGACAACAACACTGGCGGTCTGGGCGGCGCGGGCGGCGGAGCCTCGGTCTCCATCGCCTCGGTCTCCCTCGACACCAGTTCCAATTTTTATTTCGAGGGCAGTTCGGGCGGTTCGGGCGGTTCGGCCGGTGACGGCGGCACGGCCCAGCTCGGTTATTACGGACAAACGGTCACCTTGACGGGCGGCAACGGCGGCGACGGAAACACGGGTGGGATCGGCGGTACGGGAAGCGCCGTGACGCTAGCCCTCGGCGCCCTCTCCTTCAACCATTCCACCTACGGCTATTTCTACGGCGGTTCAGGCGGCGCGGGCGGCGACGCAGGCACGGGTGGCGGGGCTTATGCGGGCGGGGCCTGCACTTTCGTCACGGCCCAAGGCGGCAACGGCGGAAACAACAACACCGGCGGGTTGGGAGGCAACGGCGGGGATTTGGACTTGAACGCCGGTCCGGTCACCTTCCTCAACGGCGCCTACGCTTATTTTGAGGCCGGCTCCGGCGGTTCGGGCGGGGAAGCGGGTTCGGGGCAATACGCTTCGGTCCAATCTTACGCTGACGTACCTTATTACGACTACACCTCCTCGTCCGTCACGGCCCTGGGAGGCAACGGCGGGAACGACAATACCGGCGGTAAAGGCGGCAACGGCGGCAATGCCAATATGGCCTTTGGCGCCGTGACCATGTCAGGCTCCTACTTCTACGAATACGGCGGTTCAGGCGGCTCAGGCGGGGCTGCGGGCCAAGGAAACGGCTCATCAGTGAATGGAGCCCTGAACTCCAACGCCCTCAACGGCGTCGCCGGTACGGGCGACGTCCTGGGCAACGGCGGCAACGGCGGCAATGCCATTCTGAACATGGCCTCGGCCGGCCTGACCAGCAGCTCTTATATCGACGTCTATGCCGGCAGTGGGGGCAGCGGGACCATCCGGGGCAACGGCGGCAACGCTTATGTCACCATCGGCAGCCTCAACCTGGCGGATTCCAATTCCTACCTGGGTGTTTACGGCGGTTCGGGCCTGGTTTCGGGTTCGGCGGCCGTTTCCATCGGCTCGTTGAATGGGGCCGGCTACTTCTATGAATCGGGGAACACCTCGACCCTTCAAGTAGGTGGCGGCAATTTCAGCGGTTCCGTTTCAAGCAATTCGGGCCTGGAAAAAACCGGTCCGGGCATGCTGACGCTGGGGGCTTCCAACAGCTACAGCGGCGCCACCACCCTTTCGGGCGGCGTGGTGGACATCCAAGGTGATTCCAGCCTGGGTTCCAGCGATACGCTCCTTTTCAACGGCGGCGCCCTGCAGGCTGGCGCAAACCTGGACACCGTCCAGGTGGCGACCCTTTTGGCGCCCGGTGGCACAGTGGATGTGAACGGTTTTGCCGTGACCTGGGACGGAAACTTGAGCGGTACGGGCGCCCTGTCGGTGGCCGATTCAGCGGGTAATGGCACCCTCTACCTTCCTACCGCCTTTGCCTATTCGGGCGGGACCAAGCTTTATAGCGGCACGCTTTTGGTGGGCAATACGGGTTCTTTGGGCACGGGGGGTGTGACGGTCTATGGCGGTACCCTGAGGACCAGCGCGGGCCCTATGACCATCGGCGTAACAGGCAATTACGCCCAGGGTTCGGCGGGCACCCTGCAACTGGGCCTGGGCGGAACCACCGCCGGCCAATGGGATTTGTTGAACGTGGGCGGTACGGCGGTTTTGGGCGGGAAACTGCAGGTGGTTTCCTACAGCGGCTTCACCCCGACTGTCGGAAGCTCCTTCCAGGTGGTCAACGCCACGGGCGTTTCGGGTTCCTTCGGCACCTATTCCTCGGCCATCACGGGCATCAACCTGATGCCGGTTTATCAGGCCACGGACGTGCTGTTGGAGGCCGTGCCTTCGGACTTCGCCTCGGTGGCCACCACGGGCAACGGAAGCCAGGTGGGGAGCGCCTTGAACGGCCTTTGGGGGGACCCCAAGTACTACGGCCTCTTCGCCTTCCTGGGGACCCAGACGGCTTCCCAATTGGCGGGGGACTACAACTTGATCGCCCCGGGCGGCCTGGTGCCCATCTACCAGATCGGCTTCTCGAACGCCCAGGCCCAGGCCCAATTGGTGGGCCAGCGCCTGGAAGCCCTCATGGGCGGGTCGGGCTTCGGTTTGGGCGGCAGCGCACTGCACTATAACAGCGGCCAGGAGCCCATGTTCGCGGGCATCCTTTCGGCCGAGGAAGAACGGATGATCGCCCAGGCCGTCAAGACGGACAACGCGGCTCCGGCGGCCTCCAACCAGCCTTCCGCCGCCCCCGCGGGCGCGGATGATTGGGGCGTTTTCGTGAGCGGGGCGGGCAACTTCGGGAGCCTGACCGGCAGTTCCAACGCCACGGGCTACAACTTTTCCACCGGCGGCATGACGGCGGGGATGGACCGCCGCTTCGGCCACGGCATGATGGCCGGCTTGATGCTGTCCTTCACCCAGTCCGGGGCCACCACGCCCGACGGCACCACGGTCGATGTGACCGGCGGGCAGGTGGGTTTTTACGGTGGGATGCAGCGCGACGCGGTGCACCTGGAAGCCCTGGTTTCCGGCGGGCTCAACAACTACAGCACCAAGCGGGCAGCCTTGGGCGGCACCGCCGACGGCAGCACCCAGGGTGTTGAGTACAGCGGCCAGTTGTCCGGCGGCTACGACTTCACCGTGGACCAGGCCAAAGTGGGGCCCTTTGCCTCGGGCCAATACACCTATGTGCAGATGAATGGTTTCACGGAAACGGGTTCGCTCGCTCCGGCCAGCATCCCCAGCCAGGGGGAAGGCTCCTTCCTGACCGACCTGGGCGCTAAGGCCAGCAAGAGCCTCGACATGGGAGGGGGATTCATCCTTTCACCCAATGTGAGCGCGGCCTGGGAACACGTGTACCAGGGCAACGCGGACAGCCTGAACGCCAGCCTGGGCACGGCCACCAGCAACTTCACGGTGAGCGGCCCCTCGACGGGTACGGACGGGATCCTGGTGGGGGCGGGGGTCAACGCCCGCTTTGCCGCGGGGCTGAACGGCTACCTGCAGTACGAGGGCAAGCTGGGCATCACCAACTATGATTCCCAGAGCTTCGACGCGGGGGTCAACTTCGGGTTCTAAGCCGTCCACCAATCAAAAAAGGTTGAATCCAAGGCCCGGGCATCTGCCCCGGGCCTTTTTTATTATTAATTCAGGTTTTTAATCTTTCTGGATCCACCTTTCGAATCGATAAGTGTCTTTTTGAACCGGGAAAGGTATAATTTCTTTGCTGGTCCTGGGCCCTTTCCGGGCCGTTGAATCCCCTCTTTTCAGCCAGGGGGATTTTCATGCGATGTTATGAAAGCGGCTGAAAGCGGAAAAGCTGTTGAAGGAAGCGCTACCAAGGAACCCAAGCCTTGCTTTGAAGGACCGGCAAAGGTTGCGGGTGGGCGCATCGTTTTCGGACTTATTTTGGGCCTTTGGCCCAAAATTTTCCCAAAGGACAAACGAAGCCTATGAACATCACCATCTACGATGTGGCCCAAAAAGCCGGGGTTTCCATCTCGACCGTTTCACGGGTCTTGAACAACAACCCCAATGTCCTGGAAGACACGCGCCAAAAAGTCCTGAAGGCCATTGAGGACCTCCAGTTCAAGCCCAATCCCATCGCCCGGGGCCTGGTGGTCAAGCAAACCAACCTCATCGAAGTCTTTTTCTCCTGGGCGGGCCCGGTTTTCAGCATGGAGGGTTACCAGTTCAACCTGCAAAGCGCCTGGTATGTGGGCCTGCTCAACGGCATCAATGACGTGGTCCAGGAAAAACAATACGGCCTGCTCATCAACACCATTTCGGGCGTGTTCGACCCGCAGGAAGTCTACCGGAAGGTTTCCAGCAAGGCTGTGGACGGGGTTTTGCTGGTCTCCCCCTATTTGGAGGAGAAAGACGTGCTCCGGATGATGAACCAGCGGATCCCCATGGTCCTGATCGGCTACCGCACCACCGATCCCAGCGTAGATTACGTGGACAGCGACAACCGGGGCGCGGCGGTGCAGGTGGTGGATTACCTGGCGGGCCTGGGACATAAGAAAATCGCCTGTATTACGGGCCAGGTAAAGACTTCCCGCAACGCCGCCGACCGCCTGGAGGGGTTCAAGGAAGCCTGTGCCAAGCACAAGCTCCCCCTGCCGGAGAACTACCTGGTGGAGGGGGATTTCCTCAAGACATCCGGATCGGCCGCCATGCGCAAGCTGATGGCCCTGCCCGACCGGCCCACGGCTGTTTTCGCCTCCAACGACCTGATGGCCCTGGGGGCCTGGGACGTGGCCCAGGAAATGGGATTGACCGTGGGCAAGGACGTGGCCCTGGTGGGTTTTGACGACATCGCCGAAGCCAACACACCGCCCTATTCCCTGACCACCGTGCGGCAGGATTACCGCACCATGAGCGTGGAAGCCACCCGGATGCTCATCGAAAAGATCAACCGCCCTGACAACTGGAAGCCCCGCCAGATGTTGGTGCCCACCCAACTCGCCGAGCGCCAGTCCTCCGGTTCCAAAAAGAAGTAGTTTTAAACTTAACTTTCCTCGGCTTTTTTATGATTTTAAGGATGTCGGCACCGTGCCGATTTCCATTTTGTTTGTTTTCACTTCTGAGAATCGGTACAATGCCCTCCGCTTTGCCGCACATCCCTGCTTCCTGGAAACGATATGGGAAGATTTATGCAAATCCTCGGCATCCTCCTCGCCATCGGCCTCATTTACGCCGTGCTGGCGGGATTGGGCTTCACCCACGGGTTCAAGCGTAAAACCACGGCCAAGACCCAGATGATCACGGATTTTGAGAACCCCAACGATGATTTCGATTGGACTACGGGCGGTTACGTGAAGGTGGAACCTTCCACCGAGAACAAGACCCATGGCAAGACCTGCGCCAAGGCCACCTTCCTGCTGGCGGGCCAGTTCATGCCCAACGCCACCCCTGTTTATCCCGCAACCCCGATCGCCGCCGCTTCAACCCAGGTTTCGGCGCCCGCCACCCTTTCCCAGGCGGCCAGCAATACCACGCCGGAGCCCGTTCCGACGCCCTCCGTTACATGGCAGCCCGAAATGGTCCTGGACGTCAATTCGGTCACCCCCCTCAAGGTCTTCGAGTGGGAGGAATACGCCGACTTCAAAATGGACGTCTTCAACGACCAAGCCCAGCCGGTGACCTGCCACGTGGAAGTGGGCGACAGCCACGCCTATCTTTTCGACCACACCGAATCCCTGACGCCCAAGAAGGTCACGAACATTTCCATTCCCTTGGAGGAGATCGCGAAAAACCGCCTGGACCTGAGCAACATCCGGTCCCTCCGGTTTTGGGTGGAAACCACGGGAGCCACCCAGCCGGTGGTCGTCTACCTGGACAACATCCGTCTCGAAGGGGATGCCTCGGCCCCCCGGGCCGCCGCTCCTGTTGCTTCCCCCACTCCGCGCCGCTAACGGCAGTTCGCAGCTCGCAGTCGACAGTCCGCAGTAACGGCATTTAGACCCACATATAATTGAATGGCATTTCCTGTTTTTTTGGATTTTGGGTTTGATTTGCATTGTGAACTGCTTTTAGAGGAAGAGCGTCGTTGAAACTTCGGCGCCGATCAGGCCCATCGTATTGGCCTGGTTGCCCATGTCGCTGGATTGTCCCAGCCAAAAACGCAGGTCCATCCGGCCGAAGGCCTCCTCGACTCCCGTACCGGCGTCGATGGTGGTGGTCAAGGCGCTGATGGACGTGTCCACGTAGTCGTCGATTTCCCCCACGATCCCCAGGCGGAAAGCCCAGGTGGAGGAAACCCACTTCTCGCCCCCAAAGGCCAGTTGGTAATAGGAATTGCCCGTGCCGGAGACCGAGGAGGTGGTGCCCCCGATGTTGATCACGTCGCTGGCCTTGGTATAGCTCAGGCTTTTCCATTGGAGCCCCATGGTGTATTCCTTGGGGTTTTCCAGTCCCACCCCGAAAGCGGTGGCCACCTGTTCCCTCTGGTTGTTGCTGGAAACCGTGCCGCCCACCCGCAGGATGTCCTGGTTGAAGAAAAAGCCGTTCACCATCCCCCCCAGTTTGAGGTTTTCCGTTTCCGAGAAGGGCAGGGTGACCTTGAAGGCGCCCCCCACGGTCATGGCCTGGTATTGGGCCAAGTGGTAATGGACCAGGTTGCCGAAATAAGCGGAGGTGAAGGGGACGGACTGCTCAAAATTGTTGTCCGAATTGATCATGGAGGCGGTGAAGCGAAGCTTGGCCACCGAAGGCAGCTCGTAAAGCAGTTCGGCGCCCCAATCGGTGAAATCGCTGGTGGTGTTGGTCTGGCTTACGGTAAAGGGAGGGGGGGTCGAATAGGCCACATTCAAGTTTTTGTCGAGGTCGGAAGAGCCCACCTGGGTCTCGAAATAGCCGCCCATCTGCCAGCGGGGGTCCTGGGGGGAGGTGGGGCCGGGGAAGGTGGTGATGAAACCGGATTTGAGGAAGACCTGGTTCTGGGCCGCCGAGCCGGAAGTGATGCCCACATAGGGGTTGAAAAGACCGGCGTCATAGGCGGTGTCGCTTTCCGTATCCATGATTTCCAGCCCCAGGGCCCCAAAGGGAAGGGCGTAGGCCACCCGCACCATGCCCCGGTATTGGGAGTCGGTTTCGGTCTCATTCGAATAGTTGGCTGAAGGCACCCCCTGGGTGATGAGGGTATCCCCGGTGACCTGGAGGGCCCAATGGGGGTCGGGGAAGAGCATCAGGCCTTCATATTTAAGGGGGGAGTCCGTATAGCGGGGGATGGTGGTGAAAACCTGCTGTTTGTTGGACCCCCAGGGGCCTTCCTGGTCCGAATAGGACCATTCCCCGGCCAGGTCGAAGCGGTCCTTGGTGTTCAGGAGAACCAGGCCGGCGGGGTTGCCGTCCAAAAAGAGGTCCAGGTTGGTGGTTTCGTCGTCCAGGATGGTGGTCAGGCCCCCGGTGGCGTCCACCCGGGTCTCCGACGCCCACCCTGCGGCGGGGGCGAGGAGGAGCCCCACCAAGAGTAGTATTCGGAGCAAGATTAGCCCCTTGGTCATGAAATTTTGGGGAATAAGCCGGAAATTTCCCGACCCAAGGGACCGGGTATTATTACCGCGATTTAGCCCATAAACTTGATCGCGAGTTCTGGGTCGGTTTGGGTTAATGAGGGTTAGGGAAAAGGTCTTCATAGTCCCTGGGTCGATACGGGTTTTGAGGTTCAGGCGGGCGCCAGTATAACACGGGAAACCTTTTGCTCTGCCCCGGAAAACCGTTAAAATAAAGGCGGAACAACATCAAACCCCGGCGCGTGAGCGGCGGGACAACACTACTGAGGTCGCAAGCTTTATGAGCCGTCGGCTCTTCCACGTGAAAATTCCAACCGCGTTCTTTTGGACTGTCCCCCAAAAAGCGGTGATCCACCAAAAAATGATTTCCAGCCACGGGTCATCCACCGGCGTCCGAAGGATGACCACGATGGGTTGTTGTTCCAAAGGTCCGGGATGAGCACCAAAATCATCAAACCCGTCAAGTACGGGGACCAAATCGAAATTGAAATCACTTCACTGGCCTTCGGAGGCGATTCCGTGGGCCGGTTCCAGGACTTCGCCCTTTTCGTTCCCGGCGGGCTTCCCGGCGAGCGGGTGCGCCTCAAGGTGACCCAGGTCAAGGACCATTACGCCACCGGCGAGATCCTCTCCATCCTGCGGCCCTCACCCGACCGTGTCACGCCCAACTGCGGCATCTTCGAGGAATGCGGCGGCTGCCAGTGGCAGCACTTGAGCTATCCGCGCCAACTCCAGACCAAGCGCCAGTTCGTGGTGGATTCCCTGAAGCGCATCGGAAAGCTCGACAACGTCACCGTGCAACCCTGCCTGCCTTCGCCCGCGGCCTATGCCTATCGCAACAAGGCCATGCCGGTGCTTTCCATGAGGGACGGCCATTTCGTCACCGGCATCTACGAACCCCGCTCCCACCACCTGGTGCCCTACCACAGCTGCCCCATCCAGGCGGACGAGATCAACGACCTGCTCCAAAAAGTCCTCCAAAAGATCGAAAGGTCGGGCCTGACGCCCTACCAGGAAAAGAAACACGAGGGTTTCTTAAGGCACCTCACCGTGCGGAGGGGACTGAAGACCGGCGAGGCCCTGCTGGCCTTCGTGACCCGTACCGAAACGCCCGAGGAACGGGTGCAAAAGCCAACCCTGCTGCCCGAAAGCTTCGAGGAAATTTTGCCCCGCATCGCCCGGGAACTCATGGCCGAGGTGCCGGGCCTGGCGGGCGTCCTGCAAAACATCAACCCCTCGCGCACGAACATCGTCTTCGGGCCCACGACCAAACTGCTGGCGGGCCGCGACCATTATTACGAGGAGATCGACGGGCTGAGGCTGAAGGTCTCCCTCAAATCCTTCCTCCAGGTCAACACGGCCCAGGCCGATATCCTGCACGCGCTGGTGCGGGAGGCCCTGGGCGAGCCCAAGCACAAGAAGCAATGGGGAACGGTGCTGGACCTCTACAGCGGCATCGGTACGCTGGCCATGGCCGTATCCCAAAATGCCGACTACGTCGTGGGTGTGGAGGAAGTGGGGGCGGCGGTGGACGACGCGCGCTTCAATGCCGACCTCAACCGCCGTGCCAACATCGACTACCTGGAAGGGGACGTCCCCCAGATCCTGCTGGGCCTCAAGGAGAAGGGCCTTGCCCAGATCGACGCGGCCATTATGGACCCGCCGCGCAAGGGTGTGCTGCCCGAGGTTCTGGCGCGGCTGGCGGCTTTCTACCCCGAACGCCTCGTCTATGTTTCCTGCGACCCCGCCACCCTGGCGCGGGACCTGGCGCTCCTGGCCAAACACGGTTACGCGGTGGATTGGGCCCAGCCCCTGGACATGTTCCCCCAGACCTACCACGTGGAGACGGTGGTACGCCTCACCCGCACCACGCCCCTGCCGCCCGAGGTGATGAACCAGGAAGGCCGCGCCGAGCTCGAACCTTTCCGCCTGCCCAAGCCCGTGGAACCCGCCTCGCTCAACATCGCCGCCAACTTCAATGCGCTGAAGGAAAAGACCGCGGACCTTTTGAAGGCCGGTGCGGGCCAAGCCTCCGCGGCCTCAGCCCTGGCCGGTTCGGTGGCCCGGGCCGTTTTCGGCGGTATGGGCCGGAGCCTGCAATCCCTGGGAAAGGGGGCCGGCTCCATCTTTAAAGGGCGCCCGAAAATCCAGAGCGGCAGCCTGGAGGAGAGGCTTCTTTCGCAGATCCATTCCGCCCCGGCCGCACCTCGGGCCATGGAACCGGAGGTGCCCGTCTGGCCCTCGATGGAGGAAACCGCCTCCCTTACCCAAGAGCAGGTGGAAAGGGTCCGGCCCGAACCGGCCGCCACTGAAAATCCCGTAAACCCCGTCCTCGCGTCCCAAACCGGGGCCACCGAGGCGGAAACCGCCGATCCCATGGAAGCTTCCATCGAAGAGATTGAGGAAGGGCTGGCCATCCCGAGTGTGGAACCGCCCGTGGAAGCCCCTACGGTGTCCTATTCGGAAACCACCCTTTCCCAATCCATCCCACCGGCGTCGGTTTTGTCCCAGGAAGAGATACGGGAAATCGAAGGCCCCGCCCAAGTGGAAGAAAAGGCCGAAGAGATCCGGCCGGTTTTGGAATCCGTACCCGAAACCCCGGTTATCCTTCCCCCGGTGCTTTCCACCCCGGTGGCCGAACCGCCGAAAGCCCCCCTTGAGACCCCCGTCCAGGAGCAGGCCATTGCCGAGCCCTCCCATGAGGAAGTCCACCGGGCCTTCCTGGAACCCCTGCCGCCGGCGGCCCCGCCGGCCGAAACCCCGGTCCTCAGGCCCCAGCACCGGCCCTGGACCTTCCCGCGCCCCCGTTTCAATTTCCAGCCGCTCCTCCATTGGTTCCACGGCCAGAAGGGCCTGCGGTATGCCCTTATCGCCGCCTTCCTGGCCTGCGGGGTCTTGATCGCCAAGGCCACCCTTTCCCCCGAATCCAAAAAATTCGGGGCCATGTCGCCCACCGTCGCGCAGATGATCCCGGATGTGATCGCCGTCATGCCCACCCGCAATTTCCTGAGGTACGAGCTGGTGCCCTTCGAGGTGACCATCAACCACGAGGAAATAGGCTCCTTCCCCGACATGCACGCCACCGTGGAGGTGTTCCAGGACGGAAAACCCGTCACACTGGTGGACGGAAGGACCAAGCTGAGCCTGAAGAAGGACGTCCCGCACGGGAAGTTCATCGGCAATTGGCCCATCCCCTATAACCCCCCCGTGGGCACCTATGTGGCCGAAGTGGTGGTGACTTCCCCCACCTGGGAAACCGCGAAGGACTTCGAGTCCGCCTTCACGATCCCGCCCCTGAGGCCCAACGGCATGCCCGCCGGCTATGCGGCCCTGACCATGGAAGGCGGCAAGCGGCTGATCGGCGGGGCGGTGCCGGCCCTCGACGGCAGCGATTCCTTAAGGGCCGCCAACGCCCTGGACTGGGCCAAGTTTATGGGCGCCGACACCTATTGCTTCCTCATGGCCCAGACCTCCGCCTGGGACCATTTCAGCCCGCGGGATTTTCCCTTCAACCGCGGCGATATGGAAGTGGGCCGCAAATACGCCAAAGCCGCCCACGCCGTCGGCCTCAAGTTTGGGGCCTATATGACCACCTTTAAGGTCATGGGCGACGCGTGGAACCAGGTTCCCTACCAGTTCGCATTGGGATACGACCCGGACAGCGACGAAGTGGTCCAGGACCGGTTTATTTCGGTGGAGGACCCCAAGCGCCGGCAGGACGTCATCGGTTTCCTCAAGGAAATGGACCAGGACCCCAACGTGGACATGGTGGGGCTGGATTACATCCGCACGGGGGATGCGGGCTACGAAATGGTCGACGAGTTCGTGAACGACATGAACGTGCCCGGACCGGACAACTTCTGGTCCCTTTCCAAGGAGGAGCGCATCCACTGGCTGGCCAAGACGGTCGAGACGGGCCGCAAGAAAGATTCCCCGGTCGTGGCCTTGTTCGACTGGTGGCGGGCCCACAAGGTGGCCACCATCGTCAGGGGCATCCTGGAGGAGGCCAAGATCTCCAAACCCGTCTTCACCTTCACCCTGGGCTGGAAGATGGGCCATGAACACGGGCAGGACCCGGCCATGCTCATCGACGCGGGCATCGGCTACAACCAAATCATGCTTTACCAGAGCGACCGGAGCACCCTGGCTTCGATGAAAACCCAATGGCCCGAGTACCTGGCGCGGGGCAATGGCATGTTCGCGCCCGGCGAAATGGTGGACTTCAACTGGGTCCAGAAATCCGTCGATCCGCCCGGGCCCCAGGAGCTTTACAACCGCGAAGTGGACATCCTGCACCAATGGTTCCCGGTGAACGCCCAAATCGGCATGTTCTGGCACGACCTCTACCGCATCGTTTACGGGGTGAAGGGCCCCTACAGCGCCATGGAATGGACGGTGGCGGGCGGCAAGGCCTTCACCATGCTCCGGCAAACCGAGGGTTTGTCGCCCCTGGAGGTCACCTTGACGGCTCCCAAGAAGGTGCCGGGGGGAGTCTCGGTCCCCCTGCAGGTTGAAATCCGCAATCCCACGCCCCAGGACCTGAAGGGGGTCGTGCTGCACCAAATCGACGCCTCCAAAGATTATTACGCCGACCTGGCCACGGTAGGGCCCTTCGACCTGCCCGCGGGGGACACCCTGCGCGTGAAGAGCCTCTATGTGAACATCCCCAAGGAAAACCAGCCGGACCGCGACAACCGGTTCATGGCCGCCGTCGTGGCGGAAAAACCCGGCCAGTCCTGGAGGGTTTTCGATTTCGCCTACATGAAGAAGAGTTCGGGCGCCTCGGTGAGGGACTTGGAAAACGACAAGGGCAACGGCTCGGACCCGAAAGAAAACGACGACCAAGAATAACGCCCGCCTTGCCTTCAACTGTTGAACGTTTTAAAAAAACGGTTTTTTCGGGGATTCTTCATCCTTTCGAAAAACCGGAACATTCTGAAACTTCTTTCCAAAAAAAGATACCGGCCTTAAGACCCTTTTAGTAGAATACCGGGGCTTTGGCGCTTTTATTCCTTCGAAAATAGAAAATCAATTTTCCTTAAAACCGAAGAAGGGGTGTTTATGGTCCGCTTCCGCGGATTTTCATTCTGGCTGGGCGCCGCCGCGATCTCCCTCCTCGCCGGTTGCGGCGCGGTTTTCTACAATGAAGGCTCCAAGGAATCCTCCCTTGCGGCGGGGCTCCACAACCCCGAAGTGGCCAAGGCCAAGGTGCAGGTCCCCGCAGACCAATGCATGGTCAGCGACTTCAACAACGGTTCCAAAAATGTGAATCCCAAGCTCTTCGGGGCCTCGGGCGGCCAATGGATGGCCATTTCCTCCGGAGGGGGAGGCACCATCAATTCCGACCTCATTGCCGATGGCGGCGCCCATGGGGACGCCAAGGCCGTCCATATCTACGGCAAGCTCACCGACAAGGGTGACAAAAGCTACCCCGGGTTCCAGCTCCAGTGCCACTTGAAGGACACGGGTTTTTACGACGCCAGCAATTTCACGGGCATGTTTTTTTACTATAAATGCCCTTCGGATGACACGGCGGTCAAGCGCCGTTTCGGCATCGGCATGGCGGCCACCCTCCCCTCCGACCAGGGCGGCACCTGCAGCAACAATTGCTACGACCATTTCGGCGTCGACCTGCCCTCCTCGGGCGACTGGGTGAAAATGACACTGGTCTTCACCGACATCAAGCGCGAAGGCTGGGGCGGGGCGGTCATCCCGCCGGATTTGACCGACCACCTGTCCGAATTCATCAATTTCGCCTGGACCCACAGCGGCAACAACGTCGCTGGGACCTATAACATCGATTATTGGGTGGACGACGTCGAGTTTTTCTGAGGATCTGCGCCGACCTGTTTTTCCGAAGTTAGAGGATTTGTTAATTCTTTCGAAAACATTGACCGAGGTCTTGTTTGAGCTTCCGATCCAAAATCTTCCTGGTCGCCGCCGCCTTGGCGGCCCTTTTCCTAGGGTCCGGGGCGCCCCCGGTTTCGGCCAATCCTTATGAAGAGTTGGACTCCAGTTCGCCCCTTTACCAGCGCGTGAAGAGACTGGGGGATGAAGGTTATTTGGAACCCCAGGACAAGCAGGTTTTGGATGAAGGGAAGTATGTCACCCGCCTGGAGCTGGCGTTTTATACGGAGAAAGCCAAGGCCCACCTGACGGCCCCCGAACTCTACCGCCCCCTTCCCACCGCCACGCCCATCCCCCTTCCGGTGGCGGCCCCGGTAACCAACGAAATCTCGCTGCCCCCGGCCCTGCCGACGGCCGCCGCCCCCGCGCCCACGCCCTTCCTGCCTCCGGCCAATGCCGCCACCCTGAATGAAATCAACGAACTGCTGAAAGAACTCAAGGAAGAAGACGCCATGCTCAAGTCCCGCCTGAGCCTTTACGACCAGCGGATTACGGACGAGCAAAAGGAACTGGACAACCTGCGCAAAATCGAGGACGAGGTCGTCGCGGTCAAGAACAAGGCCAAGAAGGACGTCGGAGACCCCAACCTGAACACCAATACCGATACGCGTTTCGAGCAATTCAACGTTTCCGGGCCCGTTTCGGGTTCGGGTCCGCTGGTCAACAATGTGAGCAAGCTCGAGCAGACCATCTGGTTAGGGATGTGGGGCGATATCGGAGGTGCGGGGGTTTATTCCATCGGTTTCGGAGCCTTTATCCCTTATTCCAACTTCTCCGATTCCCCGGGCGGCTCCACCGGCGCCCTGGCCTCCCCCGCCTCGATTTACGTGGGATCCCCCAGCCTGACCTTGGACGTTTACGGGGACCTGGGCAAATGGGAAACCACCTTCGCGGTGGAAGCTTACCAGTCCGACACCACCCTGGGGGATTTCACCCGCGGCGTGGCCCCCTATTCCCTGAAACGCTTCGAGGACCCCTTCGACATCAAGGCCTTCTCCACCGACAAGGACGCCAAGAACTGGGACGACTACATGAACAGCGTGGGCTTCGTTTCCACCGTCTCCGCGAACGTCCAGTCCACCAGCGACCGGGTTTTCGACGGCATGTATGCCGTGGGCCACGACCTGCCGGGCCTGGGCGATACAAGGGTGCACGTTCTCGTCGGGCGCATGGGCACCAGCCCCACCCAGACCCAGCGCTGGGAAGAAGCGGCAAAGATCGACATGCCCTGGAGCCAGACGATCAGGACCTCCCTCTCCGCCCAATGGGTCAACGATGAGTTCGGGTTCAACCAGGTCCCCCAACTGGATATGCAGGACTACGCCGCCGACATCAACCTCAACCTCAAGCCCGTCTTCTTCGACATCGAGGGCGGGTTTTCCCACCTCTATACCGGCGAGTTCATCACCAATCTTTATACGGGGGCCCTGGACCCCAATCCCCAACCGATCGAAGCAGGGGCAGGACAGGCCGCCCTCAGTTTCTACCCCTTCACGGTTTACGGTTTCGCGATCAGCGACAATTACGCCAATTTCCAGAGCAAGGTCCTGATGGCGGGCGTGCATTTCGAGCAGTACGGGGTGAGCGACCTGTCCACCAAGTCGCCCAACGACTTCAACGACGCCTATGGAGCCATCGGCGAGGTGGACAACCTGGTGAGCGACCGCTACGGCTGGAGGGTGAACCTGGGCTGGGACGGCCGCAAGCAGGACTTCATGAAGGATTGGCCGAGTTTCCTCGACAGTTTCATCATCAATTTCGACTTGGCCCAAAAGACGGAATTCACCGCGGAGCAGGCCGGGCCGGTGGGGAACAGCAACACGGGTTATTACACCATCGAGCCCTTCAACGAAATTTCCTTCTATTATCCCGATGACGAAGGCCTTTGGGGCCTCAACCTTTGGGGGGGCTACAGCAGCCCCGATTATCCCCTGCGCCAAGCCTATGCCAACAATATCGAAACCGCGCGCAACGATGGGGACACCACCCTTTACGACCCCCGATACCAATTCCGGTTGACCTCGGAACGGCTTCCGCTGATCGTGCCGATCCTGGGAGCCAATGGCATGCCGACTACCTATACAGCGGCCAACGCACCCGTAACCGGCATGGTCGGCCATAACGTCTATGTCAATCTGGACAATTTGAAAACCTATAATTACATCGCCCTGACAGCGAAGTTAAAGCTGAACCAATGGATCGGCCTTTCCACCCCGCTGGACGGCTCCTTTTTCATGGCGGACAACCAAGTATCGGGTGTTTCCTCCAATCCCGCCCTGGCCAGCGTCACCACCAGTCCGGGACAGACGGTCAACCTGCAGAATATCCCGAACCTTTTCGAACAGCAGGTTTTCGACTGGGCCGTCATGGTCAATGTCGTCAAGAACCTGGATTTGAGCGGGGACATCGGCTTGGAAACCTGGAAGTCGGCCTATACCTACCCCAACGTGGACTACCAAACCAACGCCTACGGTTTGGGCCTGGCCTGGGACATCCCCTGGTGCGGGGGCAAGATGGAATTCCGCTACAAGCACATCGACTTCACCGACGCCGACGTGCCGAAAAACGACTACTCGGGCGACCAGTATTACAGCCGTATGTGGTTCCTTTTCTAAGGCTAAGGACAAAATGAAACTTCGCAGCCAACAATGGATCGTGGCCTTGCTCCTCGTGGGAGCCTTGCCGGCCTACGCCGGCCATGGCCGTTTGGTTTCGACCGACCGGGACGCCTGGGTCAACCAGGAGCTGGCGGACCTGGTCTCCTCGGGACTGGTGGCCGCCCCGGAGAAACCCATTGCCCAGATGACCAACCTGGAAGTGGCCCAATTGACCGAACAAGCGGGCCAGCGTTTTTACGCCCAAGCCGAGCTTCCCCCGCCCCTTCCGGGCGGCGGGGTGAACCTGCCTCCACCCGAACTGCCTCCTCCCGGCACGCCCGCCCTTCCCGGGGCTCCGGACCTTCCCGGTACGGCGGCCTCCGCTCCCCAGGCCTCCAAAAGCCTGACGGACCTGGTGGAGGAATTCCGCGGGGAGCTGTCGGCCATGGGGATCGACGTGGACAAGCTGGAGGCGCGCATCCAGGACGTCAAGGACCGCGACGAGGTTTTCGCCGCCCTGCAGCAGGCCTACCTGAAGCGCACAGGCATGGATATAGGCGGGTTTTCCAGGGGATACATGTCCAACTACCGCGGGTTCGGGAATTTCCCCGGCTATCTCCCCATGGATTACAACGCCGCCATATTCATGGAGATGGACCTTCGCAGCATTCCCGTGCCCTTCCTTTTATTCGACGCCCGCATCAGGGCCCTACGCTCCATCGGGATGTACTACCAGGACCCGATCCTGCAGCATTTCCAGTTGCGGTGGCTGGAGCTGACGAACGTGAATGATGTCGCCACCCTGAACGCCGGGGACTTCTTCAAGAGCTATACCCCCCTGACCCTTTGGAACTACGAGGTTCCCGTTTATACCTTCATCGAACCAACTTCTTTCAACCGCACGCGCAAGGACGTGGAGGAATGGGTCTATATGGACCACGGCACGGATGAGCATTTGCGGGGTTTCCAGGCGGCCACGACCGTGGCTTTCGGGAAGGATGCCTTCTTGAGCAACGCCAAGCTGCAGGCCATGGCCGGGCCCATGAACACCGCCACCAATTTCACCTTTGGAAGCTACTTCGGCGGAACCCAGGGTTCGCTGAGCCTCCTGGGCGACAACCTGGAAGTCACCGGGACGGGCCTGCTTTTGTGGGAGGACCCCAGCAGCGCCAACGTGCCTTACCTTTCCTATTATTCGAACAGTTGGGCCCATCAATATGAGATCGGCAGCGTGGCCAGCCGGGTCACTTTGCCCTTTGCCGACAAGGTGAACGTGACCGCCTCGGTGGAAAATGCGGGCAGCCAATACAATGACGACCAGATGAACCCCTTGAGGGTCTTCACCGATTGGGCCCTCTTAGCCAATGGATCGTTGAATATTGAAGGGATCCATTTCACCGGAAAATACCTCGATATCGGACCCTATTTCTACTCACCCGGGGCCCAGACCAACCGGTACACCCCCGGCACGGGCTCCTCCCTTTACTTGAGCACCAATATGAACGGCCTGGACGACAACCTGCCCGGTTACCTCAACGGGTCGCCCTTTCAGAGCGTCACCCGGCCTTCCTTCGCCCCCTATGACCGTCTGGCCGAAAACGCCCTTCCCTATGGGGATTCCACGCCTGACCGCCAAGGTGTGGTCTTCGGTTTTTCAGGCGAGATCGGGGAGAAGGGCTGGTTCAAACCCCAGTTTTCCTACGAGTCAATCCAGGAAATCCAGCCGGATTTCGTCGTCAAGCCGGACGGAACGGGAGTGGCGGCCGTCGACAGCAACACCAACACCGCCGCCGCCCGGAGTTTTACGGGTTACGAAGGCGCCCTGACGGTCGATTTCGCCAAGGCCCTTGACCTGCCCGGACGCACTTATGACATTCAATTCGACCTCAAGCACCAGGAAACGGACTTGGGCCTGGGAGCGGCCCCCTTCACCGTGGATACCTTGATCGCAGCCTGTGATTTCAACATCCCGGCCCATTTCCTGAACACGGTGGTCTGGTCCGCGGCCTTTGAGCAAACCCAGTCCACCGGCAGCGAATATGTGCTGGGGCAGGGCAATCCGCCCACCTACGGTGAATATTCCTTCATGTTGGACACGTCCACCTTGGGACAATATTCCTACGAGCCGCTGAACCTCACCCGGCAGACCTTCGCCCTCGGCCTCAAACTTCCCCTGAACGACATGGCCAATTTCCGGGCGGATTACTTCCTGACCCAGTACAACTGGAGCGATTTCCCCGCTTATACCCATTACGACGAGGTTTGGAGATTTGGATATTATGTCAAATTCTAACCTGAAAACCTTCGCCGCCCGCCCTGCCCCGGCTTGGATGCTGGGCTTTGCGCTCCTCCTGGGGACGGTTGCCGCATTCGCGGCCGCCGATCCTTTTGCCGTGGTCCCGTCGGGCGATGCCACTTACAGGCAATTATTCGAGTTGGAATCCACGGGCCTCCTGCCTGCCGGCGCCTCCCGGGGCCCCCTGACCCGTTTTGAAGTGGCCCAGAGGATTTTCAAGGCGGAAAAGAACTATAAGGAAATCATCCTTGCCCAATCCGACGCGGATATTCCCCCTCCCCCCCCGGCCGACAACGATGGAGCCTCCGCCCCCAGTCCCGCCCCGGCGGCGCCTCCTGCCGCAGTTCCCGAGACCGCCCCGGCACCCGCTCCCGTAGCCCCCGCTCCGGCCCCTGCCGAGGCTCCTTCGGAGGCCTCCACGGCGCTTTGGAACAACCCCGCGAAGATCGCCGAAATGGAGAGGAACCTCCGTTCCCTCAAGGAAGCCTACGACTTCGAGCTGAAACTGGTGCAGGACCAAAAAGCCGACGTGGAGAACAAGGTGGCCAAGGCCGAGGGAGAACAATACGACCTTTGGAAAAGCCTCAAGGGCATCACCGAATATCCCACCATTGACTGGCACGGTTTGGGACGGGCCTATGGGTTGTCCCAACAATATTTCGGCAGCACCACCGCGGTGGCCTTGAACCAGCCGGCCAACCGCTATGCCACGGGCTTTATCGACTTCATGCCCGAGGGAATCGTGTCCAAGCAAGTCCGCTGGGAGGCCACCGTCCGCTACGGGTCGCCCGACATGTCCTCCAACCTGGCCCTGGATAACCTTTTCGTCCGCCGGGCCCACATCGATTTCAACGCGCCCTGGTTCTCCGCCACTTTCGGGGATTTCGACGAGGCTTATACGCCCCTGACCCTCTGGAACCGCAACAATTTGGACCTGCGTTACTACCCCGAAATGTACCAGCGCTATGATGATGAGACTAAATATGAAACCCTGCTCAACAACGAACCGAAATGGCCTTTCCGGGGTGTGCGCCTGGGCACGGATGTGGGCTGGCCCGACTCCGCCGTCCTGGACCAGTTCAAGGTTTCCCTGATGGTGGACATGATCCGGAACGGTTTCAAGGACATTGCCAACGGGGGCAGCTACTTTGGGCCTTATTTCTTCACCGACTGGATCCTGGGGGGCGACAGCGAGCTGAAATCCAAACGGTGGTTCCTGGGCGGAGACGTCTCCCTGCAATTGGCCGTGGATGTTTACGGGGTCTTGCTGACCGAACCCTTGAACACGGACACACCCGGGACCCCCTATTCCCAATTCAACCCCAACACTTGGGCGCACCAATACCAGTTGGGCAGTTTCAAGCCTTCCGTGGACTTAGGGCTCGGGGGTGGTTTTTCCATCGGCGGCAGTTTTGAAGGGGCCTATGCCACCTACCAGGATGACGAACAGGACGCCAACAAGACGATCTCCGATTACGCGGTGTTAGGCGGGCCCTATGTGAGGTTCGGTCGTTCAAAAGTCACCTTTAGCCTCATGGATGTGGGCCCTAATTATTACTCGCCCCTGGCCCAGACCCGGCAGGACGACCTGACGCTTTCCACGGGTGGCGGCGTGTTGTTCGTCAACACAGCCGTTCCCGGTGGGCCCGAACTGATGACCGCCCCCTTGCGAACCCAATTTTTCCTTTCCAACGTTCCCCGGGCCAACGCCATCTTTAGTTTTTATGACCGGACCCAGGACAACACCTTCCCCTACGGCTTGGCGACCCCCAACCGCGAGGGTTTTGGGATCGACTTGGACGTGAAAGCCCTCGAAAAGGACGCGCTCAAGCTGCCGGCCTCACTGTACTTCGTCCAAGAAATCAGTGGTAACATGGTGGTGAACAACGTCGGGTCCGGTTACACGCCGGTGGATGCCACCGCGGCCGTTCCCGCTCCCCAACGGAATTTCACCTACATCAATGCCGGGCCTTCGTTCAACCTGGGGCCCTGTATCGGCACGGGGGACCTGGAAATCGGGGCGAACGTCCGCTACGAGCAGACCACCAGCGCCATCGGGACCCTGACCAGCGCTTGGATCCTGGGCGGGGTAAGGGTGGAGCTCTTTCCCTGGTGGGAAGGGGCGGCTTCCTTCGGAACCCAGAGTGTCTCGGGATCGGAAGCCGGTTACGAGGGAAGTACCCTGGCCCGCTATTCCTATACCTTCAATAACCAGGACCTGGGGCAATACCAGATTTTTAATGTCAATGGGAGCAACCAAAGTTACCGGTTTTCGACCACTTTCAAGGTGAACCGCAATTCCAGTATTTATGGGGACTACGACATGACCTGGGGAAATGCGGTACCTTATATCGGGACACCCCCCGGAACCACTGGCACGCTGTATAACCAATACATGGGGCTGACTTATGAAATTGAATTTTAACCGCGAACCGAAGCAGGGCACAAAAACCCGCCTTCTCCTGTGGGTTTTAGGATCGGCGGGCTTGGGCCTGGCCGTGTTGGCCGGCTGCACGAACAGTACACCCTTTAATTCGGGCTATCCCGGTCCCTATCCGGTTCTCAACACCGTGCCGAACAAGAACTTGGTCTGTAACTTCAACGGCGGCACTACCCAGATCAACCCCAACCTCATGGAAATGAACAATCCCCCCAGCTACAACTTGAGAGTCGGTGGCGCGGTTACCGCCGTCGATAACTTTGGGGCCGCCCTCTCCTTTTCCGTGACCCAAGCCGTTTTAGGGGGGCCCAGCAGCTCCTCTCCCTACGCCTACCGCGTCTCCGGAACCCTCGCCGATTTGGGGAACGCCCAGTACCCGGCCGTTGAATTGGAGGTCCCCATGGAAGGTGGGACCAACCTATACGATGGAAGTTTCTTTTCGGGCGTTAATTTTTACCTCAAGATCGCCGGCGATGACACTACCACGAAGAGGGATTTTTCAATTCCGGTTTTCCAGACCCAGGGCCTTCCCCAAGGGGGCTGCTTGGGGGGGAATGCGGGAGGGTGTTTCGACAATTTCACCTTTGACCTTACGGGTGGAACGGGAGGCCAATGGAAGGCTTTCAGCATCCCCTTTACCTCCCTTCAACAAGCTTATGCCGGGGTAGTCACACAGCCAACCGCCAGTTTCGCCGGGCAAAACCTCCAACAAATGCTTTGGCTTCAATGGGAGGAAAGCCGGAATAACACCGCCGGAACTTCCACCTTTGACTATTGGTTGGCCGACGTTTCGTTCTATTGATAGTGGTAAAATTGAAAACGATGGGTGAAGTTCATTCTTCGGATGTAAAGCGGGGGAGGAAGCCGTGAAACGCAGGGTTCAATTCTTTTTATGCGCGGGTTGTTTTCTGGCGACGCTCGGCCTTGTCCTGATCCAAGGCTGCTCCAACCAAATACCGCCCGTTTCGTCCGTGGTGGCGCAGTCGACGCCCCTTCCTTCCAACTATATCAGCAACTTCGAGAACGGTTCAGTCACCGTGAATCCCAACCTGCTGGGATACCCCCCGGTCATCCCCACCGGCCCTGTCACCGAATTGGATCCGAACGGCAGCCCCGCCTTCAGACCCGGTGTGTGGGTGCTGACGACATTCGGCGGGCCGCCGGGCGCGTCCAACGCCGTCAATAGCACCTTTGTCGTTCCCAATACCGTTGCGGATTCGGTGGATTCCAGCACTTACGCGCTCCATGTCGGCCCCGTCACCCTCATCGCCGCCGGAAAATACGAATCGGACCAGCTGCTTTGCCACCTGGTCACCACCCCTTCCAACCCCTATTTCGACGCTACCGCTTTCACGGGAATCAAGTTTTATTACAAGATCCAGTCTTCCGCCTCGGCCAGCGTAACGGACAACAACACCAACCGGGTGGTCCAGATCGCCATCGACCAGACCCTGCCGGCGGACGGAGGGCCGGGTGGAACCTGCCCCCCTCCCGACTCCAATTGTTTCAACCATTACCAGGTCAAACTTCCGAACACCTCGACCACCGTTGGAGGCGTCGACCAATGGGCCGTGACCCAATTTGCCTTTACCGCCTTCGCATCACCGGGTTATGGCACGGTTACCCCACCGGGACTGGCCAACCATAAGACCAAATTCCTCTTTATCCAATGGCAGTTCAGCAACAACGCGCAAGGCACGCCCGCCCCGGTCACCACCGAAACCAATTTCTGGGTCGATAACGTCCAATTCTATTGATCCTCTTTTTTAATGAAAAAAGCGGCTTCCTCCGGGGGCCGCTTTTTTTGTTTTAAGGGCCTTTTCCAAAGGCCCGCTTGCATTGGACTTTTACCCCGGCCTGCTATACTAGCGCCCCCAAAACCAGATAAAGGAAATCCGTTTGTCGCTATCCCACATCCGCAATTTCTGCATCATCGCCCATATCGACCACGGCAAGAGCACCCTGGCGGACCGGCTGCTGGAATTCACCGGCGCCATCCCCCCCCGGGAGATGCGCGACCAACTCATGGACCAGATGGACCTGGAACGGGAGCGGGGCATCACCATCAAGGCCAAGGCCGTACGGTTTTTCTACAAGGCCAAGGACGGCCAGAAGTACGAGATGAACCTCATCGACACCCCGGGCCACGTGGACTTCAACTACGAGGTTTCCCGGAGCCTGAAGGCCTGCGAAGGGGCCCTCCTCCTGATCGATGCTTCCCAGGGGGTGGAGGCCCAGACCCTGGCCAACGCCTACCTGGCCTTCGACCAGAAACTGGCCATCGTGCCCGTGATCAACAAGATCGACCTGCCCGCCGCCGACGTGGAGCGATGCAAGAAACAAATGGAGGAATCCCTGGCCATCCCGGGTGAGGAGGCCATCCTGGCCTCGGCCAAGGAAGGCATCGGCATCGAGGACATCCTGGAAGCGGTGGTTTTACGCGTCCCCCCGCCGAAGGGCGAACCGGAGGAACCCCTCAAAGCCCTCATCTTCGATTCCATGTACGACATCTACAGGGGTGTGATCATTTTCGTGCGGCTCCTGAACGGCGCCATCGCCAAGGGAAGCAAAATGAAGCTCATGTCGACAGGAAAGGTCTTCGAGGTGGAGGAAGTAGGCGTCTTCAAGCCGAAAATGGATAAGACCGAGGGCCTTTCAGCGGGGGAAGTGGGTTATGTAGCCGCCAACGTCAAGGAAGTGCGTGACGCCAAAGTGGGCGACACGATCACCGACGCCGGCCACCCCACGGCCTCAGCCCTGCCGGGTTTCAAGGACGTGCTACCCATGGTGTTCTGCGGGCTTTATCCCGTGGTTTCGGAGGACTATGAAGACCTCAAAGAAGCCCTGGCGAAGCTGAAACTCTCGGATGCCGCCCTTTCCTACGAGCCTGAAACTTCCCTAGCCCTCTCTTTCGGCTTCCGCTGCGGCTTCCTGGGGCTCCTCCACATGGAGATCGTGCAGGAACGCCTGGAACGCGAGTACAACCTCAACCTCATCGCCACCGCCCCCAGCGTGGTCTATAAGGTAAAGAAGACCAATGGGGAGACCTTCAGCGTGGACAACCCCTCCAAGCTGCCCAACCCTTCCGAGATCGAGGAGATCGAGGAGCCCTATATCGACGCCAAGATCATCGTGCCCGCCGACTATATCGGAGCGGTCATGACCCTTTGCCAGGAGCGGCGGGGCGTGCACAAGGACACCCATTTTCTGGATACCAGCCGGGCGCTCATCACCTATGAAATACCCTTGGCCGAAGTGGTCATGGACTTTTTCGACAAACTCAAGAGCGCCACCAAGGGTTACGCTTCGCTGGATTACGAGCCCATCGGCACCAAGGTGGGCGAAGTGGTGAAGGTGGACATACTCCTGAACGGGGAACCGGTGGACGCCCTTTCCTTCATGGTGCACCGGGACAAGGCGGAGATCCGGGGCCGGGGCATCGCGGAAAAACTGAAGGAAATCATCCCCCAACAGCTCTTCGAAGTGCCCATCCAGGCGGCTATCGGGGGCAAGATCATCGCCCGGGAGACGGTCCGGGCCCGCCGGAAGGACGTTTTGGCCAAGTGCTACGGCGGTGATATTTCCCGCAAACGCAAGCTTTTGGATAAACAAAAGGAAGGGAAGAAGCGCATGAAGAACATCGGAAGCGTCGAAATACCACAGGAGGCCTTCATGGCGGTATTGAAGGTGGAAGAGTAAGAAAACCACTTATTTATAGAAAGGGTGACAATGAACCTCATTGAAAACTTGAACTCGATCCTCTGGGTGCTCTTCGGGGTGCTTTCCCTCGTGGAAGCCCTGCTGCGCTGGGGCATCCCGGCCTACCGGAAAAACCCCGCCAACGCCGGCATGGTGGAGACCATCGATTCCTTCTGGATCGCCATGGCGGTGGCCCTCTCCCTCAAAGCCGTTTGGGTCCAGCCCTTCACCATCCCCTCGGGCTCGATGGAGGACACCCTGCAGGTGGGCGACTACATCCTGGTGAAGAAATACGAATACGGCTATTCCTTCCTCAACCATACCCCCCGGTTCCTGGATTTCCACAAGCCCCAACGGCGCGATGTAGTGGTCTTCGTCTTCCCCCAGGACCCTTCCAAGGATTTCATCAAACGCTGCATCGGCACCCCCGGCGACGTGATCGAATTAAGGAAAGCCGACCTTTACGTGAACGGCCAGCTCCAAGTGGAGCCCTATGTGAAGCACATGGGGACGCCCGACCTGATCCTCAAGGAGGAGGGCCCGGACTCGGTAAAGGTGAATTTCGGCCCCGTCACGATCCAGCCCGGCCACTATTTCATGATGGGGGACAACCGGGACAACAGCTATGACTCCCGCTACTGGGGGCAGCTGGATGAACAAATGATCAAGGGAAAAGCCTGGTTCATTTATTACCACGGAGTCGGCATCCCCGACTTCCTGGCCCTCTTGGCCCTGGTGGTGGCGGCGGTTTCGACGCTCATGATGCTCTTCGACCTGGTGGTGAAACGCTCCTCCAGCCCCGCGGAAGCGGCGGACTCCAAGGCCAGGATGGATATATTGAAGAATTACCTCTTCACCATCGTGCTGTGCTGCGTCCTGGCGGGGATCATCGTCGGCGTCACAGGCCTGGAAACCTTCAAGGACAACTGCCAGGCCCTGAAGGCCCGGATGTTCATGACGATCAAGTAAAAGGCAGTTCGCAGCTCGCAGTTCACGGTTCGCAGCGAAAGCCAAGACTTTTACTGCGAACTGCCAACGGCGAACTGAAGTTGGGGTTTTTGAATGAACGCATATCTCCATATCCCTTTCTGCACTTCCATCTGCAGCTACTGCGATTTCACGTCCTTCGCGGGACAGGAATCCAAAATGGCCGCCTATGTGGAGGCCCTTTGCCTCGAAATCCGCAACTCCTCCCTGAAGGGTGCCCTTCAAACCGTCTATTTCGGCGGAGGCACGCCGTCGCTGCTGGCTCCGGAAAAACTGGAACAGCTCCTCGCCGCGCTCCGGGAGAAAGCCGGCATTGACGCGGACATCGAAATTTCCATGGAAGCCAATCCCGAAACCGTGGACCTGGGAAGGCTTTCGGCCTACCGGGCCGCCGGGGTCAACCGCCTGAGCTTCGGCGCCCAAGCCGTCCAAAAGGAAATCCTCAAGAAGCTGGGACGGGGCCACGAATGGGACAGGGTGGAGCAAGCCTTTGCCGATGCCCGCCGGGCCGGCTTTGCCTCCATCAACCTCGACCTGATGTTCGGCTTGCACGGCCAGACCCTGGAGATGTTCAAGGAGTCCGTCGAAAAAGCGGCCGGATTAAACCCCGAACATTTTTCCCTCTACGCCCTGCAAGTGGAAGAGGGAACCCCCCTGGCCAAGCAAGTGGCGGACGGGCTGCCGCTGCCTTCCGAAGATACGGTGGCGGATGAATACGCCTGGGCCCAGTCCTTCCTGGCCCGGAATGGCTTCGAACAATACGAAGTTTCCAACTTCTCCAAACCGGGAAAGGCCTGCCGCCACAACTGGAACATTTGGCGGGGGGAGAATTACTGGGGTTTCGGGCTTTCGGCCG
>JAJPJW010000013.1 GCA_021324075.1 Pseudomonadota bacterium | reverse complement strand
TACCTGCAGGTGGCCGGGGCGGCGGTCACGGACGCCGGCGTCACTCTTTCCGGGCCCTCGCTCAGCTCGGCCCTAACTTATGTTGGAAACGCTACGGAAGGGGCGGGGTCCTTCGCGGTCTACCTGGGCCACGGTATTTTGCCCTACCAGCCGGGATCGGCTTATTCATTGACCACGGTTACCTCGGCTGGGACGGCCTCGGTCACGATCACGGCGCCCGGCGGGAGTCCCATGACCTTGAGCCCGGATGGGTTCACCTGCACCTGGTCCAATCCGGGCAACCTGGACCAGGTTGAAACCAGGGATATCGGCGCCAATTCCGTCGTTTATGTCAGCGCCACGGGGGTGACGTCCCCCTTCACCATGCCCGGTTACGCCTACAGCGGCCCCGGCACCTATACCGCGGGGGTTTTTATCGCCAACAGCGGAATCCCCACTAACGCCCAAACAGGTTCAAATTTCACCTATGGGAGCGACCCCGAAATCGGCTACACCACTTCGGTCACTTATGTCTACCTATCCTCGTCGATCCCGACGGCCACCTTCACGGCGACGCCCTCGACCCATACCTACCTCACCCAGTGGGGAACACCGGGAACGGGGGACGGGCAATTGAACCAACCGGAAGGGATCGCCGTGATCGGGGGATATGTTTATGTCGTGGACACTTTCAACAACCGCGTCCAGAAGTTCGACACCAACGGCAACTTCCGGTTGAAGTGGGGGAAAAACGGGGGTGACGGCACCAGCGGCCAGGGCAACGGCCAGTTCTATTATCCCGAATACATCACGGGGGACGGAGCGGGAAACCTCTACGTGGCCGACACCTACAACAACCGGGTGCAGAAGTTTTTCGACACGGGTTCGGCGGTCACCTGGGTGGCCACCTGGGGGAGGAATGGCGGGGATGGGACGGCTGGAACCGCCCTCGGCGAATTCAGCACGCCCTCGGGCATCGTCCTGGACCCCTCGAGCAGTTACCTTTATATTTCGGATTTCGGCAACAACCGGGTCCAGCAATGGACCACCCTAGGAACGGCGGTCACCCAGTTCGGGACCACCGGCGCGGCGTCGTCCCAGTTCAACGGGCCCTCGGGCGTGGCCATGGACTCCGAGACGAACAACCTTTATATCGCCGATTACTACAACAACCGGGTTAAGGGGGTCCAGACGAACGGCATATACCTTGGGTATATTTACACGACCCTGGGTTCGAGCGCCCCGGCCAGCGGGACGGGGAACGGTGAACTCGCCAACCCCTTCGGCATCACCATCGATTCCTCCAGCCACCTTTATGCCGCAGATTTCGGCAACAACCGGATCCAGGAGTTTTACATCGGAGGGCCGGTGTCCTACATGGGTAAGTGGGGGCGGAACGGGGGCGACGGGTCCTCCGGCTCCAACTCCTACGAGTTTAACCAACCGATGGCCGTGGCTGTCGACGGTTCAGACAATGTCTACGTGGCCGATAAAGGAAACAACCGAATCCAGAAGTTCGGGCCTTGATTCCCAACCAGGGGCGACTTCAGAACCGGCAGTGGCGAAGGGAATATCGAGGAAAAAAGATAGAAACCCTCCGGTTCATGTCCTACCGCCAGGACGACCTCAACAGCCTTTAACCTCCAACAACGTAACAGTTAAATGGCTTCCGCCTTTACCCTGAATTCATGGGGCTTCCGACCCCGGTTGAGTAGAATCCCCCCCATCAATATTCATTATGAGGGGGACTTTCCATGACGAATCGGATTCCACTTTTTCTTTTGCTGGCAGCGACAGTCTTTACCTTCGGCGGGTGTGGGAAAACATTGATTCTTCCACCCCTGTTGCCACCTTCGGAACGGGTACGGCGGGGAACAGCGTGAGCCAGTTGAACGGCTCCAACGGAGTGAACGTGGATTCCAACGGGTACGTCTACGTGGCAGACACGGGAAACAACCACATCCTCAAGCTGGATTCGGGCTTGGGCTATGTGACGTCCTAGAACGGGGGCTCCTCAGGCCTGGTTTTGAGCGGTCCGGACGACGCGGCGGTGGCCGACAGCACCAATACCCGTATCGAGGTTTTCAGCGTCACGGGGCCGCTCCTGACCCTTTGGGGTTCCCTGGGAAGCGGCGCCTACCAGTTCGGGGGGGTCACGCCGGGGATCGATTCGCCCCGGGGTGTCTGGGTGGACGGCACTGGGAAAATCTACGCGGCGGACGACTCCATCTCCACTTTCATTAAAACTTACGGGCCTTAAGCGCGGACAGGCACCGGCGGGGAACCCGCCGCTCACTTCTGGCCGGAGAGCTGCTCTTTCGCCAGCCGCCCCACGGTTTCCAGGGCCTTTTCCACCCTCTCCGACCAGGGATAACCGTAAGTGATCCGGATACAATTCTTGAATTTTCCCTGGGACGACATGAAGGGCCCGGGCAAGACCAGGATTTTTTCCGCCATGGCCTCGCGGCAAAGCCGGAAGGAATCCACACCCTTCGGGAATTCCACCCAAAGGGTGAGCCCTCCCTGGGGCCGGTGGACCCGGGTCCCCCTCGGGAAAAACCGTGGGAGCGCCCCCAGGAAGGCCTGGAGGTTGGCGGCGTAGAACTTCCGCGCCTTGGCCAGGAACCTGCGGTAAAGGCCCTGCTCCATGAAATGTCCCACGGAGGACTCGGTAAAGGTGTTGCAGCTCATGGTGCCGAGGATCTTGTTGAGCTTGATTTCCCCGTAAAACTTCCCCGGAGTGACCCAACCCACCCGCAGGCCCGTGGCCAGGGTCTTGGAAAAAGAGGAGCAGAGCAGCACCAGCCCCTTTTTGTCGAAGGCCTTGGCCGGCTTGGCCGGCGCGCCCCCGAAGGAAAGGTCGCCATTGATGTCGTTTTCAATCAGCGGGATGTCCCGGGCGGCGAGCATTTCCACCAGCCGGCGCTTGTTCGCCTCGGGCATGAGGGAACCGGTCGGGTTGTGGAAGCTGGGGATGGACAGGCAGGCCTTGACCTTGTGGCGGCGAAGGGATTTTTCGAGGAAATCCAGGTCCATGCCTTTATGGGGAAGGGTGGGGATTTCCAGGGCCTTCAAGCCCTTACGTTGGATAAAGACCTGGGACCAGACGCAGGAGGGGGATTCCACCGCGATCAGGTCGCCGGGCTTCGCCACCGCGTCCAGGCAAAGCTGGATGCCCTCGGTGCAACCGGTAGTGGTCAGGAAGTCGTTGGCGGAGAGGGAAAGGCCGCGGTCGAGGTAATGGCGGGCCAATTGCCGCCTCAAGGACAGGTCGCCGGGCGGCCAATTATAAAGGTAGCCCTTGGGCCCCACCCGCCGGGGTCCTGCCGCAGTGGATTTTTGCAGTGCCGCCAGGGGCAGGAGATCCGGATTCAGTTCGATGGTGCCCAGGTGGAGCACTTCCGAGTCGGGACGCAGGAGTTCTTTTTCCACCATGGCCCGAATCTCAAAGAGTTCCCCCTTATTAAAGGACCCCATTTCGACCCTGGAGGCTTTGTGGACCTTGGGCGCGGGCTGGGGAGGGGCGGGCGGCCTGGGCGTGACGTAAAAACCCGACTGGGGCCGGCATTCCAATAGGCCTTCTTTTTCCATCAGGGAATAGGCCCGGATGGCGGTGGACAGGCTTACCCCGAACTGTTTGTGGATTCGTTGGAGGGAAGGGACCTTTTGCCCGGGGCGAAGGGCGCCTTGTTCGATCTGCCCGGCGATCTGCGCGGCGACCTGTTCGTACCTTTTGGTATGCGATGTAATGCCTGGATTGGAAGGGACGGTCTCCTTGGTCCTGGGCGTCCTATTGAATTCCACTTTATCCGGCATGACCGATCCTTTTCCCAATTTCCCGGGGGTTACCCTCGGCCGGTCCAGTTCCACCCATGGCCGCACAGAAACTGAATACCCGGCCGGCGCCGCCAAGTTTCAATTTAAAGAAGCGGCCCGGCAAAAGCACGGGAAATGATGGGTAACAGTTTTATGTTTTCCGAGTAGGGAACAGTTTCGCCCGTCCCGCGGACTATTCCCCCCCGGAAACCCACGAAGTGACACTTTTTCCAAAATTCCCCGAGCTTTAAAGTCGCCCCACTTCATCCGAATCCCCATTCGCCGACAACTCCAACCGAAGGGAGCCCTCCGTGAAAAATTATCTATTTTCCTCCATCCTGGCCCTGGCCCTGATCGCCGGGTGCTCGGGCAACGGCAACAATCCCAGCCAACCCACCACCAACCCCCCGGCCGCCACGCCCACCGCCACCTCCACCCCGACTTCCACCGCGACCCAATGCGTGAACTCCCAGGGCACCCCCTGCACGGCTACGGATACGCCTTCGGCCACTCCGACTTCCACGACCACCGGGACTCCCACAGTCACCCCGACTTCCACCGCCACTTCCAGCCCGACCGCGACCCCGACCCTCGGGCCGCACTGGCAAAACGTAGGGGCCCCAGGCTTTACCACGGGCCAGAGCCCCTACACTTCCCTCGCTTTCAACGGCTCCACGCCCTATGTGGCTTTCCAAGATGGGGGAAATTCCGGCAAAGCCTCGGTGATGTCCTACAACGGAAGCGGTTGGGTGAACTTGGGCAGCGCGGGTTTTTCGGCGGGGACCGCCGACTACATCTCCCTGGCCTTCAACGGCGCTACGCCTTATGTGGCTTTCGAGGATAGCGCAAATGCCGGCAAGGCGACGGTGATGTCCTACAACGGGAGCAGTTGGGGGACCGTGGGGAGCGCGGGTTTTTCCGCGGGTCAGGCCGCCTATCTCACGTTTGCCTTCAACGGTTCCACGCCCTATGTGGCTTTCCAGGATGGGGGGAATTCCAGCAAAATCACCGTCATGTTGTTCAACGGAAGCAACTGGGTCAACGTCGGGAGCGCGGGTTTTTCGGCCGGAACGGCTTATTCCCCCTCCTTAGCCTTCAACGGTGCCGTGCCCTACGTCGCTTTCCAAGATGGAGGAAATTCCAACAAAGCCACGGTGATGACGTTCAACGGAAGCAATTGGGTGAACGTGGGAAGTGCGGGCATTTCCCCCGGGTTCGTCAATTATCCTTCCTTGGCCTTCAACGGTTCCACGCCCTATGTGGCTTTCCAGGACGTGGCCAATTCCAGCAAGGCCACGGTAATGACCTACAACGGAAGCAGTTGGGCGAACCTAGGGAGCCCGGACTTTTCCCCCGGAGGAATTTCTTTCCCCTCCTTCGTCTTCGACGGCGGAACGCCTTACATCGCGTTCCAAGATGTGGCTAATTCCTACAAAGCCTCGGTGATGACCTACAACGGAAGCAGTTGGGTGAACGTGGGGAGCGCGGGTTTTTCGGCCGGGACCGCCAACTACGTCTCCCTGGCTTTCAACGGCTCCACACCCTATGTGGCGTTCGACGATGTGATGAACTCCCAGCAGGTCACCGTCATGAAGTTCCAGTGAGAAAGACCACCCGATGAAAAAACCGGTTTCAAGATGGCTCCTTGCGGCCCCGGCTTTGGCCGTTCTCCCCTTAGTGGGATTGGGCTGCGGGAATAACCTCCCCGCCAATCCTGCCCCCGTGACCGTCCTCGCCACCCCGGCCCCCAATACCCTGGGCGGCAGGGATTGGACCTATTCCACCCTCTCGGCCGCCTTCCCGTCCCGGGTCGGCCATAGCAGCCTGGCTTACCAAGGACAGATGTGGGTGATCGCGGGCGTGGGGACGTCGTACTTGAACGATGTGTGGTCCTCCACCGATGGGGCCAACTGGACCCAGGCCCTGGCCGCCAACGCCTCACCGGGCCCCAACCAGTTCCCCGGGCGCATCCAGCCCGGCAGCGTGGTTTTCAACAACCGGATGTGGGTGATCGGGGGATTCAGTGGCTTAAGCGAATTGAACGACGTCTGGTCCTCGTCCGACGGGGCCAACTGGACCCAGGTGCTGGCCACCAACACCTCGCCCGGTCCCAACCAGTTCCCCGGCCGCAACGGCCATGCCAGTGTTTCCTACGGCGGCAAGATATGGGTGGTGGGAGGAAACAAGGGCGGCAACTCCAACGACGTCTGGTCCTCCTCCGACGGTGTGAGCTGGTCCCTGGTCCTTCCCGATACGGCATCCCCCGGCCCCAACCAGTTCCCCCGCCGCACTTCGTTCCCGATGGTTGTCTTCAATAACCGGATGTGGGTCATCGGCGGGTCCAACGGCACTTACTTCAACGACGTCTGGTCCTCCTCCGACGGCGTCAGTTGGGTGCAGGCCTTGTCCAACAACGCCTCGCCCGGCCCCAACCAGTTTTCCCAAAGAAGCGGCCAGACCTGCCTGGTCTATGGGAACGGCTTGTGGGTTATCGGAGGATTCAACGGCTCAACCCGGCTGAACGATGTGTGGTTTTCAGGGGATGGCACCCTTTGGAACCCGATGACGCTTTCCGCCGCCTTCCCGCCCCGCCAGCAACACACCAGCCTGGTTTTCAACAACGAGATGTGGGTTCTCGGAGGTTGGGCGACGACGGGCTATTACAACGACGTTTGGCACAGCCCTTTTTGAAGTTCTCCAAGCCTGCCGCTGGCAGGGGATGACCCTCTAATCGTCGGATTTCAAAAAACATTGCCGAAAATTAAGGAGTTGGATCATGAAAAGATGGAATTCAGCCTGGGTTGCGGGAGTTTTAGGGGTTTTACTGGTTTGGTTGTCCGATCCAGGTATTTCCCAAGCCCAAACCGCCCTTGGGACCGGCGCTTCCGCCTCCGGAACCGACAGCACGGCCATCGGGAACTTAGCCACCGCCAGCAACCAAAACGATACGGCACTTGGGGAGCGAAGCACGGCCTCGTTGAACGGCGGCACCGCCGTGGGGGGTGGCAGCCAAGCCCTTGGTTTTGTCAGTTCCGCCTTCGGGGCCGGCACCACCTCCACCGGAACCAACAGCACCGCCGTTGGGGCTGATAGCAGCGCCACGTCCAGCGACGCCACCGCCGTAGGGGCTTCCAGCACCGCAACCGGCCTGGATAGTTCCGCTTTCGGTCCGTCCGCCTCCGCGACCGGTGACAACAGCACCGCCACGGGGCTATTGGCCGCAGCTTCCGGCACGAACAGCACAGCTGCGGGGGTATCGGCCACGGCCAGCAGCCTCAACAGCACCGCTGTCGGGGTTTCCAGTACGGCCTCCTCGGGAGGCGCGGTGGCGGTAGGGGATTACAGCGTCGCCAGCGGTTACATCAGTTCGGCCTTTGGCGGAGCCGCCACCGCCGGCGGACTTCAAAGCATCGCCGCCGGGGCTTACAGCTCCGCCGGGGCCAGTTTCGCCTCAGCCTATGGGAGCGGGGCCGTGGCCACGGCGATGGACAGCACGGCCGCCGGGGCCTTCAGCAGTGCCGGCGGATTGAACAGCTCGGCTTACGGCACTGCAGCCAATGCGGGAGGCACGAGCAGCCTGGCCCTAGGCAACTCCAGTTCGGCCGCCGGCATCCAAAGCATCGCTATCGGCAGCAACAGTTCCTCCAGCTTCACCAATGCCATCGCGGTAGGCACCAACAGCACCGCCAGCGGGCTCAATAGTTCCGCTTTCGGGGACGGCGCCACCGCCGCCGGAAACAACGGCACCGCCGTGGGAATCAGTGCTGCCGCCACGGGGAATGGAAGCTCCGCCTATGGCGCCGCCGCCACGGCCACGGGCCTCAGCAGCCTTGCCATCGGAAACCTTAGTTCGGCCGTAACCACTAACAGCCTCGCCATCGGTACCTCCGCGGCTTCCAGCGGCGTGGACGGAACAGCCGTAGGCGCCTCCAGCACGGCCAGCGGGGCCAACAGCACGGCCAGCGGGTTTTTGGGCGCGGCCACCACCCTCTCCGCCTCCGCCTACGGCAACGCGGCCTCGGCCACGGGCGCTTACAGCACCGCCCTGGGCGCCTCCAGTTCGGCCAAGGGGGATTTCAGCATGGCCGCCGGGGTCTCGGCCACCGCCAGCGGGACGGACGGCATCGCCACCGGGATTTTCAGCACCGCCAGCGCCACCAACAGCGCGGCCTATGGGGCCGCCGCCACCGCCAGCGGTATTTACAGCACCGCCGTGGGAAATATCAGTTCGGCCACCGGCACGGCCGGCTCGGCCCTGGGCCTTTTAAGCAATGCCGCAGGAACCTACAGCACCGCGGTTGGTTCTTACAGTTCGGCCACGGGGAATTCCAGCCTGGCCGCCGGTGTTTCGGCCACGGCCAGCGGCACGAACAGCGCAGCCCTGGGGGCGGGAAGCACGGCTTCCGCCACGAACAGCGTGGCTTTGGGATCCGGATCGGTCGCCGACCAGCAAAATACAGTATCGGTGGGCAACGCCTCCAGCGGGGCCAAGCGCCGCATCACCAACGTGGCCGACGGGGTCGCGCCGTCGGACGTCGCCACGGTGAACCAACTGAACAATATCGGACAGCAAAACCAGCAATACGCCAAGACCCAGGCCCTCTCGGCGGCCTCGGTCATGGGCGCGGCGGCCAACGCCTCCGTGGCCGTGGCCGGGATTCCGGGCACCAATAAGGTGGCCATCGGAACCAGCGTCATGGGCGGCCAAGTGGGCATGGGGCTGGCTTATCAAAGGTCGTTCGGAACCTGGGGCGCCACCGTGAACGTCTCCACCAATGGAAACCTGGATTACACGCAGGTCGGGGGTGGTGTGGGTTTCGGCTGGTGAAAAATGGCGCATGGAAAGAAAGTTCATTCTATGATGGTCGGGCCTTTTATTCTTAAGGAGCCCGCATGTCTTACGCCACACCTGAAGGAACGAAACGCTACGCGAACCGGTTCCCGGAGTTTTTAAAGGCCGGGCATTACCGGGATTTCATGGGCCTCTCAGTTTCCTCCCTGGGGATCGGCACCTACCTGGGGCGCCCGGACGAAGCCGACGACCGGCTTTACGTGGAGGCGGTCAAAGCCGCCCTCCAGTCGGGCATCAACCTGATCGATTCGGCCATCAACTACCGCTGCATGCGCAGCGAAAGGAACATCGGCCAGGCCCTGCGGGAATTCGTAAAGGAAGGAAAGGTTGCGCGCGAAGAAGTGGTGGTTTGTACCAAGGGCGGGTTCATCCCCTTCGACGGGGCGCCGCCCGCCGATTTCGCCCGTTATTTCCAGGAAACCTACGTCAAAACCAAGATCTGCAAGCCGGAGGATTTGGTGGCGGGCTGCCATTGCATGACCCCGGCCTACTTGGCCAGCCAGGTGGAGAAATCCCTCGAAAACCTGGGGTTGGATTGCCTGGACCTTTTCTACCTGCACAATCCCGAGATGCAGTTGGACGAAATTTCCCGGACCGAATTCCTTTACCGCCTCGACCACGCCTTCGAGGAGCTCGAGAGGCTGGTGCAGGCGGGAAAGATCAGGGCCTATGGCACAGCCACCTGGAACGGCTACCGGGTGGCTTCCAACAGCCAGGACTACCTTTCTTTGCACGACGTCCTCAAGACCGCGGAAAAGGCGGGACGGGGCAGCCACCACTTCAAGGCCCTCCAGCTTCCCTACAACCTGGGCATGGCCGAAGCCTACGGGGTGCCCAACCAGGTCCTGGGTTCCCAAACCGTCCCCCTGCTGGAAGCCGCCAAGGCCAATAACGTGGCGGTCTTCACCAGCGCCTCCATCCTACAGTCCCGCCTGACCCGCAACCTGCCCCCGGTGGTGGCGGAAACCTTTACCGGGCTTGAAACCGACGCCCAAAGGGCCATCCAGTTCGTCCGCTCAACGCCCGGTGTCACCGCCGCGCTGGTGGGCATGAAGCACAAGGACCACGTGGCGGAAAATTTAAAGGTCGCAAATATCCAACCCGCGGCCGTAGAAAAGATAGCCGCTCTTTTCTCAGAAAAATAACTTCCGGATTCAGATTTTCAGCCCATCGATCGTAAGCCCAAGATCCAATTTCCTTTTCCCTTATTCTCTTCGGTTCAATCGGACTAAAAACATTTTCTGGCGGTCGGCCAATAAAAGTGCAAATGGAATTTTTTTCAAAAGCTTTCATTTTATTTAACAGGTTCGTGTAGTTTGTCCCCCAAAATACAAACCCAAACCCTTTCCTTTAACTCATAAAAACCCTTTTCAAATTTTAAGGAGAAATTATGTTCCGGTACCCAACGAAAAAATCAACTCCGCAAAAAGGACGGCAGTGGAAAAATCCCAGGACAGTTTTTTCTTTTTTGGCGACATTGGCGATGTTGGGAGGCGCCCTTACTCTCCTCGCCGCCGCCAAGGCCGGTGTGCCTTCGAAGGAGGAAGACGGGGATGATCCGCGCCAGAGGTCGGAATGGTTTGAGAAAGCCCGGATCAGCACGGACAGGGAATCGCCCGCGTCCCACCGTTTCAAGGCGGCGGAACTGACGAGGAAGATGACGGGGATCGTGGCGCCCGGTGGCCGAGGGACTCTAAGAGGAATGGTCGCCCCCATGAATATTCCGGGCGCGGGCGGCTGTGACTGGCAGGAAATCGGCCCCAACCCGCTCCAAAGCCTGGACCAGGGCAATGTGTCCGGCCGGGTTACCAGCCTGGTCCTGGACCCGCGCGACACCACCGGCAACACCCTTTACGTGGGAACGGCCTACGGTGGAGTTTGGAAGACGACCAATGCCATGAGCGCCTCACCCCAATACAGTCCCTTGAGCGACCCCAACCAAAGCCTGGCCGTTGGGGCCATCGCGGTGGATGGGAGCGCCAACCCTTCCGTTTTATATGTCGGGTCGGGTGAACCCAATGAAGGCCGGTCCATTTATTACGGTGTGGGAATTTTCAAGTTCTCCAACGGGTCCTGGTCCCTCGTTTCCTCGGCCAACGGCCCTTCGGGCCCCGTTTCCCTTTTCGGACTGACCTTCGCCCGGATTACGGTGGACCCGGTGAACCCCCAAATCCTATTGGCGGCGGCCCAATGGGCCAACCCCAAACGTATCCTGGGAGAGACCCCTTCCTACGGTCTCTACCGCTCCACCGACGCCGGGGGAAGCTGGAATTACGTGACTACGAACATCACGGGGACCAATTTTTCCACCCATCCCTGCACGGACGTCGTT
>JAJPJW010000055.1 GCA_021324075.1 Pseudomonadota bacterium | reverse complement strand
GCTCACCGCCTTCATGGCCTTCACTTTGGTGACGTAGAAGTTCTTCTCCATGATTTGCTTGGCCGTTAACTCCTGCCCCCGGACGGGGCCCGCGAGGGCCCCCAGCAGGGTCAGCACCGCCATCGAACTCACGACGTATTGTTTCTTCATTTCACTCCTCCTTGGACAGGTTCCAGATGGTCGAAATACTCCTGCGGCTTCTCTCCGAAGATGAACTTCGGCTTGAAGACCATCATCAGGGCCCGCAGGAAGAACAGGGCGAAGAGCGCGCTGATGGTCATGGTCGTGGTGACCAGGGTCGACAGGTTGGTATAGAAGGCGAAGCCCGAGGCCTGCAGTACCCCGTATCCGCCGATGACCGACAGGGCGACGAAGATGATGGCCTTGCCCGAGGTCATGAGGGATTCCCGGGTGGCGGCCAGCACGCTTCCGGTTTTTTCCAGTTCCTCCTTGAAGCGGAAGAGCAGGTAGATCTCGTAATCCGACCCCACCCCGATGGCCATGGAAGCGGTGGTGACCGCCCCGATGTCGATGGGGATGCCGAGCCAGCCCATGACGCCGAAGTTGGCCGCGATGACGGCCACCAGGGGCGTGAGGACGAACAACCCGCCTACGGGCGAGCGGAGCACCAGCGAGGCCAGGAGGAACACCACCAAGGCCATCTGGAGCATGTTGCGGGCCTTGTCGCGCACCACCAGGTCGTTCAAAACCATCACTTGCGGCAGGCTGCCGCCCACCTGCACCTGGGTGCCCTGTGGGAAGTTGGCGGTGATGACCGGCTGCATCTTCTCAGTGAGCTGTTTGGCGTAGGTGGCGCTGTTGGTCTTCATGTAGGCCGTCACCACCGCCCGCCGGTAGTCGTTATCGACAAAGTTGTCGAAATCCGCCGGGTCGCCCGAGAGCGAATAGAGCAGCAGGTATTGGGCCACCAGGTTGTGGCTGTCGGGGACGGAGTAGTATTCGGGCTTGTCCTCGTGCATGGCCTGGTTCATGCGCTTGATGGAGTCCACCAGTGACTGGGTCTTACCCACCATGGAGTCCTGTTCCAGGGCCGCCTGTAATTTCTCCATGCCCCTCAGCACCGCCGGGTCCTTGATGCCGTCGGGCTGGGCCGTGGTGACCAGGAACTCGATGTTCTGGGTGCCGGCGAATTTCGAGTTGAGGAAATCGTTGTGCAGCCTCACCTCGGAATGGGGCTTGAAGTAAAGGAGGAAGTTGTTGTCCACCTTGACGTAGGCGACGCCCGCGGCCATCGCGCCGATCAGCAGCGCCCCGCCCGCCACCATCCAGGGGGCCCGCCCGCCAACCAGGTTGCCCGCCAGGCCGGCGAGGGCGCGGTCCAGGATGCCGTATTTCTTTTCCCCGGCCACTTCCTTGACCTTGGGGGCCTTCAGGAGCGACCGTAAGGCGGGGATGAAGGTCATCTCGAGGATAAGGGCCGAGAGTACGCCCAACCCGGCGAAGAAACCGAAATGCTGGACCATGGGGATGCCGGTCACGGTCAGGGATAGGAAGGAGATGATGGCGATCAAGCCCGCCGTCACCATGATGGGACCCACCCGGTGGATGGATTCGGCCACCGCCTCGCGGTTGGCCTCCTCGGGGGAGAGCCCTTGCGCCAGGGCGCGGCTATATTCCTCATAGTAGCGCTTGAGGATCTGGATGGCGTGGCCCGCCGCGATGGCCAGGATAAGGATGGGCGTGCAGGTGTTCATGGGGTCCATGTGGATACCCGCCAGGCCCATGAAGCCCAGGGCCCAGAAGACGCTCAAGAGGCCGGTGAGCATGGGCAGAAGCATCCCTTGGAAGCTGCGGAAGGACCAGAACTGGATGCCCATGATGACCAGCAGGGCCAGCCCGAAATAAAGGGGCATCTGCATCATGTAATGTTCGCTCCAGGCCCCGATCAAGGGGAACCCACCCAGGTGGATGTCCACGGTGCCGTCCTTCATTTCGTCGGCCGCCAAGGCCTTTAACTGGGCCAACAGGGGTGAGAACATGTGGGTCGCCTTGTCCTCCTTGAAATCGGCCACGATGGCCACCGCCGAGGCGTCATCGGAGACCAGGAGCCTCTTGTAGATGGGCATGGCCGCGAAATCGGCCTTGAGCCGGGCCAGTTCGGCCGGGGCGGCGGGTACCTTGTCCATCATCTGGCGCACCACCATGCCATCGGCCCCGCTGTTGATGACCTTGGACTTGCGGGCAGCCAGGCTGAAGACGTTGGAACGGATGACATTGGGCATCAGTTCGATCCTGGCCTGCATTTCCTTGATCTTGGCCAGCACCCCCGGCTGGTAGACGTCGCCCTGCTTCGGACTGACGCCGATGACAACCGCGTATTTCCCCCCAAAGGTATCCTCGATCTCATTGGTGGTCTTGATGACGGGGTGGTCCTGGGGAACCCAAAGGTCCGGGTCCGCGTCCAGTTTCAAGGTCCCAATGCGGCTCATCAGGAAACCGGTCGCCAAAAGGATTCCCACGACGGCGGTGACCCGGTGTCCGATCATGAACTCGGCCAACCTCCTGAAAAATCCCGTTTTATCCCTTCCATGATTCTCGCGCTTTGCCACGGCTTCCTCCCTTTGTTGGTCTTACGGCTGGTTGAAAACGGCTCACGATGGCGGCCGGCCATCCCGGAACCCACCCCTTGAATAAGTAAGTAAGTGTTTACATACTTAATAAAGGTGCCGCCCTTCTTTGTCAAGGGAAGGGCCGCCTATTTTTGTAACAAGGTGTAACAGCGGGTGGTGTTATCATGAGGCTGTTGACGAAGTGCCTTGAACTTGTTCAAGGGACAAAGGGCGCCCTTACAACGGCCTCGACCCCTCGATTCCCGCAGGGAATCGAGGGGTTACCTTGCAAAACAGTTGGAGATCCCATCCAAGATGGGGCCCCAACTCCTGGATCAGGTAAATCATGACGAAACTCGAACTGCAAAAGAAAAAGACCCGCGACCGGGAAGCCACCCGGCAGAAACTGCTCCACGCCGCCGTCAAAGTCTTCGCCACCCAAGGCTACGAGGGGGCGACCACCCGGGCCATCGCCGACGAGGCGGGCGTGGCTGAGGCCCTGATCCAGCGCTATTTCAACGGCAAACAAGGGCTGCTCAACGCCTCCTTGAAGGATTTCGCCGACTTTGAAAAATTAAGCTGTTCGAACCTGCCTCCCCCCGTCCCCACCCTCGACGCGGAATGGAAAAGCCTTCTCTTGAGCGCCGTTGAAAACTGCGCCCACAACAAGCAAAACCTCAACGTGGCCATGTCCCAAGCGACCTTTGACCGTAATTTCGGCAGGAGCATGGCGAAGTTCTTGGAGTCGAACCGGGCCCCTGCCCTCGCCGAGCGCCTGAAAAAACACGTGGCGGACGGTTCCCTGCCGGCGAACACCGACCTGGAAGCCCTCTCCCACGGCTTGGCCCTGACCATGCTTGGCATCGGCTACCTGGGCCAGGTGGTCATGAAGCTCGATCCCAAAATGATCCAGCGGATCGTCACCGCCCTCTCCAAGGCCTATTCCTCAAAATAAATCCTTCCCTTTTCATCTATAACGAACGACAACCGCCGATCCGGACAAGGATTTTCAGCCCGGGACCACCAGGGGCTCTCCGGCTTTGACCAGGGGAAAATCAATTTCCGCCCCGGTGGCCAGGTTGAAATAGTTCCGGTAGACCACCAGCGCCGTTATGCCGATGATTTCCACGATTTGCTCGTCGTCAAAACCGTTGTTGAAGACGTCCTCCAGGTCCAGGGCCGATACCCGGCCGCGTTTCTGGACGAGTTTTCCGGCGAACCACAATGCGGACTTGGTTTTCGGGTCGTCCGACTTCCCCTGGCGGGCCGCCTCAAATTCCTCCGGGGCTATGTCTTCGCGTTGGGAAAGGGCCTTGGCGATGGAAAGCGTGTAATCGCATCCGTTGAGCTCCGAGACATAGGCGGTGATGAGTCCCCGGAGCTTGGGCGGCATCCTCGTCTCATTGAAGGCCGCGTTAAATTGCATGTAAGCCTTGAGGATGGGCGCCGAATTCCCCATGACCCGGATCATGTTGGGCAGGCTGTGGATTCTTTTTTCGATCTCGTCGAACAATGGCTTCGTTTTTTCTCCGGCCTGGGCCGGGTCCAGCGCTTTCAACGTCTTCATGGAATCCTCCTGAATATTTTTTTACGGGACTGTACACTTGGCAAACCCGGCTCCCCCCTTTGAAAAAGGGGGGAAGAGGGGGGTATTAGCCTTTGTTTAGGCGCTCTGAAAAGACTAACTCCCCCTCAATCCCCCTCTTTCAGGGGGGGAAGTGATTTGTTTTCAGTGGCGTCGCGGCTGGTTCCCTAAGTGCCCCAGTTCCTTTTCATTTACCTTATTCGTTTCACGTCTTGCGCCTTTTTGATTCGGCGATATACCCCACGGTGTTGAGCACAAAGAACAACGATCCCATGGCCACATAGAGTGTCTGCCGGCCCATGGCCAGGGTCGTGCCGTCCACTGCGAAACTGATGAGCCGCACGACCAGGACCGTTCCCGTCAGCAGCATCGCCATGGCGTGCCCCTCCCGGAGCCGGGCCTTGGAAAAAACGCAGGCCCAAAGGGAAAGGACGAAAGCCAGGACGACCGCCCCGATGATGCGCGATTCGGTCACGGCCTCCGGCGTGGTGAGTTGGACCCCCGCCGGAACGGGGGCATGGGCGGGATCAAGGAGGTAGCGCTTGGCCACGATGGTGAAGATCATCGTGGGCAGAAAAAGGAAGAACCGGTTGCCCCAGGGGTAAAGCCCCCCGCTTGTCGTGCGGGTCATGAACCCCTCCGCCGGCGCAGGGTCTCCAGGGCTACGCCGACCGTGGCCAGCCCGAAGAAGACGATCTCCGCCAGGACCAGCCCTTTCTCGTCCTGGAACAGGGTTCCGTCCACCGAGATGCCGTAAAGCCGCACGACTAGGGCCGTGAGCATCAGGAAGGCGATGAGGGAAAGTCCCATCCGGAGCCGTTCTTTGGCGACCAGGCAAAACACCAGGACGACGGCGTAGCCCGCGGGAAAGACCCCGAAGACCCTCATATGCGTTACCGCCCGGGCCGTGTCCAAGGTCAGGTGCATGTCCTCCCCTACCGCCCCGGAGGGGTTGCTGAGAAGCCTGAGGCCGATCATGGCCAGGATGAAGATGGGCGGCAGCATTAAAAGCCGGCTGATCCAGGGGGCGCCCCCCCAAAAGCCCGCAGTTGAGGCGCTGTTTTCTTTCATTTTTTCCTCCTTGTTCTTATGCATTCTTGGATTGGATGGGTTTGAGCTTGAAGCGCCCATAGGCGATGAAGGCGAATAGGCATCCCAGGACGGTGACTGGGATGAGCGAATGGAACTCACCCCGCATGACATGGAACCCGCCGGCCAGGACCATCAGCAAGGTCAAGGCGGAGGCGGCGATGGGGGTGAGCCGGGGCATGACGCGGGTCAGGGCCGGAAGGATAAGGCCTATCCCACCCAACATTTCACAGATGCCGATGAAGGTGACCAGGGAAGGGCTCACGTCCTTCACCCAGGCGTATTGTTGCAGCATCTTGTCGTAGGCGAAGACCTTCTCGACGCCGCCGAACCCGATGGCGGCCCCTAAGAAAACTTGAAAGAACCAAAGGACGATGTTCATTTTTTACTCCTTGTTGTTTGACTTAAAACGGCGCGATCACGAAACGGCCCACCGCGACAAAGGCCGCCAGCGAGCCCAGTACCAGACAGATTCCGATCCCGCCCTCTTTTCTCCCCAGGTGGTAACCGATGGCCATAATGAGGAGCACCGCAAGCGCCAGGGCGGCCAAGGGCGTCAGCACCGGCAGGACCCGGGTCGCCCCGGGAAGAATGAGTCCCAGTCCGCCCAGCAGTTCACAGGCCCCGATGAAGGCCACCAACCCTTTCGACTCGTCCTTCACCCAGTGGTACTTCGCCCCGATCTTGTCGTAAGCGAAGATCTTCATCGGGCCTGCCATAATGAAAGCGGCGGCCAGCAACCCCTGTAACAGCCACAATGCAATATTCATTTCTTCCCCCTTGTTGGAATGGTCACAGCGGCTTGAACAAGGCCAGGGCCGCGGCCGCCGCGCCCAAAAGCACATAGGTCGGTATCAGGAAACGCGCCCAGGTTCCCCGCATATTGGCGAGGATGATGCAAGGGATGAAAAGGACCACGATGCCCAGCTTCAGCTTGGCCCAAAGGGGCAGCCCGCCGGCCATGGCGCCCATGGCGGAGAGGGTAAGAAAGCCGCTCACGATCAGGACCAGCATCCCCAGCACGTAAAAGGTCCGGGTCAGCATGAGGATCTTGGGCTTCTCCTTCATCTTTCCGAAATAACCCACCAATGTCGTCGCGCTGATCCCGGAAAAAAACATCATCAGCCCCAGCAGGTGGAACCACTTATAAGTGAAATACATAAAGCCTCCTTCGTTTTTTTAACGGCCCAACCCGACCACTTGCCGGGCATTGGCTCCCTTCTCGGCGGCTTGCAGCATGAAATTCGCCACGCCCCGGAAGGACATCCGGAACCCCGTCTTGGGGAGCGCCCCTTCGCGGCTGGTGAAGGATTCCCCCTTGATCTTGTCCAGCCTCGGGGGACGGGCGATGGTCCAGTCCAGCCGGCTGTCGGCGAGGAACTTCTCGGCCCCCCGCAGGTCCTCGACGTGGTGGCGGAAAAGCCACCGGAAAAGCCGGGTGACGGGGCCTCCCCCGGGGAAAAGGGCGGCTGATGAAACGAAATAAACCTTCTTCACCCCCGCATGTTCCATGGCCGCCGCCGTGCGGAAGGCCATCTCATCCAGCAAATGGTGCGGTTTGAAGGCCTCCCCGGGGGTAGGGCCCAGGGCCGAGATGACCGCATCGTGCCCCTTCATGGCCTCCGCCATCCCTTCAACGTTGGTCAGGTCGCCCTGCACGACCGTCAGGCCCGGGTCCCTGCGGGTGATCTTCCAGGGCGACCGCACATAGGCTGTCACCCAATGGCCCTTCGCCAGCGCAAGATCCAGGAACTCCGAGCCCGTCTTTCCATTGGCCCCCAAGACAAAAAAGCGCATAACCGGCTCCTTTCTTTTACCCTCTGCTTTTTCCTGAAGCTTCAAGTCCGGTTCCCTTCCGGCACGCCCACACCCCGTAATGCCATCTCCACCCTCTCCCGCAGGGCCTTGTCCGAGAGGATCTGGGACGAGGCATGCTTGAGGAACAGCTTGACCAGCAGGGTCTTCTCCACGTTTTCCACGATGCCGATCGCCATGGCCGGGGCGTTGATGGCCGTCATGAGAAAGCACGCAATCTGGAGGTCCGGCCTTTTTTCGACGATCCCTTCCTTTTTGCACTGGCCCAGTAGCCGCAGGATGACCTCCCCATGGCGTTTGGAGTTGTCCTTAAAGAAGTCCCGGACCAGCTTGTTCTGTGCCAGGACGTCCTGGAGCATGCTCAGGATGAGCTTGCGGTTGTCCCGGCTGAACTGGCCCACCTTGAAAAGGGCCTTGCGGAGCTTCTCCAGCGCCGTCCTCTCCTGGTCCACCCCCAGGCTGAAATCCTTGAAGAATTTCTCGTAAAGGTCCTGGAGGACCGCCCGCATGAACCGCTCCTTGGTCTTGAAGTGGTAGTGGAACATGCCCGAATTGACGCCCGCCTTTTTGGCCAGGTCCCGCAGGTTCATGCTGCTCATGCCCGAATGCTTCAGCATTTCCTGCGCGGCTTGGATCAGCAGTTGGTCGGCTTCGGACACGCGGCTCATGGAATCCCTTTCCTCAGTACTTGGCTTCGAACCCGAAATAGGGCAGGAAGGGGACGTCGGTTTGGGCGGTCTGGGAGGTATAGGCGGCGTTGGATTGGTAGCCCAGCACGTTGTTGTTGGCGGTCACGTTGAGGATGTCCAAGTAGATCTCCCATTCCCAGGTGTCGTAGACGGTCTTGAAGGAGGTGGAGAAGTCCAGGCGTGCGGCGTCGGGCAGCCGCGCCGAATTGACCGGCCCATAGGAGGGGATATAGGCGTTGTAGGTCGAGTTGTAGGCGGCCCCCGTCACCGGCGTATAGGGCCGGCCGGTGGCATAGGTCCACTTGAGCCCCACGTCCCACCCGGGGTTCAGCTTGTAATTCCCCACCGCGGTGACCACGTTGGGCTCGTCGAAGTCGTAGAGGTAAAGGGGTTGGGCATCCCCGTTGCGGCGTTCGGAATCGCTGAAGGCGTAGGAGACCCAGCCGAAGAACCGCTCGGTGGGGGGCTGGCGCAGCAGGACTTCCATGCCCCGGGCGTAGCCCGACCCGTTGTTGTCGTAGATCGTGTTGGGGTCGCTCACGAAAAGCTCGGACAGGTCCTTGTTGTAGCCCTCCACGCGGATAAACAGCCCCTCCGGGGTAATTTTCTGCTCCAGGCTCGCGATCTCGTAAATGGATTTTTCCGGCGCCAGCGAGGGGTTCCCAAAGTTGGAATCCAGGTAGTCCGTACCCGTGATCTGCCCCGCGCTCTCGTAGTTGATCCCATAGGAGGCCTTGAGCGTCGTGTCCGGGGTGAAATGGAAGGCGCCCGAAACCCGCGGCGCGAAGAAAGGCGTGTTGTCGGAGCTCAGGTATTCCACATCCCCTCCGGCCGCCAGTTCCAAGTGCTTTTCGAAGAGGGAGAACTTCTGGCTGAGGTAGGCGTCGGCGTTGTTGGAGGGCGCCGAACCGTTGGTGAGGAGTTTGGGGGCCGTATAAACGTTGAAGTCGGGCTGGCCCTGGCCCGGCAGGGCCACGAAATAGGCGTTCAGGCTGTTGGTGTAGTGGTCGTAGTGGGCGCCGCCCTCCAGACGGGTGTCGTCGTCGAAAACATGGGTCCAGGAGAACCAATCCCCGACGTCGTCCAGGCTGTCATGCCCGTAAAGGCCCAGCCCTTCCCCCAGGTTGAAATAGAAGTTGGTGTGGTAGAGGGTGTTGGTGAAAAGATTGTGGTCATCCGAGGTGTCCTTGAAATTGGTGCCCTGGCTGTTGTAGCCCAGGTTGATGGAAAAATTCCCCGGCACGAAGACGTTGGCCGGGAAACCCAGGCTGGTGACGTTCGGGACGTTGGTGAAATCGCCCGATTCGGTGTCGTCGCTTCCCAGGGCCACGAAATCGAAGTGGGTCTTGGGCGTCGGGTTCCAGCTGTATTTCACCTGGTAATCCTGGAAAACCGGGGCGTTGAAGGTCCCGTAATCCGCGCTGCTGATGTTCTTGATGACCAGGTCCACGTAGCTGCGCCGGGCCGCCAGGGCCAGTGAGCTGTCCGAAGTCAGGGGTCCCTCGATGCCGAACTGGGACATGATGGCGTTCACGTCGGCGCGGAAGCCCCAACGGTCGTTGCGCGGGTCCCGCTGGGTCACGTCCACCACTCCGCCCAGTTCATCCGTGTATTGGGGCCCGGACCCCCCGGCATAAAAATCCAGGTCCTTGACCAGGTCGGGGTCCAGGGTGGAAAAGAAGCTGAAGTGGAAGGGAAACCCGATGGGGATGCGGTCCACCAGGTAAAGGTTGTCGTAGGGGCCGTTGCCCCGGTCCAGGATCTGGCCGTTCAGGGACCCGGCCGTCACGATGCCCGGCAGCGACTGGACCGCCTTCAGGGGGTCCTGCATGGTCCCCGGCACTTCGAACATTTCTTCCCTGGAAAGCGCCTCATGGCTGACCGCGTTCTTAGTCTCCTTGGCGGTCGAGACTTCGACCTCGGGCAGGGTAAAACCCTCCTTTTGGAGGTAAAGGTTCTTGGTTTGGTTTCCCTTCAATTCGAAGCTTGGGAGGACCGTTTTTTGGTAGCCTTCGCCCGCCACGGTCAGCCGGTAAGTCCCCGCCGGGGCGTTGAGTTGGAAATTCCCCTTCAGGTCGGCTTCGGCCGAGAGGGCTTGGATGGATTCCCCATTGGCCGACGCGGGTTCCAGCAGAATCGACCCGCTTTGGATCGGGTCCTTGGTTCCCTTTTCAAGGATCCGGCCGGAGAGGACACAGGCCGCCCCCGGAGCCGGATTGTCTCCGGTCTGCGCCAGCACCGCCCCTGCCACCGACAGCATCCCCACCACCAACCCCAGGAACCTTGATCTAGCCTTCATGTCCTTCTCCTTTGTTTTCTTCAATCTTCGAATTTGAACCGGTAGGGAATGCGCAACCTTACCGGCACCGGCTCGCTTCCCTCATAAGCCGGGGTGAACCGGGACTGCCGCACGGCCGACAGCGCCGCTTCGTCGCAGCCGTAGCCCATGCCCTGCACGACTTGGGCGTCCATGACGCTCCCGGTGGCGTCCAATTCCAACTGCACGACCACGACCCCTTCCACCCCCGCGTTCTTGGCCGCGGGCGGGTAAACGGCCTTTACCTGGCTCATGAAGTGCGGCAACTGGCTCACCTGCGCAATGGACCGCACCGGACCCGGGTTTGACGGGGGCGGGTCCGGTTGCTTGACAGCCGGGGCGGTCCTGGCTGTCTTCTTCAGCATCGGTTTCTGCCATTCGGCGTCCTCCTCTTGGGGAGGCCGCAGGTCTTTCAGCGACGCCAGGTCCAGGTTGACCATATCGGTGAGGTCGTGAAGCTTGGGCCTGCCCAGCAGGATCAAGACGCCCACCAGCAAAAGGTGGAGGACCAGGGAGAAGGACCAATCCCCCCACCCGACCGTCATCAAATCCGGCCGTCTCAAGGTTTTTCCACTCCCAGGGCGATTTTGGTGATGCCGGCCTGCCGCACCAGGTCCAGGACCTCCACCACCTTCCCGTTAGGCGTGGCGGCATCGGCCGAAACCACCATGCGCAGTTCGGGGTTCAAGGCCGCCGCCTCTTTGAGGGTCTTTTGCAGTCTGTCCCGGTCCGTCCTTTTGCCCTGGTAAAAAAGCTCGCCTTTGTTGCTGAGGGCCAGGGATTGGCTGGCGGGTTGGGCCGGGTCCGCGGTGTAGGCCTTGGGCACATGCACCGGCAGTGAAGGCGTGGAAATAAAGCTGGCGGTCAGCATGAAGATGATGAGGAGCACCAGCATGATGTCCACCAGGGGCACCACGTTGATCTGGGTGATGGCGTCGTCAAGGTTCTCGGAGCTGTGGGACATGGCTTATTCCTTGGTTTTCGCCGAATAAGCCACCAGCAGGTTGGAAAGCCTCTCCGCGTTGGAAAGGTGCCGCTTGATCTTGCCCTGGAAATAGTTGTAGGCCGCCACGGCCGGAATGGCGATCAACAGGCCGACGGCGGTGGAGACCAGGGCCTCCGAGACGCCCCGCATGACGATCGTGGGGCCGGAGGTGCCCGAGATGGCCAGGTCGTTGAAGGCCTTGATGATGCCCAGAACCGTCCCAAAGAGGCCGATGAAGGGGGCGTTGTTCCCCAGGGTCCCCAGGACCAGGAGGTTCCGTTCCATGCCCATCTTTTCGTTGAGCCGGCTGCTTTCCAGCACCCGGTCCAGTCCCTCGGTCTTGAGGGAGAGGTTTGCCAGCCCCGCCTTCAGGATGGCCCCCTCGGGGGAAACGGCTTTTTCCACCAGTTTCGTGACCTTTTGGAACTGGCCTTGGGCCAGGAGGTCCGGCACCTGGCCTCCCAGGACTTCCCCTTCCCTTTCCTTGGCCCGGAAATGGAGGAATCGGTTCCAAATGACCGCCACCGCCCAGAGGGACAGCCCCAGCAGGATGTAAAGGACCCAGTCGCCGCCCAAAAGGGCGAAAGCCTTGATGGTTTGAAGCATGAAGCTCTCCTTGGTTCGAAAGCCCGGGAACCGCAGCAAACCGCGGTTTTAGGGTTTTTCATTTATTACACATGTGTGTAATTTACACGCATGCATAAGTTACACGCACGTGTAAAATTAATGCAAGGGTTAATTGGTTCTTTTTTGTAACAAAATGTAACTGGCAGGCTGCCGAAAACAAAACAATCACCTTAAATGCAGCCTGTCATACCCAAATTCTCCCGGAATTTGGGTAACCCGAAACGTTTGACAACGGTTGTTTATTATTGAATAGACTTCTTTATCCCGCTGGCGGCGGGAGGTTTGGCCCTTTTACTTGGCCCCTAAGCCCCGGAGGGTCATGCCGACCCTTTCCCGGAGGGCGTCGTCGGAAAGGAGGAGGAAACTGGCCCCCTTGAGCATGCCCTTTTGGAAGGCGGAGGCCTCGACGTTTTCAACCACGCCCAGCATGAAGCTGGTGAAATTGACCGAAGTCATGATGAACGACATGACCTGGTATTTGGACCGCTTTTCGATGGTCCCCTCTTTTTGGCACTCGTTGACCAGCTTCATGATGACCAGCCCGTGCCGCTTGAAGTTGTCCTTCACGAAGTCGCGCACGACCGTGTTTTTTTCCAGCACGTCCTGCATCATGCTGAGGAACAACTGGCGGTTGTCCCGGGTGAATTTGGCCATGATGAAAAGCGCCTGCCGGAGCTTTTCCAGGGAGGTCTTTTCGCCCTCGATCGTGAGGTTGAAGTCCTTGATGAACTTCTCGTAGATGTCCTGGAGGACCGCCCGGATGAACCTTTCCTTGGTCTTGAAATGGTAATGGAACATGCCCGAATTGACCTTGGCCTTGGCGGCCACTTCCCGGATGTTCATGCGGCTCAAGCTGGAGTGCTTGAGCATGGCCTGGGCGGCCTCGATCATCCGTTGGTCAGCGTCCGAAACACGCGGCATTGAAGAAGGCCCTCCACAGGGATGGTTGCAAGGCGGTGGAAATGGGCGTATTTTAGCTCCCTTTACCGGGTGAGTAAATGACTCCAAAGACCAGGAGACGGCCTTGAAGATCCGCCGGACACCCCTTCCAGCCCAGCCCGCCACCCCCCGCTTCAAGAAAGCGCGGAAACGGCTCTTGTCCTTTCCCCGCGCCCAGGAGACATTCCCCTTCGGGCCGCAAGTGGCCGTCTATAAAGTCGATGGAAAGATGTTTGCCACTTTGGCGATCGAGGAAGGCGTCTGTTATTCGAATTTAAAATGCGACCCGGTTTGGGCCCTGGCTTTGCGTAAGAAGTTCAAGTCCGTCCAACCCGGCTACCACATGAACAAGCGGCACTGGAACACCCTGACTTTGGACGGTTCCCTGCCGGACCCGCTGGTCAGGAAAATGATAGAATTGTCCTATGTCTTGGTTGCACCACTCAACAACCTGACCAAAAAACAAAAACGCCCATAAACAAATGGTTGTTTATGGGCGTTTGATTTGAATGGCGGGGTTGACGGGGCAATCGAACCGCTTCGCTCGTAGGGGAAAAGCCCCCTACGTTACCCCTTTGAACAGCCTGGAAACTCCCGTTTCCAGACCTTCACACGGTTTCGAGCCCCATAAACCCGTCACAAATAAAAAAGCCCCTGAACGGTTTCCCATTCAGGGGCTTTTACATTAATGGCGGGGTTGACGGGGCTCGAACCCGCGACCTCCTGCGTGACAGGGGGCCGCAAGCTTTTAGCCTATCCCGCCCAGGTAGTTTACAAAAAAATTCTGTCCCCAGCACAGTTTAAAAGGCCTTTGCCTGTAAGGGTTACACAACCCAAGCGGGCAAGGGCCATTTTTTTGAAGTGATGGTCAGGGACGATAAGGGATGGTTGAAGACGGCAAAAACCGGTTTGGTTTGACACGTATATGACACCGGAAAGCGCCCCAAATCCTGCCTAGCCTCCTGTCTTTTGTTCACTAGGCCTTTCCCGATGCCATATCCGTGTCAAACCCCGTGGGTCTTGACGTATAACGCTCCCCGTTATACCCTTAAAGCATGATCCGAAGCTTCAAGGGGAAAGAAACCGAGCTTATTTTTAACCGGACCTTTTCCCATCGGCTGCCCCACGACATTCAAGCGGTGGCCTTTCGGAAGCTCCGAATGATAAGCCGGGCGGTATCTTTGAACGATTTGAGGGTTCCCCCGGCGAACCATTTGGAAGCCTTGCACGGAAACCGGAAGGGTCAGCACAGCATTCGGATCAATGACCAATGGCGCATTTGTTTTGAATGGCGGGCAGGAGACGCCTTCAATGTTGAGATCGTGGATTACCACTAGGAGGAACCATGAAGACAGCTAAAATTCCACCGCTCCACCCTGGCGAAGTGCTTCAGGAGGAGTTTTTGGGCCCTATGAAAATCAGCCAAAACAAACTGGGCCAAGACCTGGGGGTTCCTCCCCGCCGCATCAATGAGATTGTTCAGGGCAAAAGGGGTATTACCGCCGACACGGCCTTGCGTTTGGCCAGGTATTTCAACATGTCCCCCCAATTTTGGCTTGGATTGCAGATGGATTTTGAGCTGGACCAGGAAGCCGACCACCTTGCATCTAGACTGAAAAAGGAAGTCCACGTCTATCAGGCTGTTTGATTATCCCGCTGGTCCTATATCTATTTTGTTCGTAATGTGGAGGTAAAATTTGAAGAAGGCGTTATTTACTCTTCTTATCTCAATATTTTTCGCCCCCGCTCTAGGCCATGGCGAAACTCACAAAAAACACACGGCTCAACACACCCCCACTTACGAAGAAGCAACGGAATATCGGCTTAGCAGTCTAGGAGATTTTTTCTCAAGTTCCTTGCTGCCGATCGTCCAAGCGGAATTGAATTTGTCGGTTGATCAAATGTTGGCTATTAAGGATTTAAAGAATTCCTTGGTGGTGGCCCGTCAAAGAGAATCCCATAATTTCCCCGAATCCATGCCCATGAGTGCGGAAGAAGAAAAAGAAACTCATGATGATTGCCAAAAAAACGCGATGAGGGTCGCCAAATTATTGGGAGATGAAAAATTGGAGGATTTTTGCGAATGGCTTCGGGAAGAAGGACAGTTGGACGTGGCGAATGGTCGGCGTCCAGGCGAAAAGAATAAAAGTTTTTCCGAACTGGAAACTCAGGCAGAAAAAATTTTTGATCAGTACCTTCATTCTCCCGTGTATAAAACTTATAAAGCTAAAAAAACAACCCAATTTGATTCGGAAAAGCTTTCCAGGGCTTTTTTCGAAAAGCACGAGAGAGGGTTGGAACTGAGAATTTTATGGGCCTTGAACGGACATTCTGGCCCCCTTTTCGATCAACTTTTGAGACTATACGCCCCTTTGCCAAATCCGTCTCCCCATGGGGAGCAGGGCAAGAAATACTACCTGGCCCATCATTACGCCAAGGCCATCAAGGAATATGAGGCCGCCCTACAGGAAGATCCGGCCAATTTTGACGCCTACGGCCTCATGGGATATTCCTGTTTTAAGCTTGGCCAAGTAAACAGGGCCGTCACTTTTTTGGAGAAATCCACCGAAGTCAACCAGGGCTATGTCATGGGTCATTACAATTTGGCACTTGTCTATTGGGCGATGGATTTGAAAAAAAAGGCCGTCGAGGAAATCACAAAAGTAATTGAATTGGACCCCTCCTTCCAAAAAATCCTTGAAGGGGACTCCCAATTTGATGAAATCTTCCAATCCTCCGAATACAAGGCTTGGGTAGCCAACCCCTCACGGTTTTATCTCACGCCGGACAACCGTATTTGGTGGGCTTCCAAATTGATGCTCAGCGGAGTTTGGGACGATGACGGGCATTTTTGCGGCGTGCCTTGGAGCCAGATACCGGGGTTGAAGGCGGATTTGGAAATCACCGATGCGCAGATTGCGGAGGTGTCCAATTTTCTTAAGTGCGCCCATGACGCCAAGGATTACCTCCGCATAAATGGCATACGGGACCCGCTTGATTCTGCCCCAGATACTGAGGTTTCCGCTTATTTAAACTTTTCCAACGGCGCCGTAAAGCTGGCCGGAACCTTGGGGAAAACGAAATGGGATGACCTTTGCCAGTGGTTGCAAGAAGAACAATTGCTTCGGCTGTCTGTCTTGGGTTTGGGGGAATCGGATTTGGATTTAAGTAAGGCCGATTCGATCACCGAAAGAGTTCTTTCCGACCTAAAGAAGTCAGACCTATACAAAGCATTTCTGGAAAAAAAGAAAGCCGAATTTGACTCAGAAAACCGGTTTCAAGACTACCTTTCCATGCACGACAGGATATTGAAGTTAAGGATTGAGGATTTTCTCTATGGGCATTTATATCCCTATGGCATCGTCAGCCCGGAAAAAGAACAGGAACGCCAAATTATCAGGAAGCGCCTCACGGAAATTAGTGCGGAATTCTCTAAATTAAACTCACAAAACTAAAAGCCTACATCGCCATTTCATACGGCTGAAATACTGTCCCACATTGGACAACCTGCTTGGACAATCGATTCTAAATTATTAAAGCTATTAAAGACGGCAAGTGATGGTTACAGACGGTTGAGAACATGCTTCCCAAAAACCCTTTGCCCACCCAATAGAAAATCATCAAGATAATTCAAGAACAACGATCAATCGACAGGTTGAAGCCATGATCGAAAATCTTGAATACCAGAATTTGCATTTAAAGGCCCCTGGCCGGCCCGATGAGCCGTTGTGCGTGATTCTTTTCTCTTCGAGCCCTGAGAACCCAATTCCGGAAGACCCTGAAGTCAAAATCCCCCAAGCCTCCAAACATTGCCCAACCCGTTTTCAATCCCATCCAAACGACTTAAAGCGGGACTTAAAACCGCTTAAAGCGGAAGGTGAATCAGATTCACATCCTTTTCCAGGAAAAAGCCGCAATACGGGCGGCGTTTCGTTCACCTGCGACGCCAGCCCCCACTCCCCCTGGAGCATAGTTAGCTCCCGGAAATCGGGAGTGGGGGCTGGCCTCTTGGTTCACTTGACCGCCCATATTGCGGAATCAAACAAGACTACTTCTTCGACTAAAACCAACTTCAAAACCCACCCTTCCACCACTTCAAGCACGTTATTGGACTTTTCTGTGTTCGATGGTTTTTCTTGGATGCCTTTTCAAAAAATAAACTTCCCTGGTACTATGCCGTTACTGGGGACATTAGGAGGTCGTTATGAGTAGACCTAATGTTCATGGATTGCCCCAATTCCTCCGTAAGGACGATAAGGGGTACTTCCTGGATTATTTCATCTCGGAAGGGGGTTTGAGAAAGCGCAAGCGGGTCCGGTTAGGGCATATACCTTTGGCCCAGGCCAAGCAGGTCCTGGCCCAACACACAAGGGAGATCGTGGCGGGAAGGTTCCTGGCCGAGGAAAAGCCGGAGGTTACCTTCACCGAGGCGGCGGATTCGTTCCTGGCTT
>JAJPJW010000170.1 GCA_021324075.1 Pseudomonadota bacterium | reverse complement strand
CGGAGCCCAGGGTGCGGTTTTGCGGGTTCCACCGCCCCAATATTGTTCCGACAACGCCGCCATGATCGCAGGTTTGGGGGCCCACCAATTATCCCAAGGCCGGAAAGCCCCGCTTTCGGCGACCGCAACGCCTCAGGCCTCCTTTCACTAATTTGCCAGTCATTCCCATGGCCCAAAACGCCCCGATTGGGGCTGGGCCTCGCAATGACATCTAAAAAATAAAGGTTCTTGTTACAATACCTCCATGCAAGACTTCCCTTTTTTCCCTGATATTGGAATGATCGCCGCCCGCTTGGTGGTAACGGTTTTTTTGACCGGCGCCATTGGCTGGGATCGGGAACGCCTCCGGAAACCCGCGGGATTGCGGACCCATATCCTGGTCGGCTTGGGTTCGGCTTTGGCTATGCTTGTTTCGATCGTCACCGGGCCGGTCGTGAATGGTGTTTCCCAGTTGGACCCCCGGATCGCCCAAAACGTATTGACCGGTATCGGCTTTTTGGGGGCAGGGACCATCCTGCACCTAAGGGAGGGGGTCGTTTCGGGCCTCACCACCGCCGCCACACTTTGGGCCTGTGCGGTCATTGGGCTGGCCATCGGCTGCGGTTTTTACTCGGGAGGTTTGCTGACCACGGCCCTGGTATTATTGACCCTCTATTTCCTGAATTTGCTGGATGATTACATCGCCAACCGCGTTTACCATAACCTTACCCTTCACGCCAAGGTGAGCGGGACCCTGACCGAGACGGTCCGGGACATCCTGCGCGACAGCAACGTCAGGATCATCAAGACGGAAGTCCAGACCGGGAGGGAAGGGGAGAGGTTTGTGGTGATCCACTTCAAACCGATTCCGGTGGCGGCGGCTAAAAATTTGAACCGGCAGATTGACCGATTGCCGGGCATCCGAGAGGCGATTTTCAACTAATGAGCGTACTACCGAAGCAACCCAACCCGAAAACCCTTCGGCGGCCAAGCCGGCCCCCGAACTTCCCGAGCCGCCCTTGAGCGCCCTGGGCAAGGGCGCGCGCGAGTTCAAGCTGGGCAACGTCACCTTGAACGGGCGTGTCTTCCTGGCGCCCATGGCGGGCTATACGGATACGGCCTTCCGGCGCTTGGCCCGGCGCTATGGGGCGGCCATGGTGGTGACTGAGATGGTCAGCTCGCGGGCGTTGATCGCGGGAAGCGACAAGACCAACGACCTGATGGAATTCACCGAACCCGAGCGGCCGGTGGGGGTGCAGCTTTTCGGCGGCGACCCTTCCATCATGGGCGAGGCGGCCGCCAGGGTGGCCGAGGAAGTAAAGCCCGACGTTATCGACATCAATTTCGGCTGTCCAGTCGGGAAGATCCTCAAATGTGATGCAGGCGCCTCGGTCCTGAAAGAGCCCCAAAGGGCGGGATGGATCGTGGAAGCCATGGTCAAGGCCACGGAGGGCAAGGTGCCCATCACCGTCAAGACCCGGGCCGGCTACGACACCATGGACAACGCGGTGTTTGAGCTTTTACAGGCCGTGGAGGAAGCGGGCGCCTCGGCCCTGGCGATCCATGCCCGCACCCGCAACCAGATGTTCGAGGGCAAGGCCAACTGGGAGGTCATCACCCGGTTGAAGGAAAAAGCCAAGATCCCCATCATCGGAAACGGCGACGTCAAGTCCGCCGAGGATGCCTACCGCCTCTTCAAAGAAACCAATTGCGACGGCATCATGATCGGCCGGGGCAGCATGGGTGCGCCCTGGATCTTCGAGGAGATCAACCACTACCTGGAAACGGGCAAGCCCATGAAAACCCCCTCGTTGAAGTTCCGTATCGGCGTGGCGCTGGAACAGCTGAAATGTTCCATCGAGGTGAAGGGTTCCCGTCTGGGCCTTTTGGAGATGCGCAAGCACCTGACCCATTACTTGAAAGGCTTCGAAGGCGCCCGTGACATGCGCCAGAAGCTCCTCACTTCCGACGACGCGGACTGGGTGGTGAAAGCCCTGGCCGAGATCCACGAGCAATTGTCGGAAGAGGATACCTTATTGCTTACCCCAGTGGATGTGCCGGCGGGGACGGCCTGATTCTTTGGAAGACTCCCTTTACTCCATCGACGTGGCGGTTTTTCGCTGGGTCAATGAAGGCTGGTCCTGCCCGCCCCTCGATAAATTTTTTTCATATATTACCAATTACCATCATTTTGAAATCCTGATCCTGCTTCTTTTGGCCGGCCTCCTGATTTGGGGTGGAAAAAGGGGGAGATGGGTAGTCCTAGCCTTGGTGATCACCGTGACCCTTACCGACCAGGTTTCAGCTCACGTTTTTAAGGGTGTTTTCGACCGGGTGAGGCCCTGCAACGCTTTGACCGGCGTGCTCACGCCGGATGACAAGCCCAATTCCTATTCCTTCCCCTCCAGCCACGCCACCAACATGGGTGGTTCCATGACCCTGCTGGCATTAGCCTATCCTCCTTGGGCCTGGCTTTGCGCCCTTTTCGCGTTTTTAGTAGGCCTTTCCCGTGTTTACTTGGGAGTGCATTACCCTTCCGATGTGATGGGTGGATGGTTGTTGGGTATGGCCATTGGCTGGGGAATATGGAATGTTTTTAGACCTTTGACCAAGCCCCCCCTCCCGACCGCCCCATTACCGGTCGAAGCCCAGCCCAAGGCGAGGGTCCGGAAAGGAGGCCGCCGTGGCCGCCGCAAATGAAAAGAATGCCATCCAACCTTCCACCCTTTACCTGGTCGCCACGCCTATCGGCAACCTGGACGATATGACCTTCCGGGCCCTGAAGGTACTGAAGGAAGCAAACCTTATCGCCGCCGAGGACACGCGGAACACCCTCAAGCTTTTGACCCACTTCGGGATCAAGGCGGGCAAGCTGATCTCCTGTTTTGAGCATAATGAAGTGAGACGCACGGATGAGATCCTTGGCGCCTTGGGTCAAGGGGGGGCGGTAGCCCTGGTGACGGATGCAGGTATGCCGGGCATTTCAGACCCGGGGTTCCAGGTGGTGAAAGCGGCGGTCGAGAAGGGCTTCACGGTGGTACCGGTACCGGGAGCCTCGGCGCTTTTAACGGCCCTGCCTGCCTCAGGGTTTCCCGCGACCCCTTTTACCTTCGCGGGGTTCCTGCCGTCCAAGGCCGGTGACCGGCAAAAAGCCCTCCACCAATTAAGGTCGCAGGAACACACTTTGGTGTTCTTCGAATCGCCGCACCGCCTGCGCAACAGCCTGAAGGATATGATGAACGTCTTCGGCAACCGGAAAGCCATGGTGGGCAGGGAAATGACCAAGCTGCACGAGGAATTCGTGCGAGGGAACCTTCAGGAACTTTGGAAACACTTCAAGGCGGTGGAACCCAAGGGGGAGTTTGTGGTGGTGGTGGAAGGGGCCGAGCACGTGGACCACTCCAACCAGGAGAAGTGGGTCGGAGTCTCCATCGCGGACCAACTTGTCCAGCTGATGAAGGAACAAAACCTTTCCAAAACCGAAGCGGTCAAGGCGGTTTCCAAAATGCGCGACCTGCCCAGGGAAGTGGTGTACCAGATTGCCACCGAAATCAAATGGGAACCGGATGCCGACAGCGAATCGATGGATTCGGACGAAGGCTTGGATTGACGTCATCCTTTAAACGGATCAAAAACGATTGTCCATTCGAAAACATTTAACGGCTTTTCTTCTTAAAATTTTATCCGGCATATTGCTCCTTTGGCTTTGTGCGGCCGCCGCCTGTGTCCTGGGTCCGGCACTGTGGCAAGCCCCCTGGCTTTCCAAGCAAGGGATTGTGTTCCTTTCCTGTTTCGCCGCCTATTTCCTCATCCATTTTCTACTCTACCGGCCGGTCTTGAGCCACGTCATGGCCCATGAATTAACCCATGCTTTAGCCGCCATGCTAATGGGCGGCAAAGTCACTTCCATCCAGGCCTCGACCTCGGGCGGAACCACGGTGGTGAACCGATCCCACATCTTCATCAGCTTGGCGCCCTATATCTTCCCTTTTTACACGGCCATAACACTGGCGGTCTATGCGATTGCCGCCGAGTCCTTTAAGATTTATTTCCTGGGACTGACCGGGTTCACCTACGCCTTCCATTTGGCTCTCACGGTCTGGTCCCTGTCCCACCATCAACCAGACCTGAAAGAAGGCGGGGTGGCGTTCTCCTTGATTTTCATTTTTGCGGGAAATATGATGGTCTTAATGCTCTTGTTTTCCTTTGTTTTTCCCCAAACCTTGCCGCTTTCGCAAGCTTTCTCCGAGACTTTTCAGTGGGCCTGGCATCTGCTCCGATCCGTGTTTCATTTGTTGAAGCCCCATTTCTTCCACCCGGAGGGCAAACCCGTATGAACCGATTGACTTCAAAGGTGTTAAAGGAATCCGGCTCTATGCCGAACTCTTTATCAATTTTTCAACATGGAAGGTCGGTATGAAGAAAACCTTCGTTCTCGACACCAACGTCTTGATTCACAGCCCGCACGCCTTGGAATCCTTCGAAGAAAATACGGTCGTGATTCCACTCGGGGTTATAGAAGAACTGGACACCTTTAAAAAATACGAGGATGAACGGGGCCGAAACGCCCGCGAAGTGGCCCGCATGCTGGATACCCTGAGGGCCAAGGGCAATTTGCAGGATGGCGTGCCCTTGTCCAACGGGGGGACGGTGCGGGTGGATATCAGCACCCCCAACGGCCACCTGCCCGCCGCCCTTTCCCACATGAAAATCGACAACAACATCATCGGCATCGCCCTGACCTTGAAGGAAAAGGGAGAGAACGTCAAATTCATCACCAAGGACATCAACGTGCGCATCAAGGCCGACGCACTGGGGGTGGTGGCGGAAGATTACGAAACCAACAAGGTTAATATCGACGAACTTTACGCTGGTTGGGCCGCCGTGACCGTCGCCGACGCCCAAATTGATGAGTTTTATAAGACCGGCAAGCTTTCCCTGAAGGATTACGGCGAAAGGATCCTCTATGAAAACCAGTTCCTACTGCTCAAAAGCGACATCCACGAAGGCAAGTCCGCCTTGGGGATCTACCGGGCGGCGCTCAAGGAAGCCAGTTCCCTCTGGTTCAAGGACCCGGAGGCTTGGGGGATCAAGGCCCTCAACCGGGAACAGCATTTCGCCCTGAACCTTCTTTTAAACGACCGGATTTCCATGGTCACCCTGGTGGGTTCGGCGGGCACCGGCAAGACCCTCCTGGCCCTGGCGGCCGGCCTCTTGAAGACCCTGGATGAGAAGAAATACCGCCGGGTGCTGGTTTCCCGCCCCATCGTGCCCCTGGGCAAGGATATCGGCTACCTGCCCGGCACGAAGGACGAGAAGCTCATGAACTGGATGCAGCCCATTTTCGACAACCTGGAATTCATCCTGGACAAGGGCCACCTGCAAAGCGACGCGGAGGAAGTGGACGACAAGGTCCAGTACCTGTTGGATTCCCACAAACTGGAAATGGAAGCCCTCACCTATATCCGGGGCCGTTCGATCCCAAAGCAATTCATGATCGTGGATGAGGCCCAAAACCTGACCCCCCACGAGATCAAGACCATCGTTTCCCGCGCCGGGGTAGGGACCAAGATCATCCTGACCGGGGACCCCTACCAGATCGACAACCCCTACCTGGATGCTTCCTCCAACGGCATTGTTTACCTGGCGGAGCGTTTCAAAGGGCAGGAGATTTTCGGACATATCACGCTTTCCAAGAGCGAAAGGTCCTCATTGGCTGCGCTGGCGACGAAGGTTTTGTAAAGTCCCTTACCCGGTCGGTGCAAATTGAAAAAAAGCCAATCCAATTCCAATACCCTCGTCGCCATTACTTTGGGCGACCCCGCCGGGATCGGCGGGGAAGTGGCCTTGAAAGCCCTTGCCCGGATCCTTCCCAAATCCAAGTCCCGCTATCTTCTCCTGGGAGATTTCCGACATTGGAAAACCCTGGCCCGTCGATTTGGGTTCAAATATCCCCTTGTATGGGTGAATGACGCCGAACTGGGCCGGGAAGTAGGGAAGGGCGCAGCGGTGTTGGACCTGGGCGGGGTGAAAAAACTCCAATGGGGGAAAATTACGGCCGCCAACGGGGCCGCGGCAGTACGTTACATTTGCGAGGGGGCCCGGCTGGCCCTGGCCGGGGATGTGGATGCTTTAGTGACCGCACCCATCAACAAAGAAGCTATCCATAAAGCCGGTTGCCCCTATCCGGGCCATACTGAATTGCTGGCGACCCTCTCCGGCACCCCCGCTTTCGCCATGATGATGGTGGGTGGGCCCTTCAGGATCACCCTGCAATCCATCCATCTGTCCCTTCAAGAGGCGGTCACGAAAGTGAAGGCCCCCCTGGTTTGGGAAAAACTGAAGCTAACCCACAAGGCGCTCCGGGATTGGTTTGGAATCAAAAGACCCCGCATCGCGGTGGCGGGGTTGAATCCCCATGCGGGGGAGGGCGGTGCTTTCGGAAAAGAAGAAATAAAAGTTTTGGGTCCGGTCATCCAAAAGGCCAGAAAACAGGGATGGGATGTTTCGGGCCCCTATCCGCCGGACACCCTTTTCTATTGGGCCAGCCGCAGGCCCTATGATGCCATTCTTTGCATGTACCATGACCAGGGGCTGATTCCGCTGAAATTAACCGCGTTTGAGACCGGGGTCAACTTGACCCTGGGCTTGCCCTTTATCCGGACCTCACCCGACCATGGAACCGCTTTCGACATTGCAGGTAAAGGAAAAGCCAGCCCTGCCAGCATGGTCGCGGCCATCCAGACGGCTGAAAGCTTGTCAAAATCGCGTTTTTAGAACCGGTTTCACCAACATTTTTGGGTCTTAACCCTTCCATTATTCAAAACCGGTGATAAAATTTCCTTCGTCCCCGAATTCCTTCTCCACACATACGACTTGAATGGGTATCTGTTGAGAACGTGAATTTGGCTTTGAAATGGCGATAAGACCGGAGCCTAGGCTGGTTTTTCCGCAAAATTAATAAACCGAGTGGAGGTTGTCAGTGAAAATCGGAAATCAATTGAAATTTGGGTTGGCGATCCTCGTTCTTTTGCTGGGGGTCACGCTCAGCTGTACCCGCGGCATTTCCGTTCCGGTTTCACCGAGCTTCTCCCAGGTCACTTCCACCCCCACCAGCACCCTCCCCAATACCGTGACATCGACAACCACCCAAACGCCCACCAGTACTCCCACCTCGACCAATGCGAGTACCGCGACTAATACGGCGACTTTGACTCCCACCGCCACTGTCACCGATTCGCCCACCTTCACCGCTTCGGCGACACCGACCAACACCAACGTCGGAGGGTTTACCAATACCTTTACCCCCACTTTTACGGTCACCGATACGCCGACTTTAACGACGACGAATACCGTCACGACCACGCCCACCTTTACGGCTTCGTCGACACCCAGCGCAACTCCCACGGATACTCCTGCCGGTTGCTTCTCCCCCTACCAGGCGACTTATACTTTCCCGACGGATAACATGTGCTGGAGCGCGTGGGGATCCATTGGCGGCACTTATGTCAACCCCGCGGTTTCCGAGACGGGCGGGCTGGCGCCTCCGACCGGAAATGCCATTACGACGTTTCTTAATTTCACAGCTGGAACTGCCGCATCGTGGCCCGGCCCCAATTATGATCCGGAATATGTCATCGTCGGGATGAACTTCGCCACCCCAGTGGCTTCCATTCCGGCTAACACCGTGATTTCTTTTTGGTATCAATGCCCTAGCAATGCAACTTCAATAAGTGGGCAAGGAATTATTAACGGCACAACCGGTAGCACGACCGGCGGGTCTTTGGGCGCCTGGGTCAACACCCTGAATACCACTTGGTCCCAATGTGCCATGACTCTGACGAGCGCCGCGACAGGCGTGAGCCAAATCGGAATGCAATTCCTTTATGGTGGTTCGGCTGCTAATGTTGGCTTGACCGGGCCGGTTACCGTTGATATCGCTGCAGTTTCAATCTTCACACTGGGCGGTTGCGTGACGCAATTCACTTTTGAGGACAATACGACGGATGGCTGGGCGCAGGCCGCCCCCCCGGGGACCGTCGCCGTAACGAACGTTTCCGCCTTCCCGCCCCCGAGTGGTGGAATCTACGCCTTGGCCATTCCCTATGTGGCCGGAAGCCCCAACTATATCCAGACGGAAGTGGATGGTGGCGCAGTCATTTCGGCCGTCCAAAATTGGTCGGCGATGAACATCCATTCGATGAAGTTCGACTACCGGGTTGACTCGGCATTCAGCGATTACAATTACACGCTTTATCCCTACGTGATTGCGAATGGGAACCATTATGGCGGAACCTACAACGGATGGACGAGCCAATGCGGCAGCCCCGGTCCCGGCTGTTCCTACGTGACGGCTGCGACATGGCACAACAGCACCTTTACCCCCACTGGCGGGACTTGGACGACCGACATGGCGGCAGGTGTGACGGCGGTCGGGGTTGACATCAATCTTTCCCCAGCGGCGACGTCCGACACTGGCAGCTTCATCATCGATAACGTCTGCCTTTATTAATCAACCCGCTGGTTTTCTTCAAAAGGCGATTCCGATATGGGATCGCCTTTTTTATTTCGGCTATATCTAGCCGATTAATGTTGCAAAGGTATTTCTACCTCCTTGGAGTTCAGCGCTGAGATCGTAAAAGTGTATCCCCTTATAAGCGGAGTTGAGGTTGAACTTTGGCAAGCGGGCATCTTGGCCTCTATATTGACCATCATTTCGACCCACTTTTCCTCTTTTCAAAAGAAGGGAATGCAACTCACCCATCAGGTTCTTGCCACAATTATTTTAAAGTGCAAAATAATTAGGCCACAGCAAGCCTGTGGTCATTTCACCGGCTCTGGTTCAAATGGGAATTTATTTTTTAAAAATCAAGTCCGTGAAATTTCATTTCCATCGTTTAACAAGACAAATATTAGTCACTAATTAAAATATTCAAAAACGATATTTTTTATACGAGGCAGCATTCATTCATGAATGAAAAATTAAAGTTAAATTTATTTAAAAATTGACAATCGCATTGACCAATTAATATTGCGTCATAAACTAAGTTTGTTGTATCCCCTTAATGCTAACCACAAAAGTTCTATCCGAACAATTAACCCTTAAATGTTTTCGCTTTGGAGGTGCCGTGTGATTATTGGGAAAATGAATTTTTTCAAATTTGTGATGTTGTTTCTCGCGGAAATCTTAATGGTGTTTTTTGTACCAAGGAAAGATGCTTTCGCCGCAGGAAGACAACAGCTACATGGGCATGTTCCTGAAATTACGAAAACTGCCCCATTTATAGGGCGACTCGAAGGTGCCACGCAATTGCATTTGGCTGTCGGGCTGCCATTGCGTAACCAAGAATCTCTCCAATATTTGCTAAAAGAACTTTACGACTCGAAGAGTTTTGCCTATCGCCATTTTTTAACGCCGGAAAAATTTGCTCAAATGTTTGGCCCAACTGAGTCCGACTACCAAGAGGTCATTGATTTCGCCACCGCCCACCATTTGAATGTGACAAAGACTTATATCAATCGCGCTTTGGTTGATTTAACCGGGACAGCCGCGGACATTGAAAATGCATTTTATGTTCATTTGAATAAATATAATCGTGCAGATGGAACCGTCTTTTTTGCACCTGATGTTGAACCCTCTTTGGATCTAAATGTTTCAATTTCCCACATTAGCGGTTTGGATAATTCTAGGCGACCACGTCCATGTTCAGGTCAAATTGACATAAACAAATTTAAAAATAAACTGAATCGTGTTAATGAAACTTTGAATTTTAATGAAAATGCGGCGGATGGTTCTATGAGTGGACTTTATATAGGACAGGATTTTAGAAACGCGTATGTTTCATGTACTTCTGATACCGGTTCCAATCAGTCACTTGCCTTATTTGAAGTGGATGGATTTTATTCAAGCGATATTTCTTCTTATGAAACATTCGCCAAAAATAAAGGTGAATCAATTCCGACCGCACCGACATTAAATACGGTCACTTTAGATGGATTTAGTGGTAGTCCATATTCCACCGGCGGTAATTTTGAAGTTTCCTTGGACATTGAAGTTGCCGTGGCAATGGCGCCAGGATTATCGAGTATTAATGTTTATGAAGGCAATCCAACTGATTTCATACCCGATGACATATTAAATTCAATTGCCAATCCACCCGCGGGAGTTCCGCTTTCCGCGCAAATTAGTAGCTCGTGGACCTGGAATTCAACAACCGCCGATATGTCCTTGGATGCCTATTTCAACCAGTTTGCTGCGCAAGGGCAGGCTTTTTTTCAAGCTGCCGGTGATTTTGGTTCTTATGTTTCCGGTAATCCGACACCAGTTGTTCCGGCACCAATGGATCTCGTCTCGAATTTAACAGTTGTTGGGGGAACGGAGCTAGTGACAACTTCTTCGGGTGGATCTTGGTCTTCTGAATCGACATGGAATAATAGCTTGGAAAAGCCCGCTTCAACGTCGACCCCGGTTATTGGTTATAACTCGGTTGGTGGTGGTGGAATCTGTGCTGGTCCCACTTACACTCCGGTTCCGATTCCGACTTATCAAACATCTTTTATTAATTTACAAAATGGCGGGTCATCTTCTTACAGAAATATTCCAGACGTGTCTCTTGTGGCCGATTATTTCTTTGTCGTTTTTAATAGTGGAGTTACTACTGGAGCCGATGGCACAAGCGGAGCAACTCCTTTATGGGCAGGTTTTATGGCTTTAGCCAACCAACAATTGGGGGCTTCCGGAAATAAAGGACCAGTCGGATTTGCCAATCCTATCCTTTACACTTTGGCCGCAAGTCCCACTCCTTATTACAATGATTTTCATGATATTGCTGATGGGAGTAACAATCATTATTGGAATCCAACAACTACGCCGGTTTATCCCGCTGTGACCGGTTATGACCTCGCCACAGGTTTAGGCAGTATTAAATGTAATTTAATAAGTGACCTTGTAGGTGAAATTCCCACATGGACCCCTACATTCACGTCAACTCCAACTTGTTCCACAGGAAATGGTCCGAGTTTGAGCTGGAGTATCAAAACTCCGATGACAAAAACTAAATGGGGTCTTGCTGCGGCCACTCTCAACGGTGAACTTTATGCCGCTGGAGGGATAAACAAGGATAGCAGTACTGCTTTCTATACCAGCTCAATGTATGCCTACAATCCAGGAACCAATAGTTGGAGTCAAGCAGCATCCATGCAATCTAATAGGGAGAATTTTGGTCTGGGGTCTATTGGAGGCAATCTGTACGCTGTTGGTGGAAACACCGGTCCTGGGCCCACCAATACAATGGAGGTTTACAATCCAAATACGAATTCCTGGAGTTATGTTGCTTCGATGCCTGCCTCTCTTTCGAATTTTGGGACGGGAGTTATGGGAGGGCTACTCTATGTTGTAGGTGGAGACGGATCGTCAAATCATTTGACTTCTGTGGAAACATATAATCCATTGGAAAATCAGTGGAGTACTGTGACTTCAATGCCAACCGGCAGAGATGGACTGGCTGTGGGGGTTATAAATAAGACTTTGTATGCGATCGGTGGATATAACGGTACGAGTTATCTAGGTACGGTAGAAGCCTACAGTCTTACCACTAATGCCTGGACCTCAAAAGCGTCCATGCCGACGGCCCGTGCATATCTTACGGTTGCAGTGGTTGGGGAAACTCTCTATGCAATTAGTGGATATAACGGGAATTATTTGGGCACGGTTGAGGCCTATAATTCCTCAGCAGACACCTGGTCGAATATGCCACAAGCTGGAGTTGGAGGTATGAGCGAGCTAGCCTCTGGAGTTTTAAATGGAACCATATACGCTGTTGGTGGAGAAGCATTGGGAGGTCCCCCTGGTTTTCAACAGCCTTATTCACAATGGATTAATACGGCTGGAGTACCGGATTGTGCTGCTTATACAGCCACGCCGACTCCAACCAACACTCCGAACGGTGGAAGTATGATGCCAGTTCGGGGTGGTTTGGTTGAAGTGGACAAATTGACGGCCACTTTCACGCCAAGTTTCACACCTACTGTATCTTCGACACCAACCCCGATTTCACGAGATGCCTTTGTATTGGTGGCCGTGCCAAATATCTCCAGGAATGGCCAACCAATACAATTCCAGGTCATTTTGGGCGATTCTGCACAGATCAACCTCACTCTTTACACCCTTACGGGTGATCGGGTTTACCAGACGTCTATAGAAGGAAGTTCAGGTTTAAATACTATTAGCTGGAAGTTGGAAAACCAGGGAAATGGTTCGGTAGCTAGTGGTTTGTATATCTACTCAGTCCAAGCTATCGCGAATGGTTGCGTTCGAAGTAAAATGGGGAAAGTTGTAGTGATGCATTAAAAAAATCCGTAGAAACCTGTTGAAATGAAAAAGCCAGTTTCCGAACGAGGCTGGCTTTTTTAGTTTGGACCGTATTTTCGGTTCTTTCGATGTCTATAATGTCGTCATGAAATCTATCTCAGCCCTTTTCGAAGAATTTTCATTCCGCCCCCGGAAGTCCCAGGGGCAGAACTTCCTCGCCGACGGCGCTATCCTGGATCAAATCGACCGGGTCGTCCAATGTCCACAGGGGGATGTATTGTTGGAAGTGGGCGGGGGCTACGGGGCCTTGACGGACCGGTTGTCCAAAAAAAACGCCCCCCTGGTGGTGGTCGAACCGGATCACAAGCTTTTTGCCATGCTGGAGAGGAAATTCGGGAAGGCCGCAGGTATCAACCTCGTCAAGGCCGATATCCTGAAACTGGACTTGGCCCCCTTTGTGCCGCCGCCACCGGCCCGGCTGACGATCGCCGGCAATATCCCCTATTACCTGACGACTCCCCTGATCACCCGGCTTTTGACCCAATATCCGGGCATCTTGAGGCAGATTTACCTGATGGTGCAAAAGGAAGTGGCAGAAAGGCTGGCGGCCGAACCGGGTACCAAGGCCTACGGGGCCCTCACCCTTTGCGCCCAATACTACAGCCGTCCTCAGAAGCTCCTGGACGTGCCGGCCAGGTGTTTTAGGCCCCGGCCCAAGGTGGACTCGGCATTTATCGAACTGGAATTAAAGGATTCTTTCCCATTGGAGGGTTCCTCCGAAAAACGATTCTTTTCACTGGTGAGGGCTATTTTCCAAAGCCGCCGGAAGATGCTTTCCAATTCGCTTAAAAGCCTCGGCCGGCCCCCCGAAAAAGTCCTCGAAGCCCTCGGCAAAACCGGAATCGATCCCCAAGTGCGGGGGGAACAACTGGGCCTGGAAAAGCTCATGGAACTGGCCCAGGCGTTGGAATAGCTCCGTTGTTTTGCCCGCACCCGCGTGTTAATATGCCGCCTCCTTAACACCAAAACCTGGAGTTCTCCCATGTGCGGCATCGTCGGATACGCGGGTCCCAAGCCCGCCGCTCCCCTTCTCTTGAACGGCCTGGCCAAGTTGGAGTACCGCGGCTATGACTCGGCGGGTCTGGCCCTTTTGACCGGCAACCACCACCTGAACATCATCAAGAAAGCGGGCAAAATCGGCAACCTTATCGCCGCGGTGAAGGCGGCCAAGGTGCCGGCCTCCATCACCTCCGGCATTGGCCACACCCGCTGGGCCACCCACGGCCAGCCCACGGACCAGAACGCCCATCCTCACATGGATTGCAGCGGCCGCGTAGCCGTGGTCCACAACGGCATCGTTGAAAACTACCAGCACCTCAAAAAACAGCTGCAGGACAAGGGACACCAGTTCCGTTCCCAAACTGATTCCGAAGTCCTGGCCCATTTGATTGAAGAACAGCTTAAGAAGCACCCCTGGAAGGAGGCGGTCCGCCGGTCGTTGGCCCAAATCCAAGGCACCTATTCGGTGGTGGCGGTCTATGAAGGTGAGCCCCACACCCTGATCGGCGCCCGGTCCGGCGGGGGAGCCTTGGTCGTGGGTTGGGGCAAGGGTGAGACGCTCCTGGCTTCCGACGTCCCCGCCCTTTTGGCCCACACGAGGCGGGTGTCCTATCTGGATGACAACGAGATGGCGGTAGTGACCCCGACGGGTCCTTCCTTTCTGAACGTCCTTACCGGCAAGCCGGTGGTGAAAAAGGTCTCGGAAATCGAATGGACCGCCGAGCAGGCTGAAAAAGGCGGCTATCCCCATTTCATGCTCAAGGAAATCATGGAACAGCCCCGTGCTTTGGAGGATACCTTCACCAGCCGCCTGGACCCCCGCACCGGCTCGGTTGTCCTGGAGGGAAAATTCTGGGATTCTCCCTTCATCGGGAAATTCAAAAAAATCACCCTGTTGGCCATGGGAACTTCTTATTACGCGGCTCTCGTCGGCAAGTTTCTCCTGGAAAAATACCTGCGGATTCCCGTGGACGTGGAAAACGCCTCGGAATTCCGCTACCGCAACCCCATCCTGGGCAAGGACACCCTGGCCATCGTGATCACCCAGAGCGGCGAGACGGTGGACACCTTGGTGGCCCTCCGGGAAGCCAAGGCCAAGGGCGCCCGAATCGCGACCATCTGTAACGTTATGGGGAGTTCGGCCACAAGGGAGGCCGAGGGGGTTTTGATCACCCGGGCTGGGCCCGAAATCGGGGTGGCTTCCACCAAGGCTTTCACCACCCAGTTGGGGGCCTTCTGGCTTCTGACGCTTTTCCTGGCGGGCAAGCGCAAGACAATGCCCGTTTCCGAGCTTAAGAAAAAGGCCAAGGAGCTTTCACGCCTGCCCCAGTTGATGGCCGGCTTGTTAAAGCAACGCAAATCCCTGGAGAAGATCGCCCATGAATACGCCCATTACTTCAACTTCCTTTACATCGGCCGCGGCATCCACTATCCGATCGCCTTGGAAGGGGCTTTGAAATTGAAGGAGATTTCCTATATCCACGCCGAAGGCTACCCGGGCGGCGAAATGAAACACGGTCCCATCGCCCTCATCGATTCCAAGATGCCGGTGGTGGCCATCGCCCCCAAGTCCTCCGCCGTTTACGAGAAGATGCTCAACAACATGGAGGAAGTGAAGGCCCGCCAGGGAAGGCTCATCGCTTTAGTCGAAAAAGGCGATAAACTGGCGGCCGCCAAGGCGGACGCGGTCATCGAGATTCCTTCCGTGTCCGAAGACCTCTCACCCATCCTTTCGGTGGTGCCCCTCCAGGTTTTGGCCTATGAAATCGCCAAAAAGAAGGGCCGGGAGATCGACCAGCCCCGCAACCTGGCCAAGAGCGTGACGGTCGAGTAGCCCATCCTTTTAAGGGGGTTTGAATGTCGAAACCTCGGCTTTTTCTTTTGGACGGCGCGGCTGTCGCCTACCGCGGCTATTTCACCTTCATCAAAGACCCCCGGAAGACCTCCAAGGGCCTGGATACCTCGGCGGTCTACGGTTTCATGAGCACCCTGCTCATGATCCTGGAAAAGCAAAAGCCCGACTATTTCGCGGTGATTTTCGACTCCAAGGAACCCACCTTCCGCCACAAGATGTATAAGGAGTACAAGGCCAACCGGGAAGAAATGCCCGAGGCCCTGGCCGAGGGCTTTCCCTACATCCACAAGATGGTCAAGGCCCTCAACATCCCCATGCTGGCCAAGCCGGGATTCGAGGCCGACGACATCATCGGCACCCTGGTGGAAAGGGCCAAGAAGGAAAAGATCGACAGCGTCATCGTTTCCGGCGACAAGGACTTCATGCAGTTGATCGGCCCGGCGGTGAAGATGTTCAAGCCCAAATGGCCCAATGATTGGTCCATGGCGGACGAGAAGGATGTTCTGGAGAAATTCGGCGTGAAACCCGAACAGGTCATCGACGTGCTGGCCCTCATGGGCGATTCCTCGGACAACGTGCCGGGGGTCCCGGGCATCGGCGAGAAGACCGCCTCCGCCCTCATCCAGCAATATGGTTCCTTCGACAACCTCTTCAAGAATGTCGAAAAGATTGAAAAACCGAAATTAAAGGAATCCCTCCAAAAAAACAGAAACCTGGCCGACCTTTCCAAGGAACTGGTTACTATCAACTGTGAGGTTCCGGTCAAGGAAAAGGCCGGGGACCTGATTTGCGGCAAGCCGGATATGCAGGCCCTCCACGACCTTTGCGAGGAGCTGGAATTCAACCGCATGATGACGAAAATCGGGGAATACGCTTCCAAGTTCGGGGCGGTTGATCTCGTTCTGGAAAACCCCACTGAAAAAGTAAAAGGGGAGAAGGGTAAAAAGGCTAAAAGTGAAAAGGCAAAGGGAGAAGCGGAACCGACCCCAATCAAGGTGCCGCATATTTCGGACAAATACCGGGGACTTTTGACGGAAGAAGAAATTGAAAAAGCCCTGGCGGCCGCGACGAAGGCCGGCCTGACGGCGGTGGACACCGAAACCACCGGCCTGGATCCCTTGACCGCCGATATCGTGGGGGTCTCCCTGGCCTGGAAGGAAAAAGAGGCCGTCTTCATCCCCTTCAACCAGCAACTTTCCAAGGAAAAGCTCGTCAAATTGCTGAGGCCCTTCCTGGAGAACCCGAAAATCGAGAAGGGCGGCCAGAACAGCAAATACGACTGGGCGATCTTCAAGACCCACGGTATCGAACCGAAGGGCTTCGCCTTCGACACCATGCTGGAAAGCTTCCTGCTGGATTCCTCCTACCGACAACACAACCTGGACGCCATTTCCCTCAAACATTTCAACTACAAGAAGATCCCCACCGAAGCCCTTATCGGCAGCGGCAAGAAGCAGATCACCATGGACCAGGTGCCCCTGGACGATATCGTCCAATACGCGTGCGAAGACGCGGATTTCGCCTTGCGGGCCCACGACCTCTTCGCCCCGCGCCTGAAAAAGGAAGGGTTGGAAAAGCTTTATCGCGAAGTGGAGCTTCCCCTGGTCCTGGTTTTGGAGGACATGGAGCGCAAGGGCATCTGTGTGGACGTGAAACTGCTGAACACCCTTTCAAAGGAAGCGGAAGAGGAACTCAAGAAGCTCACCAGGAAGATTTACAAGGAAGCGGGGGAGGAATTCACCATTGCCTCACCCCTGCAATTGGGGAAGATCCTCTTCGAAAAAATGCAGGTCCAGAAGATCTCCGGCACCCGGGTGAAGAAGACTAAAACCGGCTACGCCACCGATGTGGACGTCCTGGAATCCCTGAAGGGCGTTCCCATCGCCGATTTGGTGCTGGACTACCGCCAGCTTTCCAAGCTCAAGAACACCTACCTGGATGTGCTGCCTGAAATGGTCCATCCCAAGGACGGGCGCATCCACACTTCCTACAGCCAGGCAGTGGCGGCGACGGGCCGCCTGTCCTCCAACGACCCGAACCTGCAGAACATCCCTATCCGCTCCGAGTTCGGCCGCCGTATCCGCGGGGCCTTTGTGGCAAAGGATTCCAAGCACGTCCTCATCTCGGCCGACTATTCCCAGATCGAGCTCAGGGTTTTGGCCCATATCACCGGGGACCCCCACCTTATCAAGACCTTCGAGAATGAGGAGGATGTCCACCGCCGCACGGCTTCGCTTATTTTCGGGGTGCCGATGGACAAGGTGACCTCGACCCAGCGGAACCAGGCCAAGACCATCAATTTCGGCGTGATCTACGGCATGGGACCCCAGCGCCTGGCCCGGGAAAACGGCGTTTCCATGGCCGAGGCTAAGAAGTTCATCGAGGATTATTTCGCCAAATACCCGGGCATCCAGAAATTCACCACCGAGTGCGTAGAGACGGCCAAGGAGCAGGGTTATGTTTCCACCATCCTGGGCCGCAAGCGCCTGCTTCCTGACATCAACTCCACCAATATCGGCCTCAAGATCACGTCCGAGCACATGGCCGTCAATACCCCCATCCAGGGGTCGGCGGCCGACCTCATCAAGGTTGCCATGGTTCGGCTCCATGAGAAGCTCAAGGCGAAGAAAATGGAAACGACCATGCTCCTCCAAGTACACGACGAACTGGTTTTCGAGGCTCCCAAGGGGGAAGTGGAGGAAGCCAAGAAAATGATTGTCCATGAGATGGAAAACGCGATGAAACTCAAGGTGCCCTTGAAGGTGGACGTCGGTGTGGGAAAGAACTGGTTGGAAGCCCACTAAGGCCCTGCGGCACTTGGTCGTAATGAAATAAATTCAACAAAATTCAAATTTTCCCTTTTTACCCTCCCGGGTTTGCCCTGGGGGGTCCCCCGTTCCATTAAAAAGCCGTTAAGCCGGGCTATGCCGGGGCCTTATAATGCCTGTGGCTTAGAACCTTTTAATGGGGTGCACCATGCGGTTGAAATTCCTCGTTCCTTTGGGCCAAGTGCAGGAACGCTGGCGGCATGACCGGCAGGAATTCCTCGCCAAGGCCAAGGAACTGGGAGTTGAAGTGGCGCTCCAAGCCACCAGCTTTGTGATCCATTCCCAAAACCAACAGACGGAGAAGGCCCTCCTGGAGGGGGTGGACGTGCTGGCGGTGATCGCCCCGACCACCGTCAGCCCCGTTCCCATCGTGGAATTTGCCCGGAAGATGGGCGTCCTCGTCATGGCCTACGACCGGCTCATCAATGATTGCGGCCTGGACCTCTACATCTCCTTCGACAACGAGAAGGTGGGGGAGATGCAGGCCCGCTACCTGGTGGAGCGCAAGCCCAAGGGGCGTTACCTCAAGATCGGCGGCCCTCCGGGGGACAACAACTCGCCCTTTTTCCAGAAGGGCCAGATGGGGGTGCTGGGGCCCTACGTTGACTGCGGGGATATCAAGATCGTAGCGGACCAGCCCGCCAAGGATTGGCTTCCCGCCGAGGCCTACCGCATCACCAAAGAGGCGTTGGACAAGTCGGGCCCCTTGGACGCGGTGCTGGCTTCCAATGACGGCTTGGCGGAAGGGGCGGTCCAGGCGCTCAAGGACGCGGGCCTGGAAGGGAAAGTCCTTGTGACGGGGCAGGACGCCGAACTGGGGGCCTGCCAAAGGATCATGGCGGGAACCCAATCCATGACCGTCTACAAGCCCATCAAACTATTGGCTTCCACGGCCAT
>JAJPJW010000207.1 GCA_021324075.1 Pseudomonadota bacterium | reverse complement strand
TACACGACCAGCGGCTATGCCAGCCCCTTCCTGGAATGGCTGGGCATGAACGATTACTCCGGACGAATGGGCGCCAAAGGCGCCGCCAACCCCCGCAAGAACGAGGATTTCTGGCCCTTCGGCACCGTACCCTTCACCTTCTCCCCCAGTTACCTCTGGGACGCCATGGACGCCAAATCCCTCGACTACCGCATTTACGGCGAGGATTACATCTTCTTCTGCAAGCCCTACCGCCTCCTGGCCGACAAGTTCGGGGAGGACAGCCCCATCGCCCGCAAGTGTTACGACCGGCTGATGGTCATTTCCAGGGACAAGGTTCGGGATACGGCCTTCCAGGTGCTGGTGAAGGATGAAATCGGAAAGAACGGCTCCAAGGGGGATTGCGCGAAGCTGTTGGACAACCCCGCTTTCCTGGACAAGCTTTCGAAGTTTTACACCGGGGATGACAGCCTGGCCAAGTCCCTGGAGGCCGACGCGGACTTCAAGGCCCAATGGGCGGCCTTTCTTTACCACTGTTCCTTCGACTTCTTGGGATGGGACCTGTCCTATTCGGACTTAAAACGGGTGGCGGTTTGGCAGGACGACTTCAACCGGCAGGTCACCGCAGGCCGGGTCTTCCCCCTGCAATACATCTGGCTCCCCAACGACCATACGGCGGGCATGGACCCCAAGTCGCTCAACCCCAATCAATTGGTGGCCCAGAACGACGCCGCGGTGGGGGCCATCCTGGATACACTCTCCAAAAGCTCCATATGGAAGGAGAGCCTGGTGGTCGTCATCGAGGACGATTCGCAAAACGGCCCCGACCACGTGGACGCCATGCGCAGCTTCTGCCTGGCGGCCGGGCCCTCGGTCAAGCGGGGCGGAGTGGTGGTCAACGACCTTTACGACCAGCTAAGCCTATTGAAAACCCTCGAGATGATCCTGGGAATCGACCCTCTCAATATGAACGACGGGATGGCCGCGCCCATGTTCTCCCTCTTTTCGGACAACCCGGATGAAAGCCCCTACCGGACGCCCCCGCCTTCCAAATACCTGACCAAGGAAGACCAGGACCTCTATCGCTGGCTCCTGGCATCGCCCAAGGACAAGCCGCTGGCGGAGATCCTCAGCGGGGGCGGAACCACCCCCGCCAATGTGCGTTAAGGGAACGGAATTTACTTCTTATCAGGGACGAAAACGATGGCCAGCGAATTGATGCAGTAGCGCAGGCCCGTGGGGGCGGGGCCGTCCTCAAAGACGTGTCCCAAATGTCCCCCGCAGCGGGGGCAATGCACTTCCACCCGGTCCATGCCGTGGGAATGGTCTTCCCGGGTGGCCACATTCTCCGGGTAGGCGGGCGTATAAAAGCTGGGCCAGCCGGTGCGGGAATCGAACTTGGTGTCGGAAACGAAAAGCTCCAGGCCACAGCCAGCGCAAAAATAGGTTCCCTTCGCGTGCATGTTCCAATAGGGCCCGGAGCAGGCCAGCTCCGTGCCCTCACCCCGCAAAACCTCGTACTGCTCGGGCGTGAGGACCTTTTTCCATTCAGCATCCGTCTTCACGACCTTCTCACCCTTGTATTTCCCCATGTAGCACCTCTTCAGTTTGGGGGACCCGGTCCCCGCGGCGGTAACCGCAATAGGCGCGGCAACCAGGGAAACCAACAACACCGCCCCAACAGACTTGAACAAGATTCGCATAGCCTTCCCCCTCCAATGCCGGCTTCGCTAGGAGTATACGGCCGACACGGGGAAGAAGGTTACCCCTGATCAATCCGGCTGCAAATAAAGGATCCCTCACAACCCCTTGAAAAAGAAAAACCCGGCTTCAAATGAAGCCGGGTTTTAGAATTCACAGTTAAGGGGTCTTGGTTTATTTGATGGGAATAACTTTCCCGTCGTCGGTCCCGGTTTTCTCCGAAAACCGGACGTCCTTGGGCGCCGATTTTTCCAAGCCCGCCGCCACGGAAGCCGCCGCAGGCGCCGCCGGGGCCATGGCGGGCCTCGGCTTGGGCTTCACCGCGGCTTTGACGGGCCCTTTCACCCAATCGGCCAATTGCCGGGAAAGGGTTTGCAGGCTTTCGGTTTTTTGGGCCAGGGCCGCTCCCGCCCCGGCCGCCTTCTCGGCCAGGGACATGTTGCGGAAGGCCTCCCTTTCGGCGTTGCCGATGGCGCTGTGAATTTCCTGCAAGCCCCGTGTCTGGTGGTCGGCGCCTTCTTCCATCACCGACAACAAGCCTTCCACCTTGCCCGCCTTTTCGCGCGCCTGGAGGACGGCCTTTGCCGTATCCTCACTCAACCGCATGCCCTCCGAAGCCTGCCGCGTGTTTTCATTGACGAGTTTGGAGGTTTCCTTCGCCACCTGGGCGCAACGTTGGGAAAGGTTGCGGATTTCCTCAACGACCAGGACGAATTCCTTGCCCTGCTCTCCCGCCCGCACCGCTTCCACGCCCGCGTTCAAGGCCAGGATGTTGGTCTGGAAGGAGATCTCCTCGATGGTCTTGACCACCTGGAACACTTTTTCCGCGCTCTGGCCCATGGCCTTGACCTGGTCCACTACCCGCAGGGCCGAATCACCGCTTAAGGCCAGGGCCGACTGGGTCTCATCCAGGAATCCCCGCGCCCGGACCGTTTCCTGGTCCTTTTGCTGGGCCATGGCCAAAACCTGTTCCGAAGCGCCGGCGGTTTTTTGGAGCTGGTGCGCCGAAGCCGAAAGGTTTGTGCTCAATTGGGAAGCCGGGCCCGAAACCTGCACTCCCAAATCGGCCACTTGGCGGACATCGCCTTCCCAGCCAAGGGCCGAGGCCCCGACGGGTTTGAGGGCCCAACCGGCGGTCCAAAAACCGCCCACCAGGCCCAGGAGGAGAAGGACGGCCACCGTTATGCTCATGAAATTAAAGCTGTTCGTAAAACCCTTTTCGGCCTGGTCCACGGCCTCCTGGCCCGCCTTTTCGTTCAGGTCCTCCAGCTTGCGGAGGTTGTCCAAAACAGGGTCAATGGAGGGGTAAAGCACGCTGGTGGCCTGGATCTCCAGGTCCCTGGCATCCTTATTCGCGAAGTCATTCTTCAGGTTTTCCATCAAGTGCTTGTTGTTGTCCAGGAGGGCTCCCACGATGGAGGCCTGGTACTTCTCGTCCTTCGTTTTGTCCATGGCCACATAGGCCTTCCAATGCTCGTCGGCGGATTTCTCGGCCTCGTCGACGGCCTTCCCGCCGTCTTCCCAGGCCCAAGCCGCGCCGTTGCGCACCTTTTCCACCGCGCCGATGACCGCCACCCCATAGGCGTCCGAGACCTTTTTCAGGTGGAAAACGGCCAGGCCGCTGTCATAGACCTTGGCCTGGTTGTCGAACACTGCCCGGGAGGATTGAAGGCAGATCAGGCCGATCGCCACGGCCGCCGCACCCATCAGGATCACGCTCAGGAAAAGCCGGTTTTGAAGTTTCATCCCTCGACTCCTTTAAAATCCATCTTCAGCTCGCCTTGTCTTCCAAAGCCAATTCTTTCTTCTCCGGGAACCCCGCCTTCAGGACTTCCGGCAGGTTCAGGACATAAATGGGACCGCGATCATGGTCAAAAGACGCCCTAAAAAAAGACGCCGGCATTTCCATGAAGGAAGGGGGCATTGGCTTCACATCCGCGCCGGGGATGTTCACCAGCTCCAGAACCAGGTCCACCCAAAAGGCCACCAACCGGTTCCCGCCTCCGGCGGCCTGCACCGCGATAAAGGAATTCACGCCTTCCCGGGTGGCCGGCTCGAAACCCAGTGTCTGCCGCAGGTCCCACACCTTGGCGGCCTTCCCGCGGACTTGTAAGAAGGCTCCGGACTCCCCTTCCACCGAGAGGGGTTTCCACTCCGTCCCCCCCAGGATTTCCCGGACTTCCAAGGCATCGATGGCGCAGGAGTAGCCGTTGATGCGGAAGAGTACGCCGTTGAAATCTTTTTCCATTTTATTTTTCTCCTTGGCTCGCCAACTGCCGGGTATCCAAAACCAGGACCGGTTTTCCGTCGGGTAAAAGGGCCTCTTCCCGGACACCCGGTTTCCGGGAGGTTCCCCCTTCCTTGGTGCGGACCAGCACCTGTTGCTTGCCGTGGACTTCCTCCACCCGGACCCGGAACTGGCTGGCCCCTGATTCCAGGTGGACCGTAAATTTCGGGCTCTCCTCACCCTTCTTTTCGCCCAACCACCGGCCCAGGTCCACCAACGGAACGGCGGCGTCTTCCGCGGCCTCTTTTTCCGCGCCCGAAGGGGCCGGATGGCTGATCTTACGCACTTGGGCCAGGGGCAACAGGCAGCATTGGCCCGCCGCCTCCACCACCCAGCCCTCGATCAAGGCGGGACTGCGGGGTACCTTGAGCGTGAACTTGCAACCCTGGCCGGGTTTGCTGGAAACCCGGATGGAACCGTAAAGGTCTTCCACCTGGGCTTCCACTTGGTCCAGGCCCTGCCCCCGGGACCCGCCGGGGCCTTCCAAGGTGGTAACCCCCGGCTTAAAGATCATTTCCATGACCCGGGCCGGGGAGGCTTTTTCTTCCGTCAAAATCCCCAGTTCCCTCCCCCTCTGGCGGAGCTTTTCCAGGTTCAGGCCCCGGCCGTCATCCTCCACTTCCAGGATGACCGCGCCGCCCTGTTGGATGGCCTTGATGTTGAGCATGCCTTCGGGGAGTTTCCCCGCCCTGACCCTTTCCTCCGCCGACTCAATGCCGTGGTCGACGGCGTTTTGAAGAAGCTGGGAAAGGGCGGCGGCTAAACGTTCCAGGAGCAGCCGGTCGACTTCGATCTCGGGGCTTTCGACGGCCAAATAAACCGTCTTGCCGACCCTTTGGGAAAAACGGGCCACGTCCCAGGAAAGCCGTTCCAGGAGGGGTTTTAAAGGCACCATCCGAAGCGAAAGGAGCATATCCCTCAGTTGGCGGGTGACTTTCCCGATATGGGCCGCCGCCGTGGCGCTCTTGCCTTTGAGGTTTTGCGCCAGGGCTTCCTCTAAGAAAGAAGATTGGGATTCCATCAGGTCGCCCAGTAGTTCCAACAGGTTGTTCATTTGGTCTTCACGCAACCCTAGGGGACCTTCCGTTCCCAGGGGGGGCGGCGCGGGAAGAAGCGCTTCGGCGGGCGCGGCGGGCGGACCGGCAATGGGTATCAAAACCGGGGCAGGAAGGATTTGGGCTTCGAGTTCCCACAGAACCGGGGTCGTGTCCCAGACCTCGACGTAATCCCTCGGCAGGCCCCGGGCTATCCGGTCCACTTGGGAACGGCAGGACCCCAAGGCCTTGAGGAGGATGTCCAGGCAGCCCGTGGGGATTTCAGGGGCTCCGCTTAAAAAAGGCTCCAACAAACCCTGGGCCGCCTGGCAAAGCCCCCGCATTTGGAGAAAACCCAGGAACCCCCATTGTCCCTTGAGGACGTGGAAAAGCTGGTAAACCTGGGACAAGTCGGCCTTTTGCCTTGAACTGAGCAGGAGAAGGTTGGATTGGATCCCCGAGAGAAAAGTGGGCACTTCCTGGAGGAAGAGTTGGAAAAGGCCCTGGTCTTCGGGCCGGACGTAGAGGCTATCCCTGGAATTCGCCGCCTCCGCAAGGGAGGGTTTCGGCGGCCGCGTCAACAGTGGGGCGTCCGTTTCCTTTTCCACCTCGCCCTTTTGTTCCTTCTCCAAAAGCCGGTGGGCTTGCAGCAGGGACCGCAGGAGTTGTTCCATGACTTGGGGGGCGGGGAAACCCGATTGGAGGTCCTTGGCCAGCTCCCGGGCCTGGTCGTGAAAAGCCTCGGACCATCCTCCGCAGGTTTTCCGGGCACGGGAAGTCCATTGTTCGAAGGCGCGGACCAGTTCCAGGGCCTCGCCCGGGTCTTTGACGTTGGCCTGGACGGCCCGGCGGCTCAAGCCGTTTAAATCGTTTGAAAGCTGGCCATAAGCCTGGGGTTGGAGGGTTTCCACCGGCATTTGTTCGGCCTCCAGCGGGAAGGGGTGTTGGATTAGTGCTGGTGGGAATTAAACCGCCGGACTTCGACGAAGGTTTTTCTGGGTTGAAACAAGGGTGTTAATTAAGAGGGATGCAGGACCAACGAAGGCGACAAACACCGGAAAAAGAAATTTCTGTCGAAGAACTGTCCGAAAAAACTCACTTTTACTTTTGCCCAAAACAAAAAAGCCCCGGGTCTCCGGGGCTTTTTTTACAACAAACCGGTCTCGGGATTTATCCGCGGCGGTGGCGGATGTCTTTCCCCTGCACCATGTAAATGACGTCCTCGGCCACGTTGGTGGCGTGGTCGGCCACGCGCTCCAGGTAGCGGGAAACCAGGATAAGGTCCAGGGCCCGCTTGATGTTGGCCCGGTCCTCCAGCATGTAGCTGATGAGCTCCCGGATGATCTGGTCGTTGAGGTTGTCCACCTCGTCGTCCCGCTCGCAGACCTTTTTTGCCGAGTCGGGATCCTTATTCACCAGCGAATCCAGCGACACCTTCACCATTTCCTGGGCGATATTAGCCATCCGCGGGATGTCGATGAAAGGCTTCAAGGGGGCCACTTCATTGAGGGTCAGGGCCCTCTCGGCGATATTGACGGCCAGGTCCCCGATGCGTTCCAGGTCCGAGTTGATCTTCATGGCGCTGGTAATGAAGCGCATATCACTGGCCATGGGCTGGTGCAGGGCCAAGAGCCGGTGGCAGATTTCGTCCACCTCGATTTCCAGGTCGTTGACGTCCCGGTCGCTTTGGATGACCTGCCGGGCCAGTTTGGAATCGCGCCCCACGAGGGATTTCATGGCCAATCGGATGGCTTCCTCCACCTTGCTGCCCATGAGCAGGATTTTTTCCTTCAGGACAGCCAGTTCCTCGTCGAATGAAATTTGCATTCTTTTCCCTTCTGTTTTTCCCTCAGTGGCGTTTCCCATTTTAGCCCGTTTCTCAGCCGAAGCGGCCCGTAATATAGTCTTCCGTCAACTTGTTTTCCGGATTGGTGAACATCTTTTCGGTGTCGT
>JAJPJW010000212.1 GCA_021324075.1 Pseudomonadota bacterium | reverse complement strand
GCGGTCTTGCCCGTGCCGGTCTGGGCCGAGGCGATGACATCCTTTCCTTCCAGGGCCACCGGGATGGCCTGCGCCTGCACGGGCGTGGGCTTCACGAAATTCATCTTCTGCAGGGACTGCCGGAGGAACTCGGGCAATTCCAATTCTTGGAAACTTTCCATTGAACTTCCTTTTTAATTGATCGCGGTTATTGAGGGGAGCAGCCTGCACATACCGGCCGTTAGAGTCGAAGAACCCGAAAAGAATGATTGAAACCGGGATTGCTTCGTCATGTTCGTTCGCCTATACGGCGAACATTCCTCGCAAAGACAGCGATTTGATTTTGAGCAGGAATGTTTGGGGAAATATAAGGAAGAGAAAATCCGTCACGCTATTTCTGCGGGGCGATGGTCGCTCCCGTTACCCCGTGACGGCCTGAAGGGTTGCCAAATCCATCCATTTACAACGGCACGACAATAACCTAAAAAAGCCCTTCGCGAAACAACTATTTTTCCGAAAGTTCGATGACGCCTTTCCAGTCCTTGGGGGGGCGGCGGCGGTGCATCTCGGCCAGGGTCTTGATGTAGCGGGCGGGCCTGTCGCTGGGCGGCAGGTGGTCGAGGATCTCGTAGGATTCCTCCCATAGCCCCTTCTCGAACTCCTCCAGGCCTTTGGCGAAGAGTTTGGCTTTGTCGAGGTCCTCCGGCAGCGGATGGATCTCGAAAAGGTCCAGGGCCACGTTCATGCCCGCCGGCTGGAACTTGCCGATGCGCCTCACCACCGCCGTTTCCTTGGAGATCATTTCCGCCACCTCCTTGGTGGCCAGGATGGGTACCTCCACGATCTTGGTGATGCCCTCGAGCCGCGAGGCCTGGTTCACCACCGGGCCCATGACGGTATAGGAAAAAAGCTGTTTGGCGCCCATGGACCCTGCCACCACCTGGCCCGTGTGGATGCCGATGCCGCAGCGCCATTCGGGCGCGACTTTCTCAAGCGCGGCCACCATGGCCAGGGCGGCCCTGCAGGCGCGGTTGACGTGGTTGGGGTCGGGGAAAGGCAGGTTCCAGCAGGCCAGGATGCCGTCGCCCAGGAATTGCAGCACCACGCCGTTTTCCCGGAAGATCTCCTCGGTCATGGCCGTCATGACATCCCGCAGTTGGCCGGTCTTGTCCAGGATCTTCTCCGCCTTGCCCTCGGTGAGCTTTGAAAAACCCCGGATATCGAAGAACATCACCGTGCCCTCGGTGAGCTTGGGGTTGAGTTCCTCCGTGTCCGACGACTCGATGATCTTGGAGACCACCTGGCCGGAGAAAAAGCGCTGGAGCCGCTCCTTCAGGCCCTCCAGCTTCTGCACGGAGAGGCTGCGGCCCACCATGTCGGCGATCAGGCCTACCAGGCGGCAATTGTCCTTAAGGGCCGCCTCGCTGGCCCCTTGTCCGGCCACGTAAAAGAGGAGGGGCTCCTCCCCCGGGATCTGGGTGGCGGCGCAGACCGCCCAATCCGCCCCTTCCTGCAGGGTGGCGGAGAGGCTTTGGTCCCCGCCGCTCCAACAGTAAAGGAAGGGTTGGGGCGCGTGTTTGAGGGCTTCCTCGATGAGGGTGCGGCTGGTCTTGAACCCGGAGGAATCCATGGCCGAATCCACGGCCAGGACCCGCCCCCCGGGCCGCATGATCTGGGACCAGGCCCCGCCGGCCACGGAGCGCAGGAGGCTTGCGATATGGGTGAAGGAATCGGACTCCGCCTTTTGGCGGAGAAGTTCGGGGAGTTCCAAGAGGTCCAGGATGCGCAGGCGGGCCGGCACATCCCCTCCCTGCCGGTAGACTTCCTCCTGGCTCATGGACATCTTGAGGTCGGGCTTGAGTTCCTCCTTGCGGGAACTCAGCAGGGCAAAATGGAACCGGGTCTTCCCCACCACGAACTGGTCGCCGCTTTCCAGCAGGAAGCTTTCCTTCTCTTCCCCCTTGTGGAAAACCGGGTTGGCGGATCCGCTCAGGCGCTTGACCATCAACCGGCCGGCCTTCATGCGCAGTTCCAGGTGGCGGCGGCTAAGGAATTTCTCATGGGGCACGGCCCAGTCCGATTCGTCGCTGCGGCCCAGGACGACCACGTGGTTCTCGCCGATCTCAAAGCGGAGGGTTTCTTCCCCCTGGCGCAAGACCTCCAAGACCGCTTTCATTTGCTTTCCTTGCGGTATTGGGCCCAGAGGCGGACCCACTGGTCCGCCGCAATGGGTTCCAGGGAACCTTGGGCAGTGACACGGGTGCGGCCCGCCACTTGGGAAGTGAGTAACAGGCGGTCCGGGTCGGCCTTGGGGTCCATCCAGCCGGTATCGGTCTTCGAGAGGTTTCCGTCCTTCCCCAGTATCCGGAGGCCTGTGCCGTCGGCCTCGAAACCGAGGGCCCGGGCCAGGGTTCCCTGGGGAACCTCCTCCCCGATGGCCTCGGCGGTGCGGGAATCCCAAAATTCATAGCTGCTGTTCTGGTAGGCCACCAGCAGGACCTCTCCCTTCGGGCTGAAGGCCACGTCCTGGACCGAACCCGGATGTTCCAGGGGATTGCCGACGGGAAGCCCGGTGCGGAGGTTCCAAAGCCTTATGGTCCCATCCATTCCCATGGTCGCGGCGGTCATATTGTCGGGGCTCACCAAAACCGAATCCAACCCGATACCATGGTCGAGGCTCCGCAGTTGTTTTCCCGTCTCGGTGTCCAATACCAGGCAGGCGCGCCCGGAGGCCAAAAGAAGGGTCCTGCCGTCCGGGGAGAGGGCGGCGTTTTTAACCCCCTTCTTCATTTCCACCAGGGGCTTGGCCCCTTCCTTATCCAGCGAATAAAGTCCGAAGGCGCCTTTGGAACCCAGGGCGGCCGTCCGGTTTCCGCCCGGGCCCAGGAAAACCTTGGCGATGGGGAATCCGGTGTTGAAGGATTTGCCGATGGATTCCCCCTTTTGGGCGTCCCAAAACCGCAGGGTCTTGTCGTCACCACCGGTTAAAAGGGTCTTTCCGTCCGCGCTGAAGGCCGCGCCATGGACTGGTCCTTGTCCTGGTAAGGTGATGGACTTTCCGCTTGCAAGGTTCCAAAGCCGGGCTTCATTGTCCAGGTCGCAGGTAAAAAGGGCCGCGCCATCCGGGCTGAAAACCGGCCGAAGAATAATGCCCCCGGCCGTCAAAACCTTGCCCAGGGCTTCGCCCGATTCCCCGTTCCAAAGGCAGGCGGTTTTGCCTCCGTAGGTGAGGATTTTTTCCGAATCGGGGGAAAAGAGCGCATGGGTTTGGAGCTTCCGGTAATGCTCCCGCCCTGACTTCGACCATTGCAGGGCCGAAGCGTCATCCATGCCGGCCTTGGCCAGGGGCCACAGGCAGGCCAGTCCGTCCTTGCTTCCGGCGGCCAGGGTCTTTCCCCCGGGGTCGAAGGCGGCGGCCGTCACCGTATCGGCCAGCCAAAAATTCCGGCCGGTGGGTTTCCCGGTCTCGGCGTCCCAAACGCGCACCACATGGTCCGTCCCGCCGGTCAGGACCTCCCTGCCGTCGGCGCTGAAGGCCAGCACCGCGATCTTGCCGTCGCTCTTGAGGCTGAACTTCAGGGGGGCATGGCCCTTGCTCTTGAAAACCTTGGCCACTCCCACCGATCCGCCGTAGATGAAGGAGGCCAGGATACGGCTCCCGTCCGGGCTGTAAACCGCCCGGGCCCCGATGCCTTCCAGGAAAAGGACATGGCCCGACCGCTTGCCGTGGTTGTCGAAGAATTTGACCGCGCCGTCCCACCCCGTCACCAGGAAGCCCTTGCCGTTGGGGTTGAAGGCCGTGCTGGGACGGTACCAGTTGGGGGCCCCCTTCAGGTCCACCTTGATGGAATCCCCTTCCGCGTTGCCGTTGTCCGCGTCCCACAATTGGACGGCCCCCTCCTTGTCGATCGTCAGGACACGGTCCCCCTGGGTGTTGAAAACCGCCTGGTAAAGGGGCTTGTCATGTTCCATTACGGGCTTCAAGGAGGCGCCTGTGGCCGCGTCCCATTCCCGCGCCTTACCGTCCACACCGGCGGTCAAAACCCGCCGGCCGTCGTCGCTGAAGGCCACCGAGGTGATCTGCTTGCCGTGGTTCATGGCCCGTCCCCGGGGCTCTTGTGTGGCGACGTCGAAGACCTGGGCCCGTCCTTCGGCCCCGCCCAACACCAGCTTGGACCCGTCACGGTTGAAGGCGGCGGCCGTCAAAGCCCCTTCCAGCTTGAAGGAACGGCTCATGGCCTGGCCCGTTTCGGCGTTCCAGAGCCGGGCGCCTGTGGTGCCGCCGGCGGTCAGGAGAATCTTCCCGTCCGGGCTGTAAGAGACATCCACCAGGGGCCCGTCGTGGGCAAAGAAGGCTTTGGGCATGGGAGGCATATAAAAGGAAGCGTTCCCTTGGGCCAAGAGGGAGGGGAAAAGTTTGTTCGCCGCCGTGAAGTAGGCCGCCGCCGAGGCTTCATCTCCCTTGTCCAGGAACTCCTTTCCCCGCAGGACGTAATTGAAGGCCGTATCCTGGATCTGGGCCGTCTGGTGCTTGGACAGGAAATAAAGGGTGGTCAAAATTGCGGCCAGGGAAAGGGTTGCGATCACGATCGAAGTGCGGTAACGCAGGAAAAATTTGCCGAGCCAATAGCCCACGTCATGGGCCAGGGGGCTCACCGGCCGCCCTTCCCGCCGGGCCTTGAGGTCCTTGAGGATTTCCGTGGTGGAGGAATACCGCAGGTCGGGATTGACCGCCATGCACTTGGCCACGATGGCCGAAAGGTCCCGGTCCACCTCGCCCTTGGTCAGCGTAAACAGGTCCGGAATGGGATGGGTCTCGACGGCCTTCCGGTAAATCTGGAGCCTCTCCTCCACTCCCGTGACCCTTTCCAATTCGGCGCTGATTTCCGAATGGGGGACCCGGTTGGAGCACATGGAATAGATCGTGCAGCCCAGGGCGTAGATATCCCACCGGACATCGGGCTGCAGGGGCTTGTCCGGGTCAGGCTTCATCGCCTGTTCGGGGGCCATGTAAAAGAGGGTGCCCAGCGTCCCCCCCGATTCGCTCAGGACCCTGGAGTTGCCGAAGTCCGCCACGCGCACATGGCCTTCCTCGTCCACGAGCAGGTTGGCCGGCTTCAGGTCGCAATGCACCATCTGCTTGGCGTGGACGTAATGCAGGGCCTGGGACACCTCGTCCATCCAACCCGCGATCCTTTCCACTTCAAGCTCGTCGCTTCCCGGGGCCGCGCCCTCGAGAAAGCGCTCCAGGGACCCTTCCTGGGCCAGGTCCATGACGTAATAGGGAACTTCGCCCGACAGGTCCGCGTCCAGGAGGGAGACGATATGGGGGTGCTTGTCCAGCCGTATCAGCCGGTCCGCTTCCCGCTGCAGGAAGAACCAGTGCACGCCGCTTTTCTTGATGAACACCTTGACCGCCACGAACTTCCGGGTGCGCAGTTGGATGGCCTCCCAGACCTGGGCGTAGGCGCCCCGGCCCAGGGGTTTGATGAGCATGTACCCGGAGATTTTGGGGGCGTCGGGGTGTTGCTTGAGGTCGGGCAGCTCGGAAAGCTGTTGGGATGTTTTTTGGGCTTCCGTACTTTGGGCCATGGTGTGGAGGAGGGGGGCGGAATCCTCGGCGGAAGCTTTCTTTTTCTTGGGCAAGGCGGTCCTCAGGGGCGCAGAAGCTTAAGGATAAACGATTCCGAATACCTTATTTAAGACGGGCTGAAAAGCAAGCCTTACTTTATTTATACCGTTAACAAATCGTTAAAACCAATACCGGAAGCGGAAGAAGACGGCCGAAAGGGCGCGGCTCCAGAAGGGCCTTTCTTTCAAGTCCTTCAGGGTCGCTTCTCGGCTCATCCGCATATCCAATTCAAACTGGCGGTCCAACCCTCTCAGGGAGGCTTTTTTTTGGGGCAACACGACGATTTCCAAATCATGCAACAAGCTGCGGTGGTTGAGGTTGCTGGAACCTACGTAGGCCCGGTCGTCGATCAAAAGGGTTTTGGCGTGCAAAACCCGGCTCTGGTATTCGTAGATCCGGCAGCCGGCCTTTAAAAGGTGGGGATAAAAGACCATGGAAACCCATTTAACCATGGGCACATCCGAAGGCCCCGGGAGGACCAGGCGGACGTCGCAACCCCTCCGGGCCGCCTTGATGAGGGCTTTGAACAGGGCCCGGGTGGGGACGAAATAGGGGGTGGTGATCCAAATCCTTTTTCGGGCCTCGACCAGGCGCTGGGCCAGTCTTCGGTTGAAAAGGAAACGCAGGCGGCGGGTGACGTTCAGCCGGACGGGTTCTTCCAGGACGTCGTGGGAAATCCTCCGGACCAACTTCTTGCGTTGGGAAAACCCCAGGCGGTAGCGGGCGTTTTCTTCCCAGGCCAGGTGGAAGGCCAGGTGGAAGGCGTCTGTTTTGACCCCCGTAAGGGCCATCCCCGTATCCCTCCAGGCCTTGTCGCCGTGGACTCCTTCCAAGTGCTGGTCGGACACGTTGAAGCCGCCGACCCAGACCCTCTTTCCATCCACGATGCAAAGCTTGCGGTGGTCGCGGTGGCCCCCCCAATGCCAGAGGGTTCTCAGGCCGCGGAGGTCCTCCATGAGGCTGAACCCCATTCTCCCAAAAAGGGCCGCGAACATTGCTTTCCAGGACCGGTAAACACGGTACTGGACCCCGGAGTCCGCAAGTCGGCGGCCGTACCATTCCTCGAAATCGGGTGAACCGATGCCGTCCACCAGCAGGCGGACCTGGACACCCCGGGCCGCAGCCTTCTGGAGCGTGGAAACAACCAGGTCCCCCAAACGGCCTTTTTCAAAGATGTAGGTCTCGAAATCGACCGTCGCCTTTGCGTGTCGGATCGCCTCCAGCAGGTCCCGGAAATACTCATCGCCCTGGAAATAAAGTTTTTCGCCGATCCAGGACCGGCCCGTTGCCGGCCGGGACGATGGTTTGGAGGCCAAAACAACGGGTTTCATGGTCCATCCTCCTTGGAAAAGCGGGGCGGCAAGTGTAACCTCAATTGGCATCCTTCCCTATTAGAAGGGGCGTCATTGAAATAATAAAGGTCTCCGGCATAGTTTAAACATGATGATCCTTAAAAAAACCATAACCCTATTGGCCGTCTTCCTGTGGATGGCCTCGTCCTTCGCCGGACTGGCCCGGACCTCCCCAACTACGGCAGGCCCCTCCTGTCATATGAAGCACGCCTGCCAT
>JAJPJW010000021.1 GCA_021324075.1 Pseudomonadota bacterium | reverse complement strand
TACCGGGGGTCGAATCCGAAATATTCCCCCTCTTGGACGCCGTGGGGATGCGCCAGGCCGAAAAGGCCCTGGCGATGATGAACCGCTTGCAGGACGGGGTGGATACGGGAACCACCATGCTTCTTTACGGCCGAATGCGGGAACTGCTGATGATCGCCCTGGGCCGGGCCAAGGGATTGACCCAAGCCAACGCGGCGGAGAAGCTCGGACTGCACCCTTTCCGCTTGAAGACGCTCTGGGACCAGGCTTCGCAGTTTTCGGCGGAAGAATTGAAATCCGCCCTGCTGGACCTCATCCACCTGCAGGCGGGGGTGGTTACGGGCCGCCTGGGCAAGGGGGTGCCGGCCGTTTATTTGGAACTTTGGGTTTTAAAGTGGTGTAAAAGGCAGCGGGTGGCAGCCAACCGGTAACCGCCGGCGGAGGCCTTCAACCCTCCGCCGGCGGATGCCCGTCCTGAAATTACTTCTTTCCGAATTTCTTATGGATAAACGACGAGAGGCGGGAAATATGGCGGGAAGCGTTGTTGCGCTTGATAATTCCGTGGGCACAGGCCTTGTCCAATACTTGCATGGCTTGCTTCAATTCCTTGGCGGCTTCCTCGGCGGTCTTGGCCGCGAGAACGGCCTTCATGGCCGTGCGGACCTTGTTCTTTTCCTGGGAATTGCGCACAGTGCGGCGCTTGGTACGGCGGACATCCTTGATCGACGACTTGATAATCGGCATGGATCCTCCAAAAGATTTGACGGCGGCTTCCTGAAAAGGTGGCATATCGTAAACGAAGGCCGGGGGGCTGTCAATCATGTCTAAACCGGGGCCGGTTTCCACCGCCGGAACCGTTGCGGATGAAGCCACGCCGACAATCCCCCCCGCGAAGGGCAAGGGCCACAGCCTGGGGCGCCATTTCCGCCTCGTCACCCTGGCCACCGGCACAAGCCGCATCGCCGGCTACCTGCGGGACACCCTCAACGCCAAACTGTTCGGGGCGGGGCTTGTTTCGGACTCCTATTTCATGGCGGTGCGCATCCCCAGCCTCCTCAGGGACCTTTTCGCCGAGGGGGCCCTTTCCAACGCCTTTGTCCCGGCCTTGTCGGCGAGGCTGGAGAAGGGACAGGAGATGGAAGCCTGGGAGCTGATGTCCCAGGTCTTCACCCTCCTTTGCCTGGTGACGGGGGGGCTCACCTTGTTGGGCATCCTTTTCGCCCCCCAGGTGGTCTGGGTGATCGCCCAGGGTTTCGTGGGGCATCCGGACAAGTTTCAGCTCACCGTCAGCCTGACCCGCATCCTTTTCCCGGTCCTTTCCTGCGTCTCCCTCGCCGCGCTTTGGATGGGCGCCCTCAATTCACTCCACCGGTTCACCGCGCCGGCCTTCGCCCCGGTTTTCATGAACCTGGCCCAGATTGTCATGGGGATCCTCCTGGTAAAAGTCTGGCCCTCAACCACCCCGGAGGAAGAAATCAGGAACGTCCATCTCTGGGCTGTCTCGATGACCCTGGGCATGCTTCTCCAGTGGCTCTCCCAGGTGCCCGATGGGCTCAAGGCGGGCATCCGCTTGCGCTGGTCCTGGCCGCCGAACCACCCGGGCCTCGGGGAAATGTGGAAGCTCCTGGCCCCGGCCATCGTGAGCCAGTCGGTCCTGCAGGTGAACCTGCTGGTGAACCAGTTCTTCGCCTCCTTCCTGGCGACGGGTTATGTCACCTACCTCTATTACGGCAACCGGCTTTTCCAACTGCCCTACGGGGTGCTCGGGATCTCCATCGCCACGATCACCTTTCCGCTGTTGGCCCGGCAGTCCAGCGGGGGGCAGATGTCCGAGTTCTCCAAAACACTGGACAAGGCCCTGGCTACCTCCTTCTTTCTCATGGCCCCCTGCACCGTGGGCATCTGGATTGTGGCCCAGCCCGCTTGCCGGCTGGCCTTCCAGTACGGAAAGTTCAGCCCGGAAGCGACGTCACTTTCCGCTGAGGCCACGGCGCTCTACGCCTTGGGACTGGTTGGCTACACGGGGGCCAAGATCCTCCAACCGGCCTACTATGCCTGCCGGAACGCCCAATTTCCTTTGAGGGCTTCCCTCGCCGGCATGGCCGCCAACGCCGCCCTGAACCTCTCGGCTTTCCTTTTTATCCAGGACACCCATTGGCGTTTTTGGGGATTGGCCCTTGCTTCGGTCCTGGGCGCCTGCGTGAACTTCGGTCTCCTGCTTTGGGGCATTCCGCGCCTGGGAGTGAGCCTGGACAGAGGCTACCAAGCGGGGGAAGGAGCGAAAGTCCTCGCCGCAACTTTCCTCATGGGTGCGGCTTCCTGGGGAATGCTGCGGCTGGTTCAAAATCTTCCCGTTCCCGGCCACCGGCTCTTGGATTTCCTGTTGCCGGTCGTGGTCGGCGGTGTTGTTTATTTTGCTTTGGCGAAGGCCTTCCGGTTGACCGGCTTGAACTGGGTTTTAGGCCGCCGCGGGGGACAAAAGCCGTGAATGCTTTGGAACGCTGGGGTTCCTCGGCAAGCCGGGGATTGTTCCGCGCCAAGGGTGGTTGGTGCGCGGCGGCTTGGACAACCCAGGGTCTTTCCGCCCTGGTTTCGCCCCGGCCGAGTCGGAATGAGGCTCTCCGGCGATTACAGGAGTGTCTGCCACCGCTGCCGGAGGAATTTTGGGGGAAGCCCCCGGCTTGGGTGCCGCAAGAGATCCAAACCGAAACCCGCAAGGCTTTGGGCGGGAAAAAGTTCCGGCTTGTCGGCCTCGACCTTTCCTTCCTGACCCCTTTCCAACAGAAAGTCCTCCTTGCGACCTGCCAGATTCCATGGGGACAGGTAAGGACTTACGGTTGGGCGGCCCAAAAGGCCGGTTCCCCAAGGGGCTTCCGGGCCGCCGGGCAGGCGCTCAACCGGAACCCGGTCGCAATTTTCATCCCGTGCCACCGTGTCATTGCCTCCGGTGGACGCCTGGGTGGATACGGGGGTGATGTGGAATGGAAAATAACGTTATTGGAAAACGAGGGCCTACGGGTGAAGGAGGGAATCGTCCGGTTCCGGGGTCCGTCGGACGGAAAATGAGGCTCCGCAGTTCCTCATTGAATATTGGGCCGACGGCCCAAATGACGGGGAACTGTGTCACCCTCATTTCAATAATCGGGCTCCGCCCGGTGTTATTAGGAAAATGAGGGTAGTTACAGCCCGGAAACCTCTGATAAAATAACGCCCTACGCCAATTGAGGGGGCCTGATGCTTCAGGGGAACATCGACAAATACAAACTCCTCGAAATCAAGGGAAGCGGCACCTTTGGCACCGTTTGGCTGGCCGAGGACACTTGGATCGGCAAAAAAGTCGCCATCAAGATCCCCCACAACCAAAAGGAAGAATTCACCAACCTCATTGCCGAACCCAAGCTGCTGGCCTCGCTGGATCATCCCAACATCGTCCAAATCCTGACCGTCGACAAAGCCGAAAACATTTTCTTTATGGTTATGGAATATGTGGACGGCAAAAACCTGGCCCAGCTCATCCAAGAAACGCCCCTGACTTACAAGGAAGCCGTCGACATCGTCATCCAGATCCTCTCGGCCCTCCAATACGCCCATGAAAAGAACGTCATCCACCGGGACTTGAAGCCGGGAAATATCCTGCTCACTTCGGAACGCAAGGCGAAAATCACGGATTTTGGCACGGCGGTTATCCAAGCCGGGAAAAACGGCGCGGGCATCGGCGGCACCCTTTACTACATGGCCAAGGAACAGGTATTGGGCCACCCCGCCAAGGCTTCGGATGTTTACTCCGTCGGCGTCATCCTCTACGAGATGGTGACGGGAAAACTGCCTTTTTACGACGAAGTGCCCATGGTGGTCCTGAATAAGATACTCAAGGACGACGTCAACGAACCCCACAAGGTCAACCCAACCCTCCCGAAGGAACTGGAAGCCGTGATCATGAAGGCGCTTCAAAAGGAAGTCTCGAAACGTTATCAGACGGCCAACGACATGAAAGCGGATCTGGAGAAAATACCCGCCCCCGTTTTGGCGGCGCCCATCGGCATCGGCAGCAAGACCGAGGAAATCCTGACGCATACCATCATCCAGGAAGAAACCAAAAAACAGGTCTCCAAGGAAGTGGGGGATATCAACAGCCTCCGGTACCAAGGCTACCACTACAAGCTGGTCCGCACGATCGGGACCCGGGGCAAGGAAGAAGGCAATTTTATTTCGCCCGTGGCCGTGACGGTGGACGCCCAAAAGCGCATTTACGTCTGCGATTCACTCAAGTGCAACGTGCAGGTTTTTGATTTCGAGGGAAAGATCCTTTATTCGGTGGGCAAGTTCGGCAAGGAAGCCCATGACCCGAAGGAGGTTTCATTCCTCATGCCCGTTTCGGTCGCGGTGGACCAAGGGGGAAACCTGGTGGCATTGGACGCCAAGACCTGCAACGTCCAGATTATCGGGAAAATGGGCCAACTCCTGGCAAGATTCGGTGAGCCGGCTTCGCCGACAACGGGCAAAATCGAAATCGGCGCCGGCGGCTTCTTCCACCCCCAGGCCCTGGCCCTGGACGACAAGGACAACATCTATGTTTCGGATACGGGGAACCACCGCATCCGGGTATTCAACCCGGCCGGCAAGGTCATCAACAAGTTCGGGATCCAGGGGGCCCGGTTGGGCGAGTTCAACAGCCCGGCCGGCCTGGTCCTGGACAACAGCCAAAACTTATTGGTGGTAGACGAGAAAAACTACCGGGTCCAGATATTCACCTCGAAAGGGGTTTTCAAGAACAAGTTCGGGAAGCGGGGCACGGGGCGGGGCGAATTTTCCCAGCCGATCGGTATCGCCACCGATTCCAAGCGCAACATCTTCGTCACCGACCGGGACATGCGTATCCAGGTTTTCGACCCGGAGGGCTATTATTTGACTGAATTTGGCACTCCCCAGGGAAACTACCGGACCGCGCCCAAATACTACGGGGTCACCATCGACGCCGAAAACAACCTCTACGTCACGGATATCGCCAACTGTAGTGTCTTGGTGTACGCTTTGAAGAAATAGGCCGGTGTTTTTGGGCTAAGAACCACCTCTCGGGTGGAATGCAAGGAAACGGATTTTTATGGCAACTTCCACAACCCCTGAACCGGCCGTGCCGGGCCGCATCATCCTCACCCCGCCTAAATCCTCGGGCAAGCCCCAGATCACCATCACGGTCCTGGCCGGCCCGGAACAGGGGCAGGTCTTTAAGATTGCCCGGCCCACGACCACCATGGGGCGCTCCAACACCTGCGAGATCGTCATCACCGATCCCCTGGTTTCCCGCCAGCATTGCCAGGTCATCCTGGGCATGGGCGGCATTTCCCTGAGGGATTTGGCCAGCACCAATGGCACCTTCCTCAACGGCACCCGCGTGACCGAAAGCCCCTTAAGAAACCAGGATGTCATCTCGGTCGGCGGCACGCGGCTGCGCTTCGCCCTGGAAGTGACCAAGGATGAGGATTCAAAAACCCCCAAAATCGACGAACTGGCCCACAAGAAGCTCCTGACCCTTTATGAAGTGGGAAACATCGTCAATTCGGTCCTGGAATTGAAAACCCTCCTTTCCATCATCATGGCCATGGCCATCAAGGTAATGCAGGCCAACCGTGGTTTCCTTCTTTTGAGGGAAAAAGGCGGGGATCTAAAGCCGGTGGCCACCCATGCCCTGACCCCGGCCGAAGCCCAGGCCCCCTACAGCCAAACCATCGTGGACACGGTTTTGCGGGAAAGGGTGCCGGTCCTGGTCTTGGACGCCACCCACGACGTCCGTTTTTCCAACCGCGACAGCCTGAAGGCGCTGCCCCTGTCATCCGTCATCTGCGTGCCCATTTGGGAGCGGGAAAACATTGCCGGGGTCATCTACGTGGACAAAGCGGAGGGCACCTCCACCTTCAACGAAGAGGACATGTACTTCCTCTCGGCTTTTGCCAACCAGGCGGCGGTGGCCATTGCCAACGCCAAGCTTTTCGACGACGTAAGGCGGGAAGAACGCCTCAGGACGTCCCTTCAACGTTATCTTTCCCCCAACATCGTGGATGAAATGGTCCAGAAGACCGGAGAGCTGCCCTTGGGAGGCGAGAAGCGGAAGGTTTCGGTCCTTTTCTGCGATATCCGGGGTTTCACCACCCTCACCGAAAAGGAACCGGTGGAAAGCATCGTCGGGTTGTTGAACGAGTATTTCAGCGCCATGTCCGAAGTCATTTTCGCCAACAAAGGCACTTTGGATAAGTTCATCGGCGACGCCATTATGGCCATCTACGGCGCCCCGATCGAACTGAAGGATGGGGCCTATCAGGCCGTCAAAACCGCCCTGGAAATGCGGGATAAGCTGGCAAAATTGAATGAAAAATGGAAGGCGGAGAAAAAGCCCCAGATCCAGGTGGGTTACGGCATCAACACCGGTGAGGCCATTGTGGGCAACATCGGGAGCGAGCGCCGGATGGAATACACCGCCATCGGCGACATGGTGAACACCGCTTCCCGGGTGGAGGGCGAAACCGAAGGCGGCCAGATCTTCATCACCGAGGAAACATTCCAGGAATTGGGGAATAAGGTCAAGGTCAACAAGCTAAAGCAGGTCTCCCTTAAGGGCAAGTCCACCAAGGTTCAAATCTACGAGGTGACGGGTTTGAACGCCTCTTCCTGATCCTTGGCTCCGGCTTTTCTTTCGTTCCAAATTATCCTAAGATCCTGTGACGATTCCCAATTCCTTGTTTGAGGCCTGCCGTGTCCAAAATTAAGGCGCTTCCTGAAAAAGTCATCAACCAGATCGCCGCAGGCGAAGTGGTGGAACGCCCGTCTTCCGTCGTCAAAGAGCTCATGGAGAACGCCCTGGACGCCAAGGCGGGCTGGGTGGAGGTGGAGATCCAGGAAGGGGGCCTGAAGCTCATCAAGGTCACCGACAATGGGGAAGGAATGACCCCGGAAGACGCCCAACTAGCGGTCCAAAAGCACGCTACCAGCAAGATTTTCTCCGTTGAGGACCTTTCCAACCTCCATACCTTCGGGTTCCGTGGGGAGGCCTTGGCCAGCATCGCTTCCGTCTCCCATTTCGAGCTTTCGACCCGGACCGCCGAAGCCCTTTCGGGGGTTTCCCTCAAGATCAAGGGCGGCGGTGCGCCCAAGCCGATCGAAACCGGGCGCCCGGTCGGGACGACCCTTTCGGTCGCCAACTTGTTTTTCAACACCCCCGCCCGGCTCAAGTTTATGAAAAAAAAGTCCACCGAGGAAAACCACACCGTCATGGTGGCAACAACCTATGCCCTGGCCTTTCCGGAAGTGGGCTTTAAGCTCACCATCGACGGCAAGGAAACCCTCAACGTCCCGCCTTCGGATTTTACGGCGCGGCTTTCCAAGGTTTTCGGCCGGGAGACGGCCCAATCCTTCCTGCCGTTGGAATTCAAGAACGCCGGAATCCACATCCACGGCGTGGTCAGCGCACCGACGATCACTAAACCCACACGCGAGAACATGCTTTATTTCGTCAACCGGCGCTGGATCGCCAATGCCTCCCTGGGCCACGCCGTCATGACAGCCTTCCATACCCTCCTGCCTACCCGCCGGTTCCCGGTGGCGGTGCTTTTCCTCGAGGTGCCGGAAGACCAGGTGGATGTGAACGTCCATCCGACCAAAAAGGAAGTGAAATTCGCCCAGGACCGCCTTCTTTACGACGCCGTGGTCAAGGCCATCCGGGGAGCCTTGCTTTCAGCGCCGGGGGCCCTCCAGGCCGCCCAACCGCAGGCTCTCGCGGAATTCACCCCGACGCGGACGGAAGGACCGGTTTATTCCAATCATTTTGTCCAGCCCGGGTTCCTCAATGAGGCCCCCGCCACGGTCTCAATGGCGGAAGCGCCGGCCACGACCCTTTATGACCGCATTGCCGAAAAATATCCTTCCGGTGGTCCCTCCGCGGACGCCCACGGGGTTTCGTTCGAGGCCCTTGGTTTTGGAAAGGCGTCGCTTCAGGCCCGTCGCATCGATCCCCAGGCATCCCTTTACAATTTCAGCCAGTTGTTCAATACCTTCATTGTTTTCCAGTCCGACAGCGAAATGTTCATCGCCGACCAGCACACGGTGCATGAAAGGCTCAATTACGAGAGGCTGATGAAGGGCGTCCGGGAAAAGGGCCTGGAAGTGCAACCCCTCCTCATGCCGGTCACGGTGGAATTGAGCGCGAAGGAAGCCCAGGTTTTGAAAAACAATACCGAGACTTTGATGGAACTGGGGATGGAAGTGGCCCCTTTCGGTGGAAATACTTTCCTGGTCCGCAGCGTGCCGGCCGATTTGGCGGGGAAGAACCTGGTGGCTTTGGTGAAGGATTTGGTGGACGACCTGGCGGCCCAGGACACCCTCGGGGTTAAAAGCACCAACCGCCTGGACCAGGCGCGGGAAAGGGCGGCTACCTTCATGTCCTGCCGAAGCGCCGTTATGGCCGGGGACCGGCTCAATGGGGAACAGATGCGCCGCCTTGTCGACCAGATGCGGCAGGCCAACCTGCCCTTTACCTGCCCCCATGGCCGTCCGACGATCCTCTCCATCCCCCTTTCGGAGCTTTACCGCCGTTTTGACAGGCATTAATTCCAGTGCGAAGACCGTTCTAAAATGTCCCGAAATTCAAAATTACCAATTTTGGTGGGACCTACCGGCGTCGGAAAGTCCGAGGTGGCTTTTCATTTGGCCAAAAGGTTGAAGGCCGAAATTCTATCGGCCGACGCCTTCCAAGTCTTCAAGGGATTGGAGGTCGGGACGGCCCAACCCTCCAAGGAGTGGCAAAAGGAGGTGCCGCACTACTTGGTAGGGAACCGGGATCCCCGGCAAAGCTGGAACGCGGTTGAGTTTGCCAAGGAAGCGAAAAAAATCGTCGAAACGACCTGCCAGCGCGAGGTGCCGCTGCTTCTAGTGGGCGGTTCGGGTTTTTACATACGGGCCTTGGTCGAGGGGCCGCCCATGGGCGAGGCGCCGAAGCCCGAAGTCCGTACTTGGGTGCTGGAGAAGGTCAGGGAACTGGGCAATGAGAAGGCCCATGCCTGGCTGAAGGAAAGGGACCCGTCGGCCGCCCAAAGACTCCATCCCAACGACCTGCAGCGGATTTGCCGGGCTCTGGAAAAGACACTCACGCAAAAGGCGCCGGTGGTAGCGGATTATGAACCCCTCGGGTCGTCCTCCGTCTTGTTCTTGGGTTTGGAAAGGTCCCGCGATAAACTGGATACTGCCTTGAGGGACCGGACCCGTGCGATGTGGCAAAACGGGCTTTTGGATGAGGCGAGGCGCCTTTCCGGAATGAGTCTTCCCGCCGATCATCCGATTTGGGGTGCCATCGGCTATTTGGAAGCCTCTGCTTTTCTCAACGGGCAGTTGAAAGAAGAAGCGGCTCTGGAACGTATTTTCCGCAGGACACGCCAGTATGCCAAGCGCCAGTGGACCTGGTTCAAACACCAGCATGAAGTCCAGTGGATTGACCTGGATGGTTTTCCGGATTTACCGGCGGTTGTTGACTTTTTAGTAGAAAAAATCCCGGCTTAAAGCGAGCCTCCTTTGCAAAATATCCGTATCCGAGCGGCAGGCATCCTTGTAAGGGACGGGCAGATTCTTTTGGTCCGGCATGAGAAAAACGGGAAAAGCTATTGGTTGATTCCGGGAGGCGGTGTGGAATTCGGGGAAAGCGTGGAAGAGGCCCTGACACGGGAGTACCGCGAGGAAGTAGGCCTTCCCATCCAGGTGGGACAGATGGTGCTGGTCCACGATTCCATACCACCCAACCGCCACCGTCAGGTTCTGAACCTTTATTTCCTGGTGACCGCTGAACACTTCAACATCAAGGTGACTCCGGATGCGGTCCTCAGGGATGCCTCCTTTTATCCCTTGGAGGAGTTTCCGCGGATGACCGTTAATCCCGACGTCAAATCGGAAATTCTGGAAGGCCTGAAAGCCCAATGGCCGGAAGGGTGCCGTTACTTAGGAAACCGCTGGAAAGATTGACGATTCCGACCCTTCTTTTCGTATAATGTGGCCCCATATCCGGCAAATAACCCTCAAACGTTTTTCGGAGGCTCAAAAGATGAAGAAAGCGCTCATCCTGCCGCTCTTTTGGTCGGCCGTTTTTTTGCCGACCCATTTAAGGGCCATTTCACAAAACGAGGCCCAGGATCGCTTGGAGATGTCCCAAGTCTGGGTGGACCAGCACAACGCCAAGCTGGCCCCCGAGATCCAGGATGCGGTCAAAGGCATCCGGGTCAAGCCCCATGTTTATTTCATCGGCTCACGGCATATCCACCTGGTCCCGATGAAAAAAGCGCCCAAGGGAACCTCTGAAGAATATGCCATCCCTTCCACTTCCAAGATTTCGAACGGGGCGGTCGTGTCGCTTGTTTCCCTGCGCTATTCGAAGGCGGAGGGACAGTCCTTCCTGACCGCTGATTATGCGGATGAATTGGACAGCCGCCACTGTAGCTCGGATATTTACATCAAGATCGGCCTGCAATACCGCCATCTTTTCCATGGGGAAGGGTACCGGGGCTGCGCCCGGTTGGTCAGCTTGGGGAAGGAAATGCCCGTTTTTTTCGAGATCGGCACCTATGGCGGCGGCAGCCGTTGCGACAAGACCTTTTACCGGCTGGACAATGACGCCCTCAAGGGCATTTCGGACGAACTTTACGACCATCCGGAGCTGATCCAGGCCGATAAATACGTGAAAGAAGAATTGAAAGTCAACGTGTGGCTGGAGGGATTCACCCTCTACCGGGATGTGGACAAGGATGGAACCTTCGACATCATCAACACCACTGATGTGCTCTATCCCCCGGATTTAAAGACCAAGGTGCAGGAAAGGTACAAGCTGGTGGACAATGATTTCGCCGGGCCTTTCCGCCAGGCCACGACCGTGTACAAGTGGGATACCGCGAAATTAAAGTTCGTCGATTTGGGCGACTACTACCACTAAGAACAGCCGTGGGTTGTCAGCTATCGGTTGTCAGGGACGGCCTTTCGGCTGAGAGCTCATGACAAAAACGAAAAGCCTTATTTTCATTTCCGCCCTTTTTTTCATCCTTCCACTTTCCGCCTCGGCCCGTCGAATCCTTTTTTACTTCAATAGCGGCGATGGAACGGATGGGGCGCTTCTTCAATGCGTGACCATTCTCGAGAACGCCGGGAACCAGGTAACCGCCGTCGATGTCCAAGCGCGGAACCGCGACCCGCGGGAAGACAATTGGGGTGCCCCTTACGACCAGGTTTGGGACATGCGCTTCGTGGATCCGGACTCCAACCAATACGGCAGGGAAAATCCAGCCGCCGCGGACGATTTCAACGAAAATTGGCGGTCCAAGGCCGTCTCCTTCCTCAACCATTGCGGGAAACTTTTCATCGCCGCGGAACATTACCCCGTCCGGGACCGTGATGACGGACTTTATCCATTCCTCAAGGAAGTCCAGGCCGTTAAGGGCGGTTTCGACGCCCATTCACCTTCGGTGCGCGGGAACAGCAGTACCTCGGGGGAAGCCTTTTACCCCGTGCGCCAACCATTCGGCCCCGTTTCCTTCTATGGCGCCTGGGTTGGAGGGATTCCCCTGGCCCAGTTAACCGGGACGAGTTTTGTGGATACGGACGAAGATTGGGAAGGCGATGACGTGGACCGCTCCATCGCCAGCGGGTGGAACGGCGATCAACTGGGAGGCGCGGTGACCGCCGGCCCCTGTGGCCGGGGGCGGTTGTTCATGGTTTGGGACGCGACGATGTGGACCCTCTGGCAAAAGGGCATGTATGAAGACGGAGAGGCCGGGTCGCCGATTTGGGATGATTCGGCCTGGGTTCCGGGCAATATCCAATCCCCGGCCAGAACGATCTCGCACATTAAGGCGGCGAAAAGGGCTACAAGATTGTTTTTTCCGGCCATTGTCCATTGGCTGGGAGATGGGGGATGTCCCTGCACAGAAGCGTTGCCGTTACTCCCGCTGGCGGTCCCCAAAGCCATGATTTCCCGGACGACAGCTCCGGTTCAGGGACCACGGTCCCTGCCTTCCCCCGTAACGGGCGGGGGAAGTTTACTGATGGCGACCAACCGGCCTACGACAGCTATCGTAAGTCCGTCGGCCAACGCCGCGGCAACCATCCTTTTTACGGCTTTTCCCATCAACATTTACATGGGTTTCCGGGATGGAGCGGGGGTGTATCAATTAAACATTTGGGATGCCCAAGGTCATTTCGTCCAAGCGGTTTTCAGTAAAAGCATAACGAGCGAAAAGGAAAATTGGGCCACCTGGAATGGCTTGTATAGCACAGGCGTGGAATCCTCACCGGGCCTTTACACCGCCGTTTTATCGAAAGATGGAAGGTTCTTGCGGAAGATCGTTCTCTCCCGAATAAGGCCTTAAAGCGCCTCCGACCCGTTTTTCTTGATATTGCGGAGGTTTTCGGGGTCTGTTACCATAGCTTTCCTATGGCAACCACCCCTAGCCCTGCTCCAGCCGCCTCCAAAAACCACACATTGCTTTATGCCGTATTGATCCTTTTGGGGTTCTTTTTCCTAAGTTTTATCTTCATCGTTTTCGCCATCCAACATGTCCTGAGCAGCAACACCGATGCTTCGCTGATTCCAAGTTCCAATGAGATCAGCCTGGTGGAAATCCAGGGCCCTATCTATCAAAGCGACGATTTGGTGCGCTTGATCAAGCATTTCCGCCGCAGTTCCAAAAAAGCCCTTATTCTTCGCATTGACAGCCCGGGAGGGGTGGTGGCCCCTTCCCAGGAAATCTACACAGAAATTTTGAGGGCCCGGCAGGATAAAAAGATTGTCGTGGCCAGCATGGCCAGCCTGGCCGCTTCGGGGGCCTATTACATTTCGGCGGCCTGCGACAAGATTGTGGCGAATCCGGGCACTTTGACCGGGTCCATCGGGGTTATTTTTGAAATCCCGGAAGCTTCCGGCCTTTTGAAAAAGGTGGGGGTGGATTACCAAGTCGTCAAAAGCGGGAAGTTCAAGGATACGGGCTCGATCAGCCGGCCCATGAATCCCCAGGAGAGACAGTACATCCAGGGCACGATCGACGAGGTTTTCAACCAGTTCTTGAGTGCGGTCATTGACGGGCGGAGGAAAGTTTTGCAGCAGAGACTGGCAAAACGCCTGGGCAAAAAGGCCGACGATATAACAGACCAGGAACTCCGGAATTATCTGCTTCCTTACGCTGATGGGAGGGTTTTGACCGGCCAAACGGCCTATGATTTGGGTTTGGTGGACCAAGTGGGGGATTACGAAGATGCGGTCCAATTGACGGCCGACCTGGCCGGGATCAAGGGGGAGCCCACCGTCCGGTTGGACCGGCCGTCCCGGCTTGAAGAGATGTTAAAAAGCATGACTCCTTTCTCTTCGCTGACCTCAAGGCTGCAGAACGGCTGCCTGCTGGAATACCGGGCATTTTAAGTAAAACTTTAAGTCTTGTATTCGTGGCTTTGGATTTTGAATCGTTTTTTTTAGTCTCCCGAAAAATGTGAAATTCATTCCAGGAGGGGATTGTGGCCGAATCGATGAATCCACCCAAGGCTCCGGCGGTTCCGGCGCCGGCGCCCCCCCCAACCCCGGCCCCCGCGGCGGCTAAACCCGCTAAAAGCAGCGCCTTTGGCAGGACCCTTGCCCGACTGATGACTTCCACTTTTTGCTTGGTAATGGGCTTAGGTTTTATCGGGCTGGGTGTGGTCGCCCGCCTCTGGCCCCATCATATTCCTGATATCCTCAGCGCTGTCCTGTACCACTTTTTCCCGCACTTGCCTTATTTCTTGGTGGGGGTGGGGCTTTTTTTCCTCGCCATGGCCCGCAGTATGTCGGCCCAGGAACTGGTTGCCGAATACCGTAAGAACCGTCAGTTTCCCCATGCGTGGAAAATCGGCCTTGTTTCCTTCCAGGCTTTCATTTTTTACGCCGGCTGTTTTATTTATGCGGTCCCGGTGGGAATGGGGGGGGTTAAACCCGTCCAGAACCTGATGTCCCTTGTTTGGGTGGTGTTCTTTTTCCTCCTCTACGGCCTTTGGTATTTAACCGAGCATTCGAGGCACCGTTTTCCGGCTATTGCAGGGTTCCGGATGGCCGTGGTAACAGTGGTCCTTGCCGCGCTCTCTTTCATTCTTTGGGCCTTTTTTCAGTGTATTTTCCCCGCTCTTTTAGTTGGAATTTTGGGAATCATTTCGCTTTTGATTGCCATACTTGTCCGGGTAAAAAATGTTGAACAGATATGGAGTTGGCCCAAGGTTACCATCCTTGTTGTTTCAGTCTTTTTTTTAGGCCACGTTACTTACTTTGCTTTGCCTTATGGAAAACCCACAATCGATTTAGTGGGTTTAACACTGGCTGCCCAAAATCTTCCGGGGGAAGTAAAGAACCTCAGCTACTTTACAGCGGGGGACTATTCGAAAGATGAAGTCGCCTTTTCCCAAAAGGAAGGAGCTGATTGGAACCTTGAAATCATGGCGGCACAGTTCAATCAGGAAAGCCTCACTGACTCAACAACGACCCAGGAGGTGACCCTGGGGCAGCCGCCCCCCACCCCCATACCAACCATCAAAGTTCTGCCTGCCTTTAAAATCCCGGCCGGAGACGGAGAGTTCCGTTCCCTTTTCATCAAAAATGGAAACTGGTTGCTTTCGGACATGCAAAAAAGGGGTGGCCGTGGACTATGGAAGGTGAACGTTGAGAATGGCAAGGCGGTCCTATTGCGCCGTGGAATTGAACCCATCCAGGACGGCGTCCCTTGGTCCGAAACGCGCGGCCAATTCCTCTATGTCACCCAATCGGAAGGGAAGTACCGCCTGAATGTCCTCACCCTTGCGACGAACAAGTCGAAGGTCCTTCTCACTTCCGAAAACCCCATTTTGACCCCTTCCTGGGTCCGTCCCAAGGATCCGGCCCACAATCCCAAGGGGATCTACCCGGAACAGCAAGTCGCCTATGCCGACGGAATTCACGGCTTGTTTTATGTGGTGGATATCAAGACGGGCGAAAAGGAAGCCCTGGTATCGGAAGCCGAAAGATCGTTGGAAAGCAAGTTTGCCCCGGTTGGCAAAATACCGGAGGTCGTGCCCGCGCCGGATGGTTTCCGCTACCTTTACGTGGTCGGCGATGAGAAGAGGACCGAAATTTGGCTGGTCTTGGCTGACGGAACCAAACGGGGGATCATTTACCAAACAAACGCCGCGATAAAGAGTATTTCCTGGTACCCGAACGGCCAGCAGATCCTTTTCGAGGAAGTCCACTCTGGCTTTGACCTAGGATTTTTCAAACAGGCTTCCACGGTCAAAATTTTGGATGCCAACCTTGGACGCTGTCTCAACCTTCTCCCGCCCCAGATCGCCACCCAATCCCCGGCCGTTGCTTCCGACGGGGTCAAGGTGGCCTTTGTTGCGGGGGAAGGGTTGTGGTACCCTTCGTTCGGCAAGAACGGAATTTGGGTGGCGGCCCTGCGATAGCGGACTAAAGTGGAAAACCGGTAACCCCTGTGTCCCGCCCATTTTATTTTGATGCTGGAGGCCGAGGGTTGCGGGACTTTACCGGTTTGTGGAACCATCCGTCGGGCCATGGCCAGCGCTTCCGTATTTTCTTTTTTCTAACCCTGCTTGCAGCTTTTTTCTCGATGTCATCGCCCTCCCTGGCCCTGGATTTTGGGGCCAATAAGGTCCGCTACCACACCGACCACCAGTGGAAGGTCATCGAAACCGAGCATTTCCAAATCTACTATTATGAGCCCTGCCAGCCCCTGGCTCAAACCACCGCCGACATCGCCGAAAAAGACTTCGTCAGGACCTGCCAGGCTTTCGACTTCGTCCCTAAGACGAAAATCCCCCTGTTCGTTTACTCCACCCCCTTGGAATTCGAGGAAACCAACATCACACCCGAAATCCTTTCCGAGGGTGTCGGCGGATTTACCGAGGTGTTCAAGAACCGCATCGCGGTCCCCATGGATGGTTCCTACCACGAGTTTGAAAAGGTGGTCCATCATGAACTGACCCACGCTTTCCAATATGACTTGATTTACGGGGAGGGCTGGCGGTCGGTGAACCTCTTCAAGGCGGTTTTCGTGCCCAATTGGATGATGGAGGGGATGGCCGAATGGAACGCCCAGCATTTGGATGCCCAGGGGGAGATGGTCCTGCGGGACGCGGTTTTAAACGACGACGTCATGCCCTTGAGCCTGATGGAATCCTTCGACCATTTTCCACAGGTTTACACCGCCTATAAGGAGTCCCAAAGCATCCTGGATTACGTCACCCAGGTCTATGGCAAGGGCAAGGTGACGGAGATTTTCAAGCATATGGCCGCCAACCAACAGCCCGATACGGCCGTTAAAAACGTCCTGGGGGTCTCCTTGGGCGAGCTGTACAACAACTGGCACTTCTACATGAAATCCCAGGCCTGGTCGAGGATCAACGGGCTGCCCGCGCCGGAAAAATACGGGGAAGTCCTGGAAAAGGACGTGATGAAATCGGCCATGTCGCCCGATGGAAAAAAACTGGCTTATCTGAAAAGAACGGAACTGACGGTCCTTCGGTTGGAGGACAAAAAGAAGGAAGTAGTACTCAACAAGCCTTTTCAAACACAGGGGTCCGGGATGTCCTGGTCGCCCGATGGGCGGTTTTTGGCTTTTATGGCGGCGGAAAACGGCGAAGACAAGCTTTATCTTTACGACCTTGAAAAAAAATCGCTTCAAAAGTGTAAGACGCCGGGTTTGCCCGTCGTTTATTCGCCCGCGTGGTCTCCCGACCAGAAGTTCATCGTTTTCGGCGGTTTTGACGACGTCGAAACGGATCTGTACCGGTATGAAGTTGCAACCGGAAACACCCTCCGCCTGACGAGCGATCACGATACCAAATCCTGGGGACAATACGGGCCCGATGGAAGTTCCATTTATTTCCTCGATGAGGCCGATGGAAAGCAGGAAATCCACAAGATGGACCTGAACGACAAAGGGATCCCTGTTGGAGAACCTTCGATCATCGGGAATGACTTGGGGAGCATCACTTCGCTGGTGGTTCGGCCCGATGCCCTCTATTTCACGACGAATTTGAGCCGGAAAATTTTCAATGTCTTCGAAACGGATTCAAAGGGACAGCATCTTACGCAACTGACCAGGACTTTCGCCGATGTTTTAAGTGTTGCCCCTGACCCCGGGACCCAAAAACTTTACGCGGTTGTCTATCAAAAGGGGGTCGAAACCCTTTATTCATTCGATACAGCCGATACGGAGAAAACGGCTTGGCCGGCGGAACTATCGGCGTCAGAAGCAGATTCCTTTCCCTATATTTGCAATTCGTTTGAAACCGCCTCGAAGATCATCGCCATCCATCCGGTTAAGGAGGAGGTCAAGGAGGCGGACCTATCGCCGGCCCTGGACCGGGATGAGCCCGAAATCGTCCAGGAAAAAAAGCCCCCCGTCCATCCGCCGGTTTCCGTACCCCACCTGGAAATCACCGAGGCCTCCAATATCGTCCAGCTACAATGGCCGGTCTCGGGCGCGGATGAGGATAGCGTGGAAAGCTACCGCATTTACCGGTCCACATCGGCGGGAGCCACTTTTTCCTACCTCGGAAATACCACGAATACCCGGTTGGGGCAGTACGTCGATTATGACGTGCAGGACAATGGGAGCTATTTTTATTACGTAACGGCCGTCAATAAAATCGGTGAAAGCGACCCGTCACCGCTCGTG
>JAJPJW010000147.1 GCA_021324075.1 Pseudomonadota bacterium | reverse complement strand
TTCCTGGCCCGAACTGACGTCCTCGCTCGACACCACCGACAGGCGTGGTAATTCCCAGAAGGGTTTGATGCTGATCTTTCCGCTTTGGCAGATGAGGGTGTGGCCCGCCGGCAGCTTGCGGATGCCCTTGAAGAGGGTATCGGGCGTGGGCACGTACTGCAGGGTCATGAGGGTCAGTATTTGCTTGGAGTCAACCATCCGGGGAACCGTGTCCACCGTCAGGAGCGGTTTGATCTCCGAACCGAAGATCAGGTTCCCGTCGGCGGTCGTGTAGTAAAGGGGCTTCACCCCCACGTGGTCCCGGGCCAAGAGCAGCTTTTGGAAGGTCTCATCCCACAAAGCGAAAGCGAACATGCCCCGGAGCTTGGAGACGAACTTGTCCCCGTATTCCTCATAGGCGTGCACGATGACTTCGGTGTCGGTATTGGTGGTGAAATGGTGGCCGGCTTCGATGAGGGGTTTGCGGAGGTCCTGGTGGTTGTAGATCTCACCGTTGAAGACCACCCAGACTTTGCTCTTCTCGCCGCAAATGGGCTGGGCGCCGCCCGCCACGTCCACGATGGAAAGGCGCGACATGCCGAGCCCCACGGGCCCCTTCTGGTAGAAGCCTTTGTCGTCCGGACCCCGGTGCTTGATGGCTTCCACCATGGCTTCCAGGTGCCGCATCTTCAGGGGCTGGCCCGGCTTAAATTGGCAGAAACCCGCTATACCGCACAAATGAACACCTCGATTTTGAATTCTGAATTCTTAGTTCTTAATGATGGAAATTTTCGCTTCGCGAAAATAACAACAATTAAAAATTAAAAATACAAAATTAAGAATTTCCCTTCATTTCAGGGAATAAACCACTTCCACTTGGGCGGTAACTTCATCCTGGCCCTCAGCCACAGGAACTTCGTTGGCCGCGGCAACCGCGCCCATCATTCTCGCGGCATAGAGAGGCCGGGGGGATGGCATGTTGGAACCCGTCTGGTTGATGGAGGAAACCTTTCCTAAATCCGCTCCCGCGGCCTGGGCCAGGGCTTCCGCCTTGGCTTGGGCATCCGCCACGGCGGCCTTCAACGCCTCAATCTGCAACTTTTTCGGATCGGAGAATCCGAAGGAGGGCCCATCCACCCTGCTGACGCCATCGCCGGACACCCCGTCGAGGATTTTGCCCGCGTCGCCGATCTTTTTGACCACCACTTTCAAGCTGTTCGAGACAATATAGCCGGTCCTTTTGGACTCGCCTTTGTCGTATTTCATCCGGGGCTGGATGTTGTAGCTGGTGGTTTGAATATCCTTGTCCTCGATGCCGAATGTTTTAAGGGTATGGAAAACCTTCTTCATCTTGTCCTGGGCCGAGGCCGAAACATCGGATAAATCGGTCCCTTCTTCCTGGACCTGCACATTGATTTCCGCCTGGTCGGGCACCGCCGCCACCTTGCCTTCGCCTGTCACCCGGATGGTCCGCTCTTTGGGGCTGTTTTCATCCGCCCTTGAAAAACTGGACGCGCCGAGGAATAAGGCGATGGCCAGGCATGGAACCACCATGGTTTGTTGGATGTTTCGGTTCATCGCTTCCACCTCCCCCTCAGGGCGAAACCGCTCACTTCTTTTCGTTGATCATTCTCTCGATTTGGTAAATGGGCTTGTTGTCTTCCGCCTGCCACCAAAGCCAGGCCAAAAACAAAACAACCAGGGCCTGGAAAAGCGCGATCAGGCCCGCCTTGACGAACTTGCCGATGCCGGGAGAGTCATTGTCTTCCGGACCCTCCAAGTCCCCTTCATCCATATTCACCACTCCTTCGCGGCGGTAAAAGCCGACTTACCCAGTTATCGGTTTTTATCGCGAAGCTTTTGTGGCCTTTTTAAGGATATCCTCAAGCATCCGGCCTGATTCGGCCCATTTGTAATTCTTCAGGATAAATCGCTGGCCCTTTTTCGCCGCCGCCCTGGCGGCCTTCGGCTTCCGCAGGGCCTCGACCACCTCTTGGGCGAACATCTCCTCGTTCACCGCTACTATAGCGCCGTCCCGGCTCTTAGGCGGCATCCACCCCGCCGCCCCGGGTGTCGCCACCACCGGCACTCCCAGGCTCAAAGCCAGGGCCACCTTGTTTTGCATGCCCGCCGCCACCCTTAGGGGGGCCACCGAAAGATCGGCATGGAGCAAATAAGGCTCAATTTCGGGCACCCAGCCGGTCACCAGCACATCCTGCCCATTATGGTATTTCCGCAAAACCTCCCGGGGCTGCCCCCCCACCGCCGCGAAAACCGTCTGGGGCACTTCCCGCTTCACTTGGGGCCACACTTTTTTTAGGAACCAAAGGGCGCCGTCCTCATTGGCCGCATAGCCCATATTGCCAACGAAGCAGACGACCGGACCCTTCGCGGGATAAATCGCCGCCCGCTTCGCCTTCCCCACCTTTTTCACTTCGACCCCGTTGGGAATGACGGAGATTTTGCCGGCCGGAGCGCCTTCCTCGCGCAAGACCTGGGCATCAGGCTCTGAAATAACGACGGATTGGAAGGAATGCTCCGTCCATTCCACCTCTTCCCTCTTGAGGAACCAATAGTCCCAACGGGCCGCCATGCGCCGGGACAACCGCGAACCGCTTTGGCCTTTCAATTGACCCGCATAGGCCGTCAAGCTGTCGGTCAGTTCCAACACGACAGGTTTCCCGGGGTTGTATTCAAAAGCCGCCGGTGCCATGCGAAGCCGGTGGGCCAGCACCACGTCGATCTTTTGGCCCTCGGGGGTCTGCCAATAGGTCTTGAGGGCTTCCCGCAGGTTGGGCGAAAAGTGGCTGGAGACGTTCAAGGACTGGCCGATCAAAAGGCCCCCAATGAGGTTGAAAAACAGGTCCCAATTAGTCAGGTGTTCGGTGTAAAGGGTCCGGCAAAGGGGCTTCAGGTTTTCGGCGTACTTGAGGTCGCCTTCCACCCTGGTCAGGCAGAACAAGTCGACCCTATGGCCGCGTTTCTTGAGGTAAGTGAGGAAATGGTAGAGCCGCAGCTTGTCCCCGTCGTGGGGCGGGAAGGGGATGATCGGCGTCAGGACGAGGATGTTCAAGAAGCAAACCCTTTCTTTGCCACAGATACACACAGATGAACACAGATAAAGACTGATAGATTTAAAGACGTAAGCCAAAGCTTATTGTCTTTTGTATCAGTGTTAATCTGTGTGCATCTGTGGCTAAATAGTTTTCCTTCGTTTCGTCTTTTCGCCGTCAGCGCTTGTTGTGCCTTGTCTTGTCCACCAAAAACCAGGCGCCCAAGACCACGGTCAATCCCATGGTGACAAAACTCATCAGGTAGCTTTTCGTATCGACAACAGGCGCCTGGAAGGCCGGGTTCATGGCTGTCAGCGGGAGGTGGAGGAAGGAGCCCGCGATCTTCAAGATCCAGTTCTCGCCGTTGAGCTTGTTATACCGCATCCAGGGCACCGCCGCCAAAATCCAATTCACGAAAACCCCGGCAGCGAAGGAGAGCACCGTCAGCCAGGCCCAACCCTCCCACTTCTTGATCCTTTCCACAGCGGGATAAAGGGCAAAAAGCCATAAGGGCGTCACGCCCACCATATAGCGTGTGGCGGGGGTCAGGCCCAGGTTTTCGTAAAAGGACATGAACAAGTAAAAGAAGAGGAGTGTTCCGATGGCCACATGGCGCAGGGGGTTCTTGGAAAGCCAAAGAAGGATCCCACCCGTCACCGCCATGCCGAAGATGGGAAAGTGGAACCACAGGCCGCATTCCTGGTCGAGCAGCAATCCCAAAAAGCCGTCCCAGAAATGGCTGAGGCGGAAAAGGGAGGTGAAGGGTTCGTTGTGGGCGCCCAGGGGGGTCCAAACGCCGTAGAGGGAATGGAAATAAACCGCCAGGGCCGCGACCGGCAAAAGGAATCCTCCGGCCAGCTTGCCCCATGCTGCCAACCGGTCCTTATCCTTGCTGATCTCATAGAAGGTGATGAATAAAAAGGGTATGACCAACAGCACGTTGCGGTTGTGCATCCAAAGCATCAACCCCAAGCAAAAACCCATCCAAACCCAGCGCTTCTTTAAAAAAAGAAGAAGGCTGAGGGCCGTCAGGCAAGCCGTGGGGATTTCGGGATAAATCAGACCGGCGAAAAGAAGCAGGGGGCTGGAAGCCAACCCGGTCATGCCGGTGGCGTGCAAGGCCCAGCCTTGGGCCCCCGTTTCCTCCAAAACCCGCATCGTCAGGTAAAGGGCCAGCGCGGCCAAAAGGGCCATGGTCAGGGCCGCCCCCAGGCGCCCGAAAACCGCGAAGCCCGGCAGCACCAACAGCACCGGCCCTAAGGGGTGGTGGCTGTATCGCTTGCCGTCGATGACGTGTTCCAAGCCTTGCGGCTGTAAATCCCCCCGATGGTAGAAATGCTCGTAATCCTTATTGGCGTAATTATTGGAAAGGTCCAGGTCGCCGTCGTGGATCAGGCTGTAGGCCATCAATAAATAATGGGGCTCGTCGCCGCTGGGTTCGCAAACCGTGGCGGTCCAGCAGGTGGCCCCTGCGAAAAGGACTACCGCCGACAAGCCGAAGATTTGGGAGGCCTTCCAATCCTTCCGGGAAGGGCCCAGCAAAAGAAGCCGGGTCAACAGGAACAAATGCGTCATCAGGATGGCGCCCAAGAGGACTTCGAATTTCCGCACAGGGTTGTTATGGGGGTCCGGCAGGTTCAGGTTTTCAACCACGGGCAGGAGAAACATCAAGAGCCAGGGCAGGTGGGTCCAAAGGACCGAACCGAGGGCGGAGAGGTATTTCTTTTCCGGCTTGAACCACTTAACGACCAGGGCCTCGGCAAGGGCCAAAAGGACGATCCAAAATCCCAAGTGAAGAAGGCCGGTCCCATGAAAGACAACGTAATAGGTGTCGTTGGCGGCTAAATCCATTCCCGCATCCGTTCATAAACCGCTAAAGTCTTCTCCGCGGTTTTCTCCCAGCTAAACTGTTTGGCCCGCCGCAGGCCTTTTTGGATATAGCGCCGCCGCAATGCCGGCTTGTCCATCATCTGTGCCACGGCCCTGGCGATAGCCTCCGGGTTTTCCGGGTCCACCAGAAGCGCCCCATCCCCCGCCACTTCGGGAAGGGACGTCGTTTGGGAAGTCACCACCGGCACGCCGCAGGCGAAGGCCTCCAGCACCGGCAGTCCGAAGCCCTCCAACCGCGAGGGGTAGAGGAACAAGTCCGCCTCGGCGTAGACCTGGGGCAGCATCTCCCCCGGCACGTTGCCCGCCCATTCCACCTTATAGCCCAAATCCAACTGGGTGACTTCCTCCACGTAGCTGGTGTAAGCCAGTTCCTCCGCGTCCATGCCCACGACGACCAATTGGAACTTCTTTTTCCGCTCGGACAGGATCTTGGCGGCCTTGAGGATATTCGACAGGTTCTTGCGTTCGTCTGCCGCGCCATGCACCAGGATTTTGAAAAGCTTGGAAGGCTTGTGGGGAAGCCTTTTGAAAAACTCCCGGTCCACCCCTTCCTGCGTCACGAAAACCCTCTCGGCTTTGAGCCGAAAGGCCTTCAAAATCTCGCCCTTGGAAAACTCGGAAACGGTTACCACCGCCCGGGCCCGCGGCACGGACCGTGCGATCGCCCACTTCTTGTAGCCGTAAACCAACCGGTGCCGGAAGCTGGGCTTGGGCCGCACCGCCGAAAGCGGCCGGCGGTGCATGGTGTCATGCAGGGTCACGATGAAAGGCAGGGGGTCGATGGCGGTCGCCGAATTGTCGGTGTAGTGGAGAAAATCCACTCCCGCCTGCCGGGCCGCCCCGGGTAGGAGAACCTGTTCGTAATAAGCCGCGTTGGGGCAGGGCAGCTTGGCCCAGGCAAAATGGGGATTCCGGACTTTTTTCCTCAGGCTGTCAGGGGCACTGAAGAGAGTGTAGCGGTTTTTGCGGTCCACCTTGGCCAGGGCGAGGATGAGGTTGGCGGCATAGGTGCCCACTCCCCGCCGGTAGGCCAGCCTTGCGTCAATGCCGATATGAAGGGGCTTTTTGGCCATGCTTTTCTTCAAAGACATTGGGGGCCCCGGAAGGTTCTTTCTTGGAAGTGGATTACTTTTTCGGCTTTTGGGCGCGATCCACGAGCATGACGGGGATGCCGTTTTCGATGGGGTAACGGTTCTTGCAGGCGGTGCATTCGATCGCGTTGTCCTTCTCGCGCACCGCCGAACCACAGGCGGGACAAATCAGGATGTTCAGGAGATCAGCGTTCATTTCTTTCCTTTTTTCTCATTTTTTAGTGGTGGCTTTCAGGATGATCCCGCCGCCCATGCCGGGGAGAAGAACCTTGCCGATTATATCCGTAAAATTCAGCACTGCGCGGTTGAAGGGCGAACCCAAGAGGCCTAAAAACTGCTCCAAAAACCGGGGTAATTTCAGGTAATTATAGGTTTCGACCGAAACACTGTCAAATTCGGCTTCCATCGCCAGCTTCTTCAAGTCATCGGGGCCGAAAAAGAAAAGATGGTCGGTTTGCTCCGCTTTGCGTGAACGGTTGATAAAGGGCAGGAGCTTTTTGAAGTAAGACTTGTCGTTGGTCACCGTCGCGACGAAGACGCTTCCCGGTTTCAACAACCTCTTGGCCTCGGCGAAAACCTTTGCCGGATCATAGCAATGGTCGATGGCTTCCTTGATGACGACACCGTGGGCCACCATGTCCTGCACCGGGATTTGCTCGGCCACCGCTTGGACGAAGCCCATTCCGAATTCCTGGATGTCCCGCTGTTTCAACTGCTCGGCTGAAGGCTCAAAACCCAGGTAGTTCCAAACCCTGGTCCTTCCCCGCCCTTGCAGGAACAAGGCGAATTCCCCCCGCCCCGCACCGATATCCAAAAGAAGGGGTCTTTCTTTAAAGGACCCTGTCGCGTGGAAGTTTTCATCCAGGATGGCCTCCACCTTCTCATCCAGCCGCCGGTAACGCAGTTTCATGAGCGCCGTCAGGGACTTGAGGTATTCGTCGTCGTCCCAATGCGCCTGGAGGGATTTCCATTTTTGATAGTCGGAACTGGCCATGAAATCTTTTGATCCTTCTTTCAAAAAAATCGGATTAGTCGGGGATCTTTTGCCCTACTTTTTCCAACATCGACATCAAAGTGGAAATTTGCTCCTGGGTCATATGGTCGGAATGGATTGTCTTATGGTCTTCCCTTTTAAAAGCCGTCATTTGTGCATGCACCGCGTTGATTTGTTTTTCAAGATCGACGGCTTGTTGATTGGTGACTTTCCCGTGGGCCCGGGCTATGTCGACCTTTCGAAACAGGTCGCGAATCCCGTTAAGGACGGGAATTTGCTCGGGGTATTTAGGCGTTACGGTTTTTTGTGGCTTGACGGCCGATGGATCCGATGACTGGGCCAAGGCCGCGCCGAAAGGGATCAAGACGGTTAAACCAATGGCGATAAAACGGAATTTCATAAAAACCTCCCAATAAATAATTTTACTGCTTTGGTAGTCTTTCCCGGCCAAATATCTTCCACGTGCGAAAAAACCTATTTGGAAGTTTCAAGCGGCTCGGACCACTTGTAAAAGAAATTATTAGAATTTCCAGACGTTACTTGGTAGTCAATGTTGTTTTCAACATTATAAATGTGAACATGATGTTGCCCATGCAAATACCCTCCGGAACCGTCAACCCAAGCAACCCAATCACCATCCGGACTGGAATAAAGCTTGAGTCCATAGCCTAATTCAATAAAGGTTTTTTCCACGGGATCAAATTGAATCAACGTGTAATACCGGTCACTATTAACGCCACAAACTGTGAAAAGATAAAAAATATCCCTTTTTTTGTTCCAGCCGTCCGATACCCATCCCCAACCGCCGGCAGGAATGCCAATGGCTTGGTTATTAGAATCATTAGCCGGGCACAAATGAAGATTAAAAGTCCCCCATTTCTCTTCGTTTGAAGCCAGTATTTTCCAATGACCGCTGGGAGAAGATAGCCAAGCAGGGACAGGGGATATTTTGGGAGCCGGGCCGGAGGAGGTTAACGAAGCCTGCATCGAAGAATCCATCCATTCCTTGATGGGCATAGTTTGGCCTTCCAAAGAAACAAGCTCACCCTTTTCATCGACCAATAAAGATTTGAATCCACCTTCCCCGTCTTTTGGGTCGATGGACCGCCCTATATAAAACGGTGGAATTTTCGGATGATCCTTAAGGATATTACCCGTTAAAGGCTGGGATAATTTATACCCCTGCATTTCGGTTGATATTTTTCTCAGGTCCTCGGAATTTTTGTCTTCATCGGATAAGCCGGATATAAGCTCTTGGGATTTCTGGAAGTTTTTTTCCACGCCCTGGCCGTAAAAATACATTTCGGCCGTACGAATCTTCGCGTTTTCGTTCCCTTTTTGGGCCAATTTCTCGTAGAAATAAAAAGACTTTGAATAATCCCGGGTCACGCCCTCGGCGCCTGTCCTGTACCACTCCGCCAACCGGCCGCCACAATAGTCGTTTCCCAAATCGAAGGCTTTCTCGAAGTACTTTAACGCTTTGGCCAAATCCTTCCCGCCATCAACCCCCGTTTTGTAAAAAAAACCCAGGCATTCAGCCGCATCGGCGTTCCCGAGGGCGGTGAATTTCTCGCAACAACTGACGCCTTCTTGCACATCGTAATAGTTCGATTTGGTATTGAAGAAATATGAACGCACTAACTGCATTTGGGCCCCATGGTCCCCTTCTCCGGCCATTTTTTTGATTTCTTCGAAGCTCAGGCCCTGCATCTCTTTCGAATTAAATTTTGAAGCCGGAGTGGGGGATTCGGTTTGGGATCGTGTTTGTTTTGGGCAAACACCGAAAATAAAAAAAATCGCCAACAAAAATTCAAAATATTTCGTTCTCATTCACTTTCCCCAAATTCATCCAAAAAACGCCAGACTCCATAAAATGATGCTCAGGAGTAAAAGAATGCCATAGGCGATGTAAAAGAAGACCCAGAGGGGTTCCAACAGGTAATGAAGGACCACCATGAGTACCCATTGGGTGGTGGTACCTTGGTCGTGTTTCTTCTGTTTGGCCTTGTCCAGCGCCCGGTTGATGCGGGCATAGTCCTCGAAGCGCAGGATGAAGATCCATTCGATGAACTTGCGGAAGAACCCCGGGAAGGGCTGGATGATCTCCCGGAAGAAGCTTTCCATCTTCTTCGCCCATTCCTCCCCCACCGCCTGGGCGGGCATGGGTACCAGGCCGGCCACCTTCATGAAAAGGGCGGCCAGCAGGTTTTCCAGGATCATTTGAAGGGACAAGATCCATCCCCCGATGATCCCCAGCACCCCGCCCACCACGAAAAGATAGGCCAGGCCATGGCCCGCCGGGAAGTTCGGCTGGCCGCTGTGGACGGCCTGGTAAATCATCCCCACGGCCCCCGCCAGGCAAAGGCCGATACCCAGGCCCAGGCCCACACCCTTCAGGAATAAAAAAACCACTTTCTTCATTTGTCCCCTCTGCCCCAAGTCTTTCTCAAAGACACTATCGATCCGCTCCGGTTCAATCAACGTAACACGGGATGGTTTTACCCCAGCGACAATATTGTCGGCTTTTCCAAATTGTTTGTCCTCTTTCACCCGGAAATCACGATTTTAGCGCCTATTTTCAGCTTTCTCCTTGGCCTTGGACTTGCTTTGTTTAAGGAGCGGAAGCTGAAAGGAACGCCCCATGAACTTTGAAAACTACCAGACCGAAACTTTTTACGACGAGATTTTCGAGAACGGCGGCCGGCCCCGTAAAAGCATGGCGCCGCTCATCGACCGGCTGAAGTCCATGCCGGAAGGGGATTTGACCCGGCAACAAAAGGCCGCCGAGTCCGCCTTCCTCAACATGGGCATCACCTTCACCGTTTACGGCAACAAGCAGGGCACGGAAAAGATCTTCCCTTTCGACATCATCCCCCGCGTGGTGCCTAACGCCGAATGGCAGGTCATTGAGAGGGGGCTCATCCAGCGCATCCAGGCCCTCAACCTTTTCATCGACGATGTCTACCACGACCAGCGAATCCTCAAGGACAAAGCCATCCCCAAGGAAGTGGTCACCACCTCCTTCGGCTTCCGCCGCCAATGCGTGGGGCTCAAGCCCTCCAAGCGGGTCTGGATCCACATCACCGGCACCGACCTGGTGCGCGACAAGGACGGCCGCTACTACGTGCTGGAGGACAATCTTCGCTGCCCCTCGGGCGTGTCCTACGTGCTGGAGAACCGCAACGTCCTCAAGCGCACCCTGCCCCAGGTCTTCCAGGACATGCGGGTCAAGCCGGTGGACGACTACCCCCATAAGCTCCTGGACGCCCTGCGCTACGTGGCGCCCGAGGGCGTGGATTCCCCCCGCGTGGTCGTGTTGACCCCCGGCTCCTTCAACTCCGCCTATTACGAACACGCCTTCCTGGCCCGCCAGTTGGGGGTGCAGTTGGTGGAAGGCCGGGACCTCGCCGTCGTGGATGGCTATGTCAAGATGCGCACCACCAAGGGCTACGAGCGGGTGGACGTCATCTACCGCCGCGTGGACGACGATTTCATCGATCCCCAGGTCTTCCGCTCCGATTCCACCCTGGGCGTGCCGGGCTTGATGGAGGTCTACCGCAAGGGCCGGGTGACATTGGCCAACGCGGCCGGCACGGGCATCGCCGACGACAAGGGCATCTACGCCTACGTGCCCCACATGATCCGCTACTACCTGCAACAGGACCCCATCCTGCCCAACGTGCCCACCTTCGTCTGCTGGGAGGAACCCCAGCGCAAATACGTTTTGGAAAACCTGGACAAGCTGGTGGTGAAGGCGGTCAACCAGGCGGGCGGCTACGGCATGCTGGTGGGGCCCCACTCCTCCCGCGCCGAGCAGGAAAGGTTCGCCCGCCTGATCGAGGCCAACCCCCGCGACTACATCGCCCAACCCACCCTGGCCCTCTCCCGCGTGCCTGTCATCGTGGACGACCACTTCGAGGGGCGGCACGTGGACCTGAGGCCCTACGTCCTTTACGGCCGGGACGTTTACGTCATGCCCGGCGGCCTGACGCGGGTGGCCTTGAAGAAAGGCTCCTTGGTGGTGAATTCCTCCCAAGGCGGGGGTAGCAAGGATACCTGGGTGCTGGAGGATGCCCCTGCCGCGAGCCGCAAAGAGGACAACTGACATGCTCAGCCGCCTGGCCGATTCCCTTTACTGGATGGGCCGCTACGTGGAGCGGGCCGAGAACGTGGCCCGCTTCATCGGGGTGAACCTCCACTTGAACCTGGACACGCCCTTGAGCGGCCCCCAGCAATGGCAGCCGCTGGTGACCACCACGGGCGACGACGAGGAATTCCAGGTCCGCTACGGCGACTTCACCCGCGAAAACGTCGTGCAGTTCCTCATGTTCGACGAGGAAAACCCCAATTCGGTCTACGCCAGCATCCAGAAGGCCCGGGAGAACGCCCGCACCATGCGGGAAGTCATTTCCACCGAGATGTGGGAGCAATTGAATAGCTTTTACCTGATGGTGCAGGGCGCGGCCCTGCACCCGGGATCGGGCATGGAATCGCTGGACTCCTTCTGCCGCAATGTGAAGATGCTCAGCCACCTTTTCTCCGGCGTGACGGACGCCACCCTGTCCCATGGCGAGGCCTGGCATTTCCTCAACATGGGCCGGCTCATCGAACGGGCCGACAAGACGGCCCGCATCCTAGACGTGAAATACTTCATCCTCCTGCCCAAGGTGGAGGACGTGGGTACGCCCTACGACGACATCCTCTGGACCGCGCTCCTCAAGTCCGCCAGCGCCAGCGAGATGTACCGGAAAAAATACGGCCGCATCCAGCCGGTCAGGGTGGCCGAGTTCCTGGTGCTGGACCGCGAATTCCCCCGCTCCATGCGCCATTGCCTCATCCAGGCCGAACAGTCCCTGCGGGCCGTGACCGGCTCCCAGCCCGGCACCTATTCCAACCCGGCCGAACAGCAGCTGGGCCGCCTGCGGTCCGAATTCGATTATGCCGACATCGGGGGCATCGTGGCCCTCGGCCTGCACGAATACCTGGACGCCTTTGAAGCCAAGTTGAACGCCTGGGGGGAGGCCCTCTCCATCGTTTATTTTTCGCACCAACCGGGGGCGGACTTCGTCCCCGATCTTGTTTCCGAAAGGAAGGAACAGCAATGACCTTTTGCCTCGCCATGAAAGTAAAGGAAGGGCTGGTGGCCCTGGCGGACACCCGCATCACCAGCGGCACCGAGCAGATCACGGGCCGCAAGGTGTCCATCCACCAGAACGGCAACCACGCCTTTTTCCTCATGACCTCGGGCCTGCGTTCGGCCCGCGACAAGGCCCTGACCTATTTCAACGAGCGCCTGGAGGGCGACAAAGACCCCTATCCCAACCTTTACAAGGCCGTGAACGTCTTCGCCGACCAGGTGAGGCGCGTCATCAAGGAGGACAAGGCGGCGCTGGAGGAGGCGGGCTACGGCTTCAACCTCTTTTCCATTATGGGCGGCCAGCTCTCCCACGACGCCGAGCACAAGCTCTACCTCATCTATCCCCAGGGCAACTGGGTGGAGGTGACCGAGAGCACGCCTTATTACGCCATCGGCGAATCGGCTTACGGTAAACCCCTGCTGGACCGGGCCCTGCACTACGATTCGAGCATGGAAGAGGCCATGAAGGTGGGCTACCTGGCCTTCGAGGCCACTCGCACCAGCGCCACGGACGTGGACTTCCCCATCGACATGGTGCTCTACCGCAAGGGCACGAATCGCATGACCGAAACCCACTACGAGCGGGAAGACCTGAAGGAAGTCACGGATTGGTGGAAAAAGCGCGTGCGCGAGACCGTGGAAATGTGCCCGGCCGAATGGGCCGAGACGGCCCTGGGGAAGCTGCCGCGCAAATGGGGGGAAGCCAATGCGGTTTGAGGTGCGCCACAACCTTCGCTACACCTACAGCCGGGAGGTCTTCCTGGAACCCACTTCCATCCACTTGAAGCCGCGAAGCGACTTCAGCCAGAAGGTGGAATCCTTCGAGATGCGGCTGGAGCCCGCCAGATCGG
>JAJPJW010000089.1 GCA_021324075.1 Pseudomonadota bacterium | reverse complement strand
TTACCACTTGAACCCGCCGCCCTTATTGGAACCCGGCGGATCGGCGGGGTTATCTTCCAGGTTGTCGGAGGGGCTTATATCGAACCTTTGAGGCGTGCCCTCACCCGGCGCTTGAGGAGCCGGATCAGGGCCTGAGCGAAAAAAGTCTTTTTCAGGGGAAAGCCCCACACCATAGGAGGAAAGGGGCGGTTCCTTGGTGGCCGGACCCAGGCCCCAGCTGCGCTGGCGGGTCACTTCGAACAAAACCAGTCCCGCCGCCACCGAGGCGTTGAGCGAGGACATCTTGCCCGCCATGGGGATCTTCACCAATTCGTCGCAGTTTTCCTTCACCAGCCGCCTTAAGCCCTGCCCTTCATTGCCGATGATCAAGGCTACCGACTGGCGGAAATCATAGTCGAAAAAGTTTTTATCCGCCTCGTCATCCGTGCCCACCACCCAGATATTGGCGTCCTTGAGTCGCTTGATGGTTTCATTCATGTTGGTCACCTTGACGGTGGCCACATGGTCGGCGGCCCCAGCCGAAGCTTTAATCACCGTGGCGTTCACTTCGGCCGCCCGGTGCTTGGGAATGACCACTCCATGCACCCCTGCCGCCTCGGCCGATCGCAGGATGGCCCCCAGATTATGGGGATCCTCGATCTCATCCAGTAAAAGGATGAAAGCGGGTTCGTTCTTTTGTTTTGAGATGTCCAGCAGGTCCTGGAGGTCGGAATATTGGAAATTCTCCACCACGGCGATGACACCCTGATGCTTCTCCGTGGCGGCCATCGTATCCATGCGGTGCCGGGTTTCCAGGTTGATGGGGATGCCCTTGGCCTTGGCATGGGCCTCGATCTGGTTGAGGACCTCGTCACGGGAGCCTTGCATGAGATAGACCCGTTCAACGGAGCGTTTGCCCGAACGGATGGTTTCCAGGACTGGTTTGCGGCCGTAGATTTTTTCGCTCATGAAGGACCGACCAGTGGAAATTATTTCTTGGGCAAAACCCGGTACTGCCCGCCTTTGACGTCTTCAATTGTAAACCCGAGGGCCGAAACCTTGGCGCGGATTTCATCCGCTTCCTTGAATTTTTTCTCCGCTTTGAGTTGCAGGCGGGTTTGGGCCAATTCCTCGACTTCCTTGGGCACCGAAACCCTCTGGGCGGTCGTAATGCCTAAAAGCCCGCCGAATTGGTTGAGTTTTTCCAGGGCTTCCCCCAGAAGGCTCTTGGCCCCCGCCGTGGGGCGGGCGTCCTGGCTCAAAACCCGCCGGACTTCCCGGGCCAGGTCAAAAAGGGCCGCCATGGCCTTGGGGGTGTTGAAATCGTCGTCCATGGCTTCCTTGAATTTCCCCTCCACCTCGTCAATGGCGAGGCGAAGTTCCAAAAGGTCCATCGGGCCGTTTCCATCCGGCCCGGCCAAGGCATCCTCGATGCGCTGAAAGGTAAGGTTGAACTCTTCCCACCCCCGGCTGGCCGCTTCCAGGCTTTCCCTGTCGTAATTCAAGCCGCTCCGGTAATGGGCGCTGAGGATGAAGTAGCGAAGGACCTCGGGGCGGAAGTCGCCCAAAGCATCCTTGGCTTTCCATATATTTCCCAGGGACTTGCTCATCTTCTGGCCGGATATCTCGATGAACCCGTTGTGAAGCCAATATTTCACATAGGGCTTCCCCGTAAAGGCTTCGCACTGGGCCAGTTCGTTTTCGTGGTGGGGGAAGATAAGGTCGATCCCGCCGCCGTGCACGTCGATGGAATCCCCCAGAATTTTCCGGACCATGGCGGAGCATTCGATGTGCCAGCCTGGCCTTCCCTTCCCCCAGGGTGAATCCCACATCGGTTCCCCCGGTTTGGAGGCCTTCCACAGGACAAAATCGGTCGGGTTCTTCTTATTCTCGTTCTTTTCCACCCGGGCCCCCTCCATAAGCTCCTCCAGGTTTTTCCCTGAAAGTTTTCCGTAACCTTGGAAGGATTTGGAGTCATACAAAACATCCTTGCCGAACTCCGTCGAAGGGACCGCGTAGGCGTGCCCTTTTTCGACAAGCCCTGAAATCAGCGAAACCATGTCGGGAATGAAGTCCGTCGCCTTGGGTTGGAAATCCGCTTTTTGAACCCCCAGCTTTTCCATCACCTCGAAATAGGCCTGGGTGTAGGTTTGGGCGACTTCCGAAGCGGCCCTTTTCTCCTCCGCCGCAATTTTGATGATCTTGTCGTCGATATCGGTGATGTTCACCACGTAGGTGACCTGGTATCCGGCAAAAACAAGGTACTTACGGATCACGTCAAAATTCACCTCTTTACGGGCGTTCCCAATGTGGATGTCGCCGTAAACCGTGGGACCGCAGGCGTAGATTTTCACCTGGGGCGGGGTAATCGGCTGGAAGGACTCCTTCTCGCCGGTAAGGGTGTTGGTGACTCGGAGCATGAAAACCTTTAAAAAATTTTAGGGTTGCTAAGGGAGACCATGGGCCTCAATGGCATCTCAACTTAACGCGTTTTCTTGGGCTTCGGCTTTAGCTTCTTTTTACGGTACGGATCCCGTTGGGGGGCGTAAGAACCGGCGTTCCGGGCGAGGTCCTTTTCCAGCAACTCCAGGCGGCGCATCACCGGATCGGGCAGATGGATATGGTCCAGGGCCTCAAACCGGTTGCCCCGCAACTTGACGACCCGGCCCGGGACCCCCACCACCGTCGAGTGGGCGGGGACGTTTTTCACGACGACCGCATTGGCCCCCACCTTGGAATATTCCCCCAGGGTGATGGCCCCCAGGACCTTCGCGCCGGCGGCCACTACCACGTGGTCGCGCAGGGTGGGGTGCCGCTTGCCTTTTTCCTTGCCGGTGCCGCCCAAGGTGACGCCCTGGAAGAGGGTGACGTAATGGCCGATCTCGCAGGTTTCGCCGATCACCACCCCCATGCCGTGGTCGATGAAAAAGCTCTTCCCGATTTTCGCGCCGGGATGGATTTCAATGCCCATCAGGAACCTGGAAATTTGGGAGATCAGCCGGGGGATGAAGGGAAAGTGGAGGACCCAAAGGGCGTGGGCGAGCCGGTGCGAAAGCACCGCGTAAACGCTCGGGTACAGGGGCAGTTCCCACCACTTCGCCGCCGGATCCCGCTCCAAAATGGCCTTGATCGAATTAAACATGGTCCCCTATGCTTTTTCAGCTTGTTCCGTCGTCCAAATCGCCAGACGTTTGACCACTTCGTCCTTGCCCAACAGCGGCCCGATTTTCACCAATTCAGGACCGTCTTCCCGGCCGGTCATGGCCAGGCGCAGGGGATGATAGAGGCCCTTTCCCTTCACGTTCATCTGCTTCCCCACTTCCTTCACGGCCTTGAGGAAATTTTCCCCGTTGAAGTCCTTGATATCCGAAAACGCCTTTAGGTAGGCTTCGACCAAGGCTTTTTGGCCCTTCATTTCCTCGGATTGGGCGGGCTCAAAATGAAGTTCGTCCGAGAAGAAAAAGAACGTCTCCTTCACGATGTCCGAAAGGCATCCCAGGTTGGTGCGGACCGTGTCAACAACGCCTTTGAGCCAGTCGAACTTGGAACGGGCCTGGTCGCGGTCGATATATTGGGCATCGGCCAAATAAGGCAAAAGGACCCGGGTCAAATCGTCCAAGGCCATCTTGGCCACATATTGCTGGCCCATCCAATGCAGTTTCACCGGATCGAAAATGGCGCCGCTCTTGCCCACATGGGCCAGGTCGAACTCCGCGGCCATCTGGTCAAGCGGCAGGATTTCCCCGCTCTTGGGAGCCCAGCCCAAAAGGGCCAGGTAATTCAAAAAGGCCTCGGGCAGGTACCCTTTGGTTTTGTAGGCCTCGACACTGGTTTCCCCGTGGCGTTTGGAGAGTTTCTGGCCGTCCGGCCCTTTGATGATGGAAAGATGGGCCCATTTGGGCGGCTTGTAACCCAAGGCGTTGTAAAGGAGGATCTGCTTGGGCGTGTTGGACAAATGGTCCTCACCGCGGATCACATGGGTGACTTTCATCAGGGCGTCGTCCACCACCACCGTAAAGTTGTAGGTGGGGCTTTTATCCGACCGGGTCAGCACGAAATCGCCCAACTGGTCGTCAGGAAAATGGACTTCCCCCCGCACCTCGTCGTTGACCACGATCTCGCCCGGGGGCACGATGAACCGCAAAACCGAGGGCTTTCCTTCAGCGTCCAGCTTTTTCGTCTCATCCTCCGTCAGCTTCTTGCATTTGCCGCTGTACTTGGGCATGTGGCCGCGCCCCAATTGGCGCTTGCGCTCCAGTTCCAGTTCTTCCTCGGTGCAATAGCAGGGATAAACCAGTTTTTTCCCCTTCAAGCGGCTTAAATGTTCCTCATAAATGGCCGTCCGTTCGGACTGTTTATAGGAGGCATGGGGGCCTCCGACCCTGGGACCCTCATCCCACTTCAAGCCCAGCCAGGTCAGGATATCCATCAATTCCTCGCAATGGGCATCCGAGGAGCGTTCCTTATCCGTGTCTTCCACGCGCAGGATGAAGGCGCCCTTGTTATGCCGGGCGTAAAGCCAGTTATAGAGGGCTGTACGCACGTTGCCCAGGTGCAAGGACCCGGTCGGGCTGGGGGCAAAACGGACACGAACGTTTTCACTCATGTTACGTCAATCCTTTTGAAGTAATACCACGGCCTGGACAGCCAGGCCTTCTTCGCGGCCTTCGAACCCCATGCCTTCGGTGGTCTTGGCCTTCACGTTGACCTGGTCGGCGCTTATCCCCAGGCTTTCCTCAAGCTTCCGCGACATGGAAACCAGGTGGGAAGCCAGCTTGGGCTTCTGGCAGACGATCGTGGCGTCCACATTGCCGAACTTCCAGCCCTTAGCCTTGGCCATGCGGGCGCATTCCTTGAGCAGGACCAGGCTGTCCGCCCCCTTCCATTTGGGGTCCGTATCCGGGAAATATTTCCCCATGTCCCCCAGGGCTGCGGCCCCCAGGATGGCGTCGGACAGGGCGTGGCAAAGGGCATCGGCGTCCGAATGGCCCAGGAGACCCCTGTCATGGGGCACGGTAATCCCTCCCAAAATGAGGGCACGGTCCTCCACAAACCGATGGGCGTCATAGCCTATACCGACTCGAAATTCCACAGGTTCCCCTTAATGCTGGCCTTCGCGGTTTCTTTCCCACCAAACCAGGTCCTTGGCGTGCCGCAGGTCGTCGGGTGTGGTCACCTTGAAGTTCAAAAGTTCCCCTTCCACCACCCGCACTTTCATCCCCGCCATTTCCACGACGGCGGCGTCGTCCGTCAAACGGGACGCCTTCCGCCCCAGTTTCTTGAAGGCCTTGCGCAGGATGGACAACTTAAAGCCTTGGGGAGTCTGGACCGCTCCGATCATGGACCGGTCGAGCGTCTTGACCACCTTCCCTTTGGAAACCATTTTAAGGGTGTCTTTGACGGGGATCACGGGGATCACGGCCCCGGATTTTTCGGCGGCCTCCAGGACCCGGTGGATGACCCCGGGGCTCACCAGGGGCCTGGCGGCATCATGGATCAGGACGTGTTTCACGCCGGGAGGGACCACTTCCAGTCCCCTTTGGACCGAATCCTCCCTTTCCGCCCCGCCCTTGGTCACGATGCCCGCCAGTTTCCAACGGTAAATGGCCTGGACCGCCTGCTCCAGGTAGTCATGCCGGGTCACGATGATCACATAGGCCAGCCCGGGGACCTTTCCGAAGGATTCCAGGCACATGTCCAGCATGGTGCGCCGGTGATCGATGTAAAGGAAGGGCTTGGAGATCTGGCTCTTCAGCCGCTTGGACTGGCCTGCCGCCACCAGGATGGCCGCCCAAGGCTGGATTTTCTTTGGTTTGTTCTTGGCCATAAGGGCGCTCAGTCTAACAAAAGCGGTGGGATGTTTCCAGAAAAGCCATGAACCGGTGGGAAATCAGGAAATTTATCGGGGGACCAGTATCCCCACGGCTTCAGACAAAGTCTTCACCCCCAGAACCTCCATGGGCGCATCCGGCAGAAGAGACACCGCCTTTAAGTTGCCGTGGGGGATGACCGCCTGCTTGAAACCCAGGCGGGCCGCCTCGGCCAAACGGGGACCGATCTGGGATACCGCCCGAACTTCCCCCGACAGGCCCAATTCGCCCAAGACCAGGGTATCGGCGGATACGGGAACCTCGCGGAAGGAAGAGGCCACCGCCGTGGCCACGCTCAAGTCGATGGAAGGTTCCACGACCTTGATGCCCCCCGCGATGTTCAAGAAAACGTCCTGGGAGGAAATGGCCATGCCCAGCCGCTTTTCCAGGATGGCCAGGATCAAGGCCAGCCGGTTGGGGTCGATGCCGGAAGAGCGCCGTTGGGGCGTTCCGAAGTTCGTAGGGCTGACAAGGGACTGCACTTCCAAAAGCAGGGGCCGGGTGCCTTCCAGGCTGGCGGTGATGACCGCCCCCGAACTATGCGCGTAATGGGCGTCCAGGAAAGCCCTGGAGGCGTCGGCCACTTCTGCCAGGCCGTCCTCCCGCATTTCGAAGATGCCGATCTCCTGGGTGCTGCCGAAGCGGTTCTTGACCGCCCTCAAAAGCCGGTAATGCCGCTGGATGTCCCCCTCGAAGTAAAGCACCGCGTCCACCATGTGCTCCAGCACCATGGGCCCGGCGATGCTGCCTTCCTTGGTGACATGGCCGATCAGGAACATGGGCAGTTTTTCCCGCTTGGCCAGGTAAGTGAGCCGGGCCGCCGATTCCCGCACCTGGGAGACGCTGCCCGGCGCCGAGGCGATATCCGCCAGGAAGAGGGTTTGGATGGAATCGATGACCGTCAATACCGGCTTGGTTTTCTCGATCTGGGCCAGGATGGCGAAGACGTCGGTTTCAGGGAAGATGTAGAGGTTGTTCGACCGGATGCCCAGCCGTTCCGCCCGAAGCTTGATCTGCTGGGCCGATTCCTCCCCCGTCACGTAAAGGCACTTCCCCTGGCCCTGTTTCTGGAGCCGGGAGAGCCGGTCCACCACCTGCAACAGCAGGGTGGATTTGCCGATGCCCGGGTCGCCGCCGATCATTACCGTTTCACCCGGCACGATGCCGCCGCCCAAAACCCGGTCGAATTCGTTGATCTGTGTCTTGAGCCGGAATCCTTCTTCGACGTCGATTTCATCCAAGGGCACCGCTGCCGTGGTTTCAGAAGGCTTCGAGAGCTTGCGGCCCCGTTCCTCGGACTTTCCCGAATCCAGCAATTCCTCGACGTAGGTATTCCACTCCCCGCAGGAATTGCACTTACCCACCCATTTGGGGCTCCTCGCCCCGCAGTTCTGGCAGACGAATTGGGTCTTGGTCTTGGCCATAAAAACCTCGATCTAACCACAGAGTTAACGGAGTTACACAGAGTGAATCAAAGGATTATTCTTTTGATGCCTTTTTTCATCGAAACAACGTTGAAATTAAGAAGAAGTCCAACACGGCTTTTTGTCATTCGCAAGTAGCTATAAATTTGAGCTTCGTGAACAGGCGCACTTCTTCAACAGCTTTTAACTCAAGGATTAGACAATCCTCAACCAGGAGATCGATGCGGAAACCTATTTCCAGCTGGGTGTCTTTATAAACCACGGGGACGGGCACTTGTCTTTCAACCTTCAGCCCTCTCAAAGATAATTCATGGGCAAGGCAATGCTCGTAAACACTCTCGAGTAATCCAGGACCGAGCAAAGAATGAACTTTCATTGCAGAATCTACGACCTGACCCGTTACTTTGTTAATTTCGCCCAATGAAACGGCTTTGACTTTCTCCATTTTCACTCCGTATAACTCTGTTAACTCTGTGGTGAAAAGTCTTTAATTGAACCTCTGTGCGAAGCCGATCTGGACCGGCAAAGCCAGGGGGTTCGGAAAATTGCCCGTCACGCCGTCCACTTCGAACACGAAACCGCCGTAATTGATGTCGAAACCGATGCCCTCATAGGTCCAGTCGTTGCCGCTCCAGGCGCCGGTGCTCCAAAGGGAGTAGCCGTTGGAGGAGCCGGTTGTCCCGATAGCACCCCCGACCAGCGAAAAATTGGCCAGGAATTTCTCGTCATCCACCAGCTTGAGGGATAAGTCGGCTTGGATGCCTTTGACGCCGCCCCAATAAGCGCCGGAAAACTTAAGGCCGAAACCGGAAAGATAATAGCCGGCTACCAGGTTCACAATGGTGGGGGACCCATAGGTCACCCCTAAAATGGGGTATTCCTGGGCATAGGGTTTCTTGCTGTCTTCCCGTTGGAAATAGGCGATCTCGGACTTCGCAATGCGCACCTGCACCCCGTTCTCGATTTCCATGAGCACGTCATCCGTGCCTTCCTCCAGGATCTTCCCCTCAAACTTCTGGCCGTCATTCGTCATGATTTCGGCTGCGCAGGCCGCCCCGGCCAGAACGGAACAAAGAACCAAGATGGAGAAGAGCGGACAGAAAAAACCTTTTCGATTCTTTCGCATTGGTGCCTTTTTCCCTGAAATTTTAAAAATTATACACTTGTATACTTCCGGAGCACAAACAAAAAAGGCCCCCATTTGGGGGCCTTTTTCTTCCCAGGGCTATTTCTGGTATTGCTGCATCATTTTCATGATGTCTTCCTTGGTCATCTTTTTGCCGGTATCAGCGCCGCCAAAACTCGGCATTTCCATCTTCTTGTAGCCCGCCGGGACTTCAAACAGGCTGGAGTCGAGGGATTTTTTCTCGATCCTGGTGACTTCCCCGCTGCCCATGGCATTGCCCGACTTGTCGTCGCTTTCCCACTTCATCGGGAAAAGCTTCTGGGCCATGACGGTCTGGACCATGGCCCTTTGGTCCGCCGGAAGCCTGTCCGATTGCCCCGCCATTTCGTTCCCCCACCAGCTGCCGATGCCGGGGGTCATCCAAACCTTGCCGTTTTCATCGTCCGAGGTGTAATCCCACTCCTGGCAGGTATGGCCCAGGATCTCGGTGGTTTTACCGGTCTTGCTGATCTTGAAATGCTTGTTGGCTTCGGCCTGCAATTTTTCGGGGTGGAGATGGCTGACCATATACATCTTCTGCTTGTCCATGACGATGGTCATTTCCTTGGTTTCCCAGTCATAAATGCCGCCCCCCGAGAACTTCCCGTCTTCGGTGTTCATCACGGACCGCGCTTTGTGGCCTTTGACGAAGTACTGAATGGGTAGGGTTTTTCCGTTGTGGGTCGTCATCGTCATGTCCACTTCGCCCTCAAAATCCCCGGCGGCCAGAACCCGGCCGGCCGACAAGGCCATCGCCAGCCCCAGCACCATCCTCAAGAAGCTTTTCATCGCGTCCTCCTTACATGAAGTGGTAGCACTCTATCCAAAGCGAATCGGCCCGACAATAAAAAAGCCCCGGCTTTGCCGGGGCCCAAGGTATTTCCCGCCTCACCCGCCTAAAATTTACTTCGTTTTTTCATCATCCTCTTTCGTACCCTTGTCCCCCGTCATCCCCATGCAGTGGTCGTTCTTCCCCATCATGTGGCCGTTCCAAGGACAGCTCGAGGAATAAGAGCAACTGTCGCTGTGGCTGCGGCAGTAAAGGGCCGCGCCCGCCCGGCAAAGGGGACAGATGACGGATGCGACGATGATGACCCAGCCTATAACTTTTCCGATGCTTTTGAGTGTGGCCTTCTCCCTTTCCGCGTGGGTCAAAACCCAATAGCCAAGGGCCAAGCCAACCAGGTAAGGCAATATACAGTGTGACACTGTTTGCGCCTCCTCATTTGAATTTACCGTCATTTTAAACCCGAATGTCCCGGGATGGATATGCTCAAAATGCCTTCAGCGGGATTCGTTGAAAAGAGGTTATAAACCGTACATCTGGGCACCGCCCAGTTGGAAGAAAAACTTGTAGCTGAAGGGATTTCCTTCGTAGGTTCCCGAGAATTCAGGAGGGGTCTGGTCATTGGTGGCCGAGGCTCCCGCCCGGAGCTCCCAACCATCCCAAGCCACCACCTGGTGGCTGAAACCCAAGGTCACGGCGCTCACCCACCGGCCCGTGTTGGGGTCGGAAATGCCTTCGATCCCCAGTTGGGCGGGGGTGCGTTGCAGCACTTCCACCCGGCCGAAGATGGCCGCTTTCCCGCTGACGAATGCGAATTCCTCCAAGGTCGAATTGAGGAAGGAAGCGTTATCAATGTTGGTGATTCCCCCATAAACCAAGGTGTTGTGGAAGGTCAGGGAGTCGGTCATGGGAAAATGGGTGTAAAGGGAGGCCGAATAACGGTCGGCTTCGCCAATACCCGGCTCGGGATCATCCACATAAGCGTAAGAAACCATGGCGGTCACCTGGGGTGAAAAATCTTGGATCAGCCGTACTGCAAAGGAATCAGGCGTCCGGATGGGCAGGTCCACCTGGGTGGGATCGGGCTCCATGCCGCTGAAGATGGAGCCTTCCGCGTGGAACCCGCCAAAATTGAGGCTCCCCCCCAGGACCGAACTGGAAATATGCCCCACATCCTGGCCGATATGATGGCCCAGCGGGGTGTCCGGATTCACCATTCCCGTCACGCGGTGCATATAGGCAATGGGACCGTCGGTGGATTCCCCACGGGGGGCCGCGAACAACTTCATGGAACTCTTATCCGACGAATTCAGCGCGATGGTGTCGCTCAGGGTCAACCCCATGATGGGGGAACTATGGGGATGTTGGGCGTCGATAAAGGGTGTCCCGTCCGCCTGGGTCTCACCGATCTGTAAAAGCTCTGGCGTCCCGATCTTGGGCACCAGCCAAAGGTCCGTGGTCAGCATCACATCCAGGTTCAGGTATTGGATATCGCCCAGTGAAGTTCCCAGGTCGGCCATGAACATGTTGGGCCCTGAAAAATCCGCCCTGCCCCGTTGAAAGCCTTCCTCGGCCATGGCCTCGAAAAAACCGTAGCCGTGCAGCATGAGCATGCTCATGGGCATATGGGCCATGGGAAAGGGCATGGCCATTTGCATGTCTTCATCCCAGGCTTCCATGGAATCCAGGGGGGTCAGGGGGTTGGCGAAAATTCCACCGTCGGATTTGGACATGCCCATGGAACCGCCTTGGGCGGCGGGAGTGGGGGTATCGCTGGGGTTGTCCTGGGCTTGTACGGCAAAAGGGAGGAAGGCAGCAAGCAGGAAAGCCGGGGCCAAAACCTTGAACTTTGTCACATTTGCACTTTCACGCGGGATTTGACCTTAAATACGTCATTGCTTCCACAAAAGTTTCCAGGGATGGGCCTTCAGTTCCCCTACCAGCCCCTTCAGGTCGTCGGCCACCTGTTCGTCCTTGAGCAGGACCCCCAGGGCCCCCTTGCCGTTGTGGATGTCGTCGGCCACTTCGTTCATCACTTTAAGGGTGTTGTTCAGGTCCTTGACCGACTGGGTCATCTGCTGTTTGTTCAGGGCATCGGTCAGGTTTTCCAGGTTCTTGGAGATCTTCTGGGCGCTGGCCATGATTTCGGGCGCCTGGGCGCTGGAACGGGATAATTGGTCGATGATCCTGTCCACCTTGGCCCGGCTTTGGATGGTCAACTCCAGCAGCTGGTCGGTGGCCTTGTTCATGTTGTCGAAGGAGTGGAGGAAGTTTTCCTTGGCCTTGGGGTCGCCCATCATCTTCTCGAAGCTTTCCATCACGTCGCCCAGTTCGCTGAAGGTCAGGTCCAGGTTGTTCGCGTCCTTCCCTTCGACGGTTTCCCCCGGCTTGAGCTCCGGCCCCGTCCCCAGGTCGGCGCCGATCTGGACGTAGCGGGAACCCAGCAGTCCCGTGCTGTAAAGGGCCACCTGGGAATCCTGGTGGAGCTTGATGTCGGGATTGGTGACCAGGATGTCGACGGCGGCCGTGCCGTTGGCGACCCGGATGTCCTTGACCTGGCCCACGTCGATGCCCCCGGCGTATTTGACCGGCGCGTCCTTTTTCAGGTCGCCCAGGAAATGGAAGGTGGCGGTGTAGACACGGCCGCTGGCGCCGAATCGGAAATTGTTGATGAAGAGGATCGAAACCATGAGCACGAGGAGCGCGCTGAGGGTCAGGAGACCGACCTTGAATTCCGGCGTAAACTTCATGGGAACCTCGAAAAGGAAGTGGGCTTGGCTTTAGCGCACCGGCATGGGGCCGTCCACGCTGCCCGTCACGAACTGGTGGATAGTGGGGTCCCGGCTGTCCCGGATGTCCTCGGGCGTCCCGAGCCCGATGATTTTGCCATCATATATCATGGCAATCCGGTTGGCCACCTTGTAGGCGCTGTGCATGTCGTGCGTGACCACGACGGAGGTGACCTTGAGTTTCTTCTGCATGTCCAGGATCAGGTCGTTGATGGCCTCGGAGGAAACAGGATCCAGGCCGGAGGTGGG
>JAJPJW010000054.1 GCA_021324075.1 Pseudomonadota bacterium | reverse complement strand
TTTCAGGGGAGTAAAGTATTTGTCCACGTTGTCCTGGACCAGTTGTTGGAGGCGCTTGACGACATCCTTGGGGAGGCTCATAGCCGCACCGGGATCTGTTTGGATTTGAGGTATTCCTTGGCCTGCTTCACCGAATATTCCCGATAGTGAAAAATGGAGGCGGCAAGGACCGCGTCGGCCTGGCCCTTCAGGACCCCTTCCGCCAGGTGGTCCAGGTTCCCCACCCCACCCGAGGCAATCACCGGCACCGAAACGGCGTCGGAAACGGCTCGGGTCAGCTCCAAATCATAGCCGTTCTTGGTTCCGTCCCGATCCATGCTGGTGAGGAGAATCTCGCCGGCCCCCAGCCCCACCCCTTGCTTCGCCCATTCCACCGCATCCTTGCCGGTGGCATTACGGCCGCCGTGGGTGAAGACCTCCCAGCCCTTGGAAGGGTCATGGGCGTCCTTGCGCTTGGCGTCAATGGCCAGGACGATGCACTGGGCCCCGAATTTTTCGGCCCCATCCTTGAGCACCTGTGGATTCTCCACCGCCCGCGTGTTGAGGGAAACCTTGTCCGCGCCCGACTTTAAGAGGGTCCTGATATCGTCCGTGGTGCGCACCCCGCCGCCCACCGTCAGGGGCATGAAGACGGCTTCCGCCGTGCGGGTGACCACGTCCAGGAGGATGTTGCGTTTCTCGTGGGAGGCGGTGATATCCAGGAAGACCAGTTCGTCGGCGCCTTCGGCGTCGTACTGTTTGGCGATTTCCACCGGATCGCCCGCGTCGCGGAGATTCTCGAACTTGACGCCCTTGACCACCCGGCCTTCTTTAACATCCAAACAAGGAATAATTCTTTTCGCCAACATCAAAAAACCTCCGGCAATTTTGCCACAGATAAATCGGATTCATTGGATGACAACAACAAAGCCAAAAACGTTTAAGCATTCATGTTCAACAAAAGATAGATTTTTCTTATCCCATTCATCCCATGCATCTGTGGCTAATGATTATTTTTTCTTCCTGGACCGCGGAGGGAGGGGTTCCTTGGCGATCTTGATGGCCTGCTTGAGGTCGATCTTGCCCGTGTAAAGCGCCTTGCCGATGATGACCGAAGTGATGCCGTATTTCTCAAGCCTCTTGGCGTGTTCGATGTCCCGGTAGCTGGACATGCCGCCGGAGGCGATGACGGGGACTTTTACCGTGCGGGCCAGCTCCTTGGTGCTCTTGAAGTTGGGCCCCTCCAGCATGCCGTCCCGCTGGATGTCGGTGAAGATGATCTGGCCCACACCCAGTTCCACCATTTCCTTCGCCAGGTCGACCGCGTTCACCTTGGTGACCTGCTTCCAACCCTTGATGGCCACCATTCCCTTCTTGGCGTCGATGCCCGCGATGATCGATTTGCCGTATTCCTTGACGGCGTCCCTGACGAAATCCTTGTTTTGGACGGCCGAGGTTCCCAGGATGACGAAATCCACGCCGATGGAAAGCACCTTCTCGATGGTCTTCAGGTCCCGGATGCCGCCGCCCACCTGGACCTTGAGGTCCGTGGCCTTGATGATGTCCTTCACATAGTCCAGGTTGGCCAGCTTGCCCGAAAAGGCGCCGTCCAGGTCGATCACATGCAGGCGCTTGGCGCCCTTCATTTTCCAGAGCTTGGCCACCGAAACAGGCTCTTGCGAATAAACGGTTTCGTCCCGCAGGTCGCCCTGCACCAGCCGCACGGCGCGGCCCTTGCGGATATCAATCGCCGGAATGACGTACATCTTCAACCTCGATTTATTATTTAACTAATTTTCTCGCCGCAATTTCGGCAAGTCATTTTGCCATCAATGGCGTTCAGAACAAGAGTCGAGTTATAGCGAATTCTCACACCGCAATGAGGACAAATCATCTTAACCATGAAAGAAAATGCAAAAACCACCATAGACACAAAAACTATTATCTCTAGACCCCTATGTAGAGCCCAAAAAGATTCAAAAGGTGCAATTAACGCTATTAAAACCAACAACGTCAGAAAGTGGCAAAGAGTGTTTCTCCTAATAAGCACTATTGTTGTTTTTTCATCATTTCGGAAATTTATCAAAATTCTCCCAAGCTCACTTTTATGTCCATGATTGAATTCAATTGTCGTTGACCAAATTTTTGAAGTTTTCATAAATCTTTAGCCCCACCGTCTGGCTTTTTTCCGGGTGGAACTGGGTGCCAAAAACGTTCTTTTCCCAAACCATGCAGGTGAAATCCACTCCATAAGAGCTTTGGGCCGCGATGATGCTGGGGTTTTCAGGTGCCACATAATAGGAGTGGACGAAATAAAGGTAATCACCGTCTTTCAGGCCCTTTAACAAGGGGTTCCCGTTTTTCTTGATCTGGATCTGGTTCCAGCCCATATGGGGAACCTTCTGGCCCTGGGCGAATTTCACGACCCGGCCCGGGAAAACCCCCAGTCCCTTGGAGAGGCCGAATTCCTCGCTTTCGGAGAAAAGCATCTGGAGCCCCACACAGACCCCTAGGAAAGGCTTGCCCGAGGCGATGAAGGCCTTGATGGCCTTGGCCAGGTCCGAGCGGTGCATGGCGTCCATGGAATCCTTGAAGGCTCCCACGCCAGGCAATACCACGCCGTCCGAGGTCTCCACGTCGCGCCAGTCCGAGGTCACACGGGTCTTGGCGCCGACTTTCTCGACGGCCTTGGCCACGCTATGCAGGTTGCCGACTCCATAATCCACGACGGAAATCATCGAACACCTCTAAACCTTATTTCACCGCTAAGACGCCAAGTTCGCCAAGAACGTCTTGGACGAACAGAAAAGCGAAGAAACATTTAAACATTTTGTGCTTTTCTTGGCGTTCTTGGCGGTAAACGTTTTTTTAAATCTTACCCTTGGTTGAAGGAACACCCTTCAACTTGTCGTCGAAAGCCGCGGCCATCTTGAGCGCCCTCGCGAAGCTCTTGAAGGCCGCCTCCACGACATGGTGGCTGTTGCGCCCGTGGATTTTCTCCAGGTGCAGGTTGAACTTGCCGTTATCCACGACCGCACGGAAAAAATCCTCGACCAACTCGGTGTCGAAATTGCCGATGCGCTTCTTGACCGCCAGGTCCAGGGCGAAGTTGATGTAGTTGCGCCCGCTCAGGTCCACCACCGCGCGGACCAGGGCTTCGTCCAGGGGCACGTAAAAATGCCCGTAACGGGTGATGCCCTTCTTGTCGCCCAGGGCCTTGTCCAGGGCCATTCCCAGGCAAATGCCGATATCCTCCACCGTGTGGTGGTCGTCAATGTGGGTGTCGCCCTTGGCGTTCACTTTCAAGTCGAAACCGCTGTGTTTGCTGAAGGCCTCCAGCATGTGGTTGAGGAAGGGGACGGGGCTCTTCACCTGGGACGTGCCGCTGCCGTCCAGGTTGAGGATCAGCTCGATTTGGGTCTCTTTGGTTTTACGCTGGATTGTCGCGCTGCGCTTCGGCATGTCGGGCTCCTCATTAAAGGAGCCTGCGCAGCTCCTCTAAAAACCGGTTGTTCTGGGCATGTGTTCCCACCGTTATGCGCAGGGAATCCCTGAGCCGCCGATGGGGGAAGTATCTTACCAAAATGCGCTTCTTTTTGAGATTTTTGTAGAGGCTTTCCGCGACGGGTTTTCCCCGGCGGGTGGCCAGGATGAAATTGGCCTGGCTGTCAGGCACGGTGAAGCCCAGGTTCCGCAATTCCTCAATAAGACTGTTCCGGTCCAACCGGATCCGGCGGATATTCTTGCGCATGTGCGCCAAGCCCCCGGGGGTCAAGGCCGCCGACCCCACGGCTTGGGTCATGCGGTTGACGTTGTAGGAATCTTTCACCTTCATCAGTTGGGCGATAACTTCCGGGTGTCCAAAAACGTACCCCAATCGGACTCCCGCCAAGGAGAAAGACTTGGACATGGTGCGAAGCACCAGCACATGGGGGTTCTTGCGGGCCAAATCCAGGCAATTTTCATTTGAAAAATCCACGTAGGCTTCGTCAATCAAGACCAACCCTTTAGCTTTGCGGATAAAGACTGCCGCCTTGGATTTGTCGAAGCAATTCCCGATTGGAGCATTTGGATAACCCCACAGGGTCAGCCTGGCTTGGGTTGAGAACTTGGTGAAATCCAGGCTCCAGTCGTCTTCCAACCGGACTTCCTTCACCTTGGCATCGCGGATCTGGGCCAACACCGGATACAGGCTGTAAGTGATATCGGGATACTGGACCAGGCTGCCTTTTTCCAAGGTGGCCTGGAAAAGCAGGGTAAGGATTTCATCCGACCCGTTCCCTACCAAAATTCCTTCGAGCGGCCATTTGTAAACCCGGGACAAGCGTTGGCGGAGGGTATCGGCGGTCGGTTCGGGATAAAGCCTCAGGCGCTGGTCGGCCTGTTCCCGGACCGCCTTGAGGACTTCGGCCGAGGGCGGATAGGGGTTTTCGTTGGTATTGAGCTTGATGGTCGTAAGGTTCTTAGGCTGTTCCCCGGGCGTATAGCCCTTCATTTTGAGGACAGCCGGCCTAAAACAGTTCTTTAAGTTCATAACTAGCCTAAAACAACCCCATGATTATTTTTCCCGTCCCATCCTGAACAACACGCTTTGGGCGTGGGCGCCAAGGCCCTCTTCTTGGGCGAAGTCCACCGTGGCCTTGCCCAGCGCCTTCACTCCGGGCTTTTTAACTTCCAGCATGTTGGTGCGCTTGAGGAAATCGAACACCGAAAGACCGGAAGAGTAACGGGCGGTCCCTCCCGTGGGAAGCACATGGTTGGTACCGGCCGTGTAATCCCCGAAGGCCTCGGCGCTGTAAGCGCCGATAAAGAGGGCGCCGGCATGCTTGAGGTCCGGCAGCCAAGCGCGGGCGTCCTTGGCCAATACTTCCAGGTGCTCCGGTGCAAACCGGTTGGAGAATTCGGTGGCTTGCTTGCGGTTCTTGACCAGGAGGATGGCCCCCCGGCTCTTGAGGGAGTCGGAGGCGATCTGTTCCCTCTCCAGGAGTTCCAATTGAAGTTCCACTTCCTGGGCCACTTCCTTGGCGTAAGACGCGGAAGCCGTCACCAAAAGGGGCATGGCCATTTCGTCATGCTCGGCTTGGGCCAAGAGGTCCGCCGCCGCCCAGGCGGCCGGAACGGTTCCATCGGCCAGGATGAGGACTTCACTAGGCCCCGGAAAGCCGTCGATTCCGACCTGCCCGAACACCCGGCGTTTGGCCAGGGCCACGAAAAGATTGCCCGGCCCGGTGATTTTGTCCACGGCCGGTACGGACTTCGTGCCATAGGCCAGGGCCGCAACGGCTTGGGCCCCGCCGATCTTAAGGATGGTGTCCGCTCCCGCGAAATAGGCCGCGGCCAGGACGATGGGGTTCACCTTGCCGTCTTTCTTGACCGGCGTCACCACCACCACTTCCTTCACCCCCGCCACCTTGGCGGGGATCACGTTCATGATGACCGAGGAGGGATAGGCGGCCAGGCCGCCCGGTACGTAAAGCCCCGCGCGGTCCAGGGGCGTCCAGCGTTGTCCCAGGGCCACCTGGGGGCCGTTGTGGAACCAACGGGCAGGCTTTTCCTTGGTGTGGAAGAACCGGACATTCTTGATAGTCGTTCGGATGGCGAATTCCATGGGGACTTCGAGATGGTCAAGGGCCTGCTGGATTTCGGCCTTGGTAACCCGGATATTCTTGGCATTGGCGGCGAAGCCGTCCAATTTACGGGTATAGCTGAAAAGGGCGGGGTCTCCTTTTTTCTTCACGTCCTCCACGATGCGGTCGACGGCCTGCTCGGGAGTCAGGTCCCGTCCAAAAACCTTTTTGGTCAAGGACGCCCGACTACCGGCCCCTCTGAGGACAACGAGAGGTTCCCGGCGGATAAGTTTTTCCGCCAATCCACGGTCGGTCTTATTGGAGTAATTCAGGATTCGCATCAGTTGGTCCTTTGGATATCCGCGCCCAAAGCCGAAAGTTTCTGCTCGATTTTCTCATATCCGCGGTCCAAGTGGTAAATGCGTTGCACCAGGGTTTCCCCTTCGGCCACCAGTCCCGCCAGGATCAGGGCCGCGCTGGCCCGTAGGTCCGAGGCCATGACCGGGGCGCCGGTGAGCTTCGGCACCCCCTTCACTACCGCGTGGCTCCGGTCAATATTGATTTCCGCCCCCATGCGGTTGAGCTCGAAAACATGCATGAAGCGGTTTTCCCAGATGGTCTCGGTGATGACGCTGACACCCGGCACCACAGCCAGGAGGGCCATGATCTGGGCCTGCATGTCCGTTGGGAAACCCGGGTAAGGAAGGATCCAAACGTCCGAGGGCTTGTAGCTCCCGCCCCCCTTTACCCGGATGCCCTCCGTGGACTCTTCAACCGTCACCCCGATCTGGCGGAGCTTGTCCGAGACGGCCGTCATATGGGCCGCCTCGGCTTTCTTGAGCAACACGTCGCCCCGGGTGATGGCCGCGGCCACCATGAAGGTGCCGGCTTCCACCCGGTCGGGGATCACGGAATAGTCGATCCCCTTAAGCGTTTTTTGGCCCTCGATCACCAGACGGGCGGTTCCTCCGCCTTCGATATGGGCCCCCATGGCCTTGAGGAAATTGACCAGGTCCACCACTTCCGGTTCGGTGGAGGCGGATTCGATGACCGTCGTCCCCTCGGCGGCGGTAGCCGCCATCAGCACGTTCACGGTGGCGCCCACGCTGGGCCCGTGCGGGCCGGCTAAATAGATGGTACTGCCTTTTAGTTTGGTGGCCTTGGCGTGGATATAACCGTGCTCAATGGTGACCTTGGCGCCGAGTTGCTCGACCCCCTTCAAATGCAGGTCGATGGGCCGGGCCCCGATGGCGCAACCACCCGGCAGGGAAACCTTGGCTTCCCCCAACCGGGCCAGGCAGGCACCCAGGGAGTAAATGGAGGCCCGCATGGTCTTCACCAGTTCGTAAGGGGCCTCGAACTTGTTGAAACCCTTGGGGTCGATGTGCAGGCGGTGGTCTTCCAGGCAGGCGGTGGAACCCAAGGTATGGAGTACCTGGGCCATGGTTTTAATGTCATTGAGGTAAGGGACGTTATGGATGACCGACGGGGATTCGGCCAGCAGGGCCGCGGTCATGACGGGCAGGGTGGCGTTCTTGGAGCCGCTGATTTCCACCGTGCCCTTGAGGGTCTTGCCGCCCTTGACGGAAATCTTTTGCATAGGAACCCCTAACCAAAGTTTGAACCACAGAGTACACAGAGGCCACAGAGTACAGGAAAGAATTTAATTTCAATTATGGCTAAGACATCCTGAAAATCAAAAAGCCGCCCTTACGGGCGGCCTTCTGATGACACATAAAAAAGAAGCAGGTTATAAGCCGAATTTTGTGAGTGTGATCATTTCTCTTGCGGGGTCCGTTACCGGCCCCGTCAGTGCGATCTTACCCGAAGGCCCCCCTTTCCTGTGACGGAAAGGAGTGGGACGGACAGCCCCGAAGCCTCCCTATTTGATCTTGCTCCGGATGGGGTTTGCCATGCCACCACACTTGCGTGGGATGCGGTGGGCTCTTACCCCACCTTTTCACCCTTACCCCTCAGTCCTTTAGGGACCTTGGAGCGGTTTGTTTTCTGTGGCACTTTCCTTCACTCGGCCTCTTACCTTTCGGTAAAGGGCCTTGCGACCGGTCGTTAGCCGGCATCCTGTCCTGCGGAGTTCGGACTTTCCTCACCCCCGCACCCAAAGGGCCGGAGGCGCGATCACGAACCTGCTTCTAAGGGGCATGATAGGGGGAAAAGGGGATGAAATCCAGCTTGGCAAAGGCCTTCAGGGTTTGGCGGGACGGACTTTCTTGAAAGGGCTGGAAAAAAGGGCGAGGTCGTGGCGTTCGGCCCAGCCCATTTGCTTCCAAAAACGCCTTCCGGTCCGGTTGGTGGCGATCACCATGACATGGGTGCGGGGGATGCCGGCCCTTTCCAACTTTCGCAGGCAAAGGTCCACCAATTGGCGCCCCAGTCCCCGGCGACGGAGGGTTTCGTCAACGGCCAGGTGGAACATGGTTCCCCGGCGCCCATCATGGCCGCCCAGGATGGTTCCCACGACCTTTCCTTCCGACAGGGCGGTCAGGCTGAACCCCGGATTGCGTTTGAGGTAAGCGGTTAATTGGGCGGGAGTGTCATCTCCCCGAAGGCCGACCCCCTTGGAACGTTTCCAAAGGGCCAGGGCTTGGGAGTGATCGCCGGCCCTCATGGGGCGGATGGAAACGGTGGGTGATTCAGCCTTTTTGGAAGTGGTCATCAATGCCCTTATTGGACAGCCGGTCGGCGTGTTTGTTCTGTTCCCGGGGGACATGCTGGTAACCCGTGACATCCAAATGGGCCAGATACTCCCTGGCCTTTTCGTGGAGGGGGATGATGTTGGGATGTTTCACTTTGTAATGGCCGGTCAGTTGCCGGATCATCAGCTGGCTGTCGGCCAGGATTTCCACCGGGGACAACTTCTTCTTCACGCAATAGTCGAGGGCATGCAGGAGGGCCTCGTATTCAGCCACGTTGTTGGTGGTTTCGCCGATATATTCCGCGATTTCATGGACGACTTTGCCGTCTTTGAGGATGACCGCCCCGATGCCGGATGGGCCGGGGTTCCCGCGGGAAGCGCCGTCGCTGAAAATTTGGTACATGACAGCCTTTCCGGACGAAACAGGGTTATTTGAGCGCTTTGCGGATGGCGAGGCTGTCCTTGAGGACCTGGCGGAAAGTCTCGAAGGTGATCTGGGTGGCGGCGTCGGACTTGGCCTTGGGCGGGTCGGGATGGACTTCCATGAAAAGGCCGTCCACGCCCACAGCCACCGCGGCGCGCATGAGGTCGGGCGCGTGTTCACGGGTGCCGCCGCTCGAGGTCCCCTTGGCGGCGGGCTGCTGGACGCTGTGGGTACCGTCGAAGATCACCGGGCATTTGGTCTTTTTCATCTCGGGGATACCCCGGTAATCCACCACCAGGTTGTTGTACCCGAAGGAGGTCCCCCGTTCGGTGAGCCAGATGTGCTTGCCCCCCGAGCCCTTGATCTTGTCCACGACGTTTTGCATTTCCCAGGGGGCCATGAACTGGCCCTTCTTCACGTTGACGATCTTTCCCGTCTTGGCCGCGGCCGCCAGCAGGCTGGTCTGGCGGGAAAGGAAGGCGGGGATTTGGAGCACATCCGCGACCTTGGCGGCGAAATGCACTTCCTCGATCTCATGGATATCGGTCAAGACCGGGACCTTCAGCTTCTTTTTGACCCAGAACAAGGCCGCCATGCCCCGCTTGATGCCCACCCCGCGGTAACCCTTGATGGAACTGCGGTTGGCCTTGTCGTAGGAGGATTTGAAGACCAGCGGCACGCCGAATTCGTCCGCGATGCCCTTGATGGTCTTGGCGGTCTTCAAGAGGAAGTCCGTGCCCTCGATGACGCAGGGCCCCGCGATCACGAAGAACTTGCCGTTTTTGCCTAACTGCTTGACGTCGATCAAAACCAAGCCTCTTTCACCACAGGGTACACAGAGAGCACAGAGTAAGACATGAGGTTCAAAACATCAAAGATTTAACTTTGTGTACCCTGTGAACTCTGTGGTTCATGCCTTTATTTTTTTGGAACCATATTTTACCGCTGCCTTGACGAATTCCCGGAAAAGCGGGTGGGGGTTCAAGGGCCGGCTCTTGAGTTCGGGATGGAACTGCACTCCCACGAACCAGGGATGGTTTGGCAGCTCCACCATTTCCACCAGATTGCCGTCGGGCGACATGCCGCATAACTTCATGCCCTTGGCCTTGAGCCGGTCGCGGTAGGCGTTGTTGACCTCGTACCGGTGGCGGTGCCTTTCATGGATCAAGGCTTGTTTATAGGCGTGGTAGGCCTTAGTGCCCTTTTCCACCTTGCAAGGGTAGGACCCCAACCGCATGGTCCCGCCCAAGCCCTGGATCTTCAGCTGGTCTTCCATCATGGAAATAACTTCGTCCGGGGTCTTGGGGTTGAATTCCCCGCTGTTGGCCTGTTTCAAGCCCAGCAAGTGCCGGGAGAACTCGATGACCGCGCATTGCATGCCCAGGCAGATGCCGAAAAAGGGGATTTTCTTTTCGCGCACGTAACGGACGACCTCGATCTTGCCCTCGATGCCCCGGTCGCCAAATCCACCTGGCACCAGGACCCCGGAAACGCCCTTTAAGAGAGCCGCCGGGCCCTTCTTTTCCACTTCCTCCGAATCCACCCAGCGCAGTTTCACCTTCGCCTGGTTGGCGACACCCGCGTGGATGAAGGATTCGATGATGGACTTGTAGGCGTCGTGCAGTTCCACGTATTTGCCCGCGATGGCGATCTCCACTTCCTTCTTGGGGTGGTAAACCTGGTGGACGTACTTGGCCCACTGCACCATGTCCGACTTCGACGATCTCAAATGCAACCGCTTGATCAGGAATTCATCCAGCCCCTGCAAGTGGAACAGGAGAGGGACTTCATAAATGGACTTGGCGTCCAGGGCCTCGAAGACCGCCTGGCTGGGGACGTTGCAGAAGAGGGAAATTTTGGATTTCACCTCGTCGTTCAAGGGCACTTCGGTGCGGCAAAGGATGACGTCGGGCTGGATACCGATGCCCCGCAGTTCGGCCACGGTCTTCTGGGTGGGCTTGGTCTTGAGTTCCCCCGAGGCGCCGATATAGGGCAGCAGGGTCAGGTGGATGTTCACCACGTTTTCGCTGCCCATGTCGAACCGGAATTGGCGGATGGCTTCCAAAAAGGGCAGGCTTTCGATGTCCCCGATGGTTCCCCCGACTTCCACCATGCAGACGTCCACCTTGTGCTCGTTGGAGATCTTGAGGATGGCTTCCTTGATTTCGTTGGTGATATGGGGCACCACCTGCACCGTCTTGCCCAGGTAATCGCCCTTGCGCTCCTTGGAGATGACCGCGTTGTAGATCTTGCCGCTGGTCACGTTGTTGGAACGGCTCAACTTGACCGAAAGGAACCGTTCATAATGGCCCAGGTCCAGGTCCGTTTCGGCGCCGTCGTCCAGCACGAAGACTTCCCCATGCTGGTAGGGGCTCATGGTGCCCGGGTCCACATTCAGGTAGGGGTCGAACTTGGCGATGGTGACCTTGAGGCCGCGGGATTCCAAAAGCCGCCCGATGGAGGCCGAAGCGATCCCCTTCCCCAAGGATGAAACCACGCCGCCCGTCACGAAAATGTATTTTGTCACAAAACCCTCCAAGCAGGATTAAACCAACATCCAACACAAAGCCTCTAAGTCACCAAGAAATCATTCTTTTCTTTGTGGCTTCGTGACTTCGTGTTGGCCTTATTTTCTTTTCTTCAGGTACTTCTCTACCTTCTTCACGTCAGCAGGAACGTCCACGGCGATCGATTCGACTTTCCGTACGGCGGCGCGGATCATCACGCCGTTTTCCATGGCCCGCAATTGCTCAAGTTTTTCGGCCAGTTCCAGGGGGGTGGGCTTCAAGGTTGCCATCAATTGCAGCCAACCCGGACGGTATCCGTAAAGCCCCATATGTTTATAGGCCCTGGGCATCCCACCCTCGCGGGGATAGGGAATCGGCGCCCGGGAGAAATAAAGCACATTGCCATTGGGCCCCAAAACCGCCTTCACCACGTTGGGGTCCAGCCATTCCTTCTTGTCCGACAGGGGGATGACCACCGTCGACATGAGGACTTTCGGGTCGTTTTGCAATACTTCCACCGCCGCGTCGATGGCGGCCGGGGCCATGACCGGCTCGTCACCCTGGATATTCACGACGATATCGGCCTTCTGGTCGCGCACCGCATAGGCGATCCGGTCGGTGCCGGACTTGAGGGAAGAGGGGGTCATCACGGCCGTGGCACCGGCTTTTTCGACGGCCTCCGCGATCCTTTGGTCATCCGTGGCCACCCAGACCTCGCTGAGGCGCCCGGCTTTTTGGGCCTGGCGGATCACCCGGACGATCATGGGGACCCCCGCGATCAGGGCCAGGGGTTTCCCCGGGAATCGTTGGGCGCCGTAGCGGGAGGGGATGACGCCGATGACCTTATTTGCCATAACGGTCCCTCACCATTTGGATCAGGTTCGTGGTCGAGCGGCCTTCCACCACGGGGATATTCAGGACCTTGCCGCCCCAGGACTGCACCAGGTCGCCGCCGATGATCTTGTCGATGGCCCAATCACCGCCTTTGACCAGCACATCCGGGCGCAGGATCTTGATGACGTTATAGGGGTTTTCTTCTTCGAAGAAGGTCGCGTAATCCACGCAGGAGAGGGCCAGGAGCATTTCAGCCCTTTCTTCCAGGGGCAGGAGGGGCTTCAAAGGTCCCTTGATCCGGCGCACCGAGGCGTCGCTATTGAGGCCCACGACTAATAAATCTCCCCGATTCCGGGCTTCCTGGAGGTAGGTGACATGGCCCAAATGCAGGAGGTCGAAGACCCCGTTGGTGAAGACTGCCTTTTTACCTTGTTTTTGAAGGTTCTGGAGGACCGGCGCTAACTTGGTGGGTTCTAAAAAATGATCCAATTCATCTCAACTTCCCTTGGGATGGGTAATTATAGGGAAAGAGTGCCGCAGTGGCAACTTGATCTTTGGTTTTAGGACCGCAGGATGAGTTTCACAATTTCCGGACGGCAATAAGTGCGGATCGGCGGATAGCCTCCGATGCCGCGGTGGGCGAAGAGGGTGGTGTCGCCTTCGCGCACGAAACCTTCCACGTATTTGCGCCCCTTGGTCGAGGGGATGATGAGCGGGCCCCAAAGGGGAAAACAAATCTGCCCGCCGTGGCAATGCCCGGAGATTTGCAGGTGGGCCTTGGTTTTCTTTGCCAGGTAAAAATGGTCGGGATGGTGCGCCAAAAGGATCTTGGCATCCCCCTTCGCGTTCAGGAGCGGGGCTTCGTTTTTCGTTCCCTCCCAAAGGTCGTCCACGCCCATCAGGGCCAGGGTTTTTCCCTTTCGTTTGATCATGGCCACGTCGTTCCGGAGCACGCGGATATGGTCCTCTTCCAGGGCCTTCCGCATCCCTTCCCCATCGGACCAGTAATCATGGTTCCCAAGCAGGGCGTAAACCCCCAGGGGCGCCTTGAGTTTCTTGAAGAGGCCCTCCATGGCCGGGATATGTTTCTGGAAGGAAATAAAATCACCGGTCAGGACAAACAGGTCGGGTTTCAGTTTTTGGGCGACCGCCACGAGGATTCCCAGGTAGTCCAGGTTGATATATTTGCCGTAATGGATGTCCGAGATCTGGACGATGGAAAGCCCTGAGAATTCCTTGGGCCAATGGGGCAGGAACACTTCGTACTCGTTGACTTCGGGCTGGTAAATCTGGTTCTCAAAACCCAAATACTTGAGGAATTCCAAGGGCGGCCTGAACCGCGGGGGGAGTTTCACCAATTGGCTGGACAGCAGGCGGCTTTGCACGGGCTTTTTGACGAAGAGGAGCCAGAAAAGGAACTCGGTCCAATAACCGATGACCGACAGGGCCAGGGCCGCGGTCAAAAGCTTCCACCCGGCCGGGATCGCCACCCAATCGGAAGGGGAGAAATCCCAGGAGCGCCCCAGGAAAACCGTTAGGGTCGTTTGGACGGCCAGGGTGAAGGACGTCCAGGAAAGGGTCCAGCCTGTCTCGAAGACCCGGAAGCGGGGATGGAAGGCAAGCCGGTTGGTCAGGAAGATGAAAACTTGGAACTGGAGGAAAAGGTAGAGGGTGAAGAGGGGTTGGTGGAACATCAATCAAGAATGGACAATGTAAAATGTAAAATCAAGTTCGAATGTTCTTCATCGTTCATTTAACACTTTGGTAATTATCGGTTCATTTCCTCAAGCAGGCGCTGGCTCAGTTCCTCGGCCGAAACGGTGGCCACGCCCAGCTTCTCCACCTCGATGCCCGCCGCGTAATTGGCCAGGGTGGCGGCCTGGAGCAGGGTGGCCCCGGCGGTCAAGGCCAGGGTCAGGGTGGCGATGACCGTATCCCCGGCCCCCGAAACGTCGTAAACCTCCCGCGCCACCGTGGGGATGGTGCGGATCGGTTGGCCGGCCTCAAAAAGGGCCATCCCATGTTCGCTGCGGGTCAAGACCACCGACTTACAACCCAGTTCCTTCATCACCTTGAAGCCGATGGTCTCGAAGGTCTCCCCATCCACTTCCGGCCCCAAAGCCTCGGTTATCTCCTTCATATTGGGTTTCAGGACCGTAACACCCTTGAATTCGAAGAAATTGTGGAATTTCGGGTCCACCGCCGTGATTTTCTTGTGGGCCTTGGCATAGGCGATGATCTTCCGGATCACCTTGGGGGTCAAAAGGCCCTTGTTGTAGTCCTCAAAAATAACCGCATCGGCGTCCCGCACGGCCTTCAGGGCCTTCTGGATCACCTGGTCCTGTTGGGAATCGGTGAGCGCGGATTTAACCTCCCGGTCGATGCGTACCACCTGCTGGGTATGGGCGATCACGCGGGTTTTTTCGGTGGTGGGGCGGTCCGCGAGGGCCAGGATGCCGGTGGTATCCACCTTGTTCTTCTTCAATTCCCGGACAAGTTCCTTGCCCGCCATGTCCATGCCGACGGTCCCGATGATGGCCGACCGGCCGCCCAGGGCCGTGATATTGGCCGCCACGTTGGCCGCCCCTCCCGGCATTTTCCTGTCGTCTTCGTTGATTTCCACCACCGGAATGGGGGCCTCGGGGGATATGCGGGCCACCGCGCCGCGGATGTAGACGTCGAGCATCACGTCGCCGATGACGACGACTTTCTTGTTCTGGAGGGATCCTACTAGTGCCAGGAGCTCGGTTTTATCGACGGACGAAAGGTCGTTTTTCTTTTTCACGGCATCTCCGGTTTCATTCTTGGTTTTTGGCCTTGCTGACGACTATAGGTCCTAACAGGAAACGGCTTCATGGAAACATCGCCGATTCGATCAACTCGCAGAAGATATGTCCCATCAGCATATGGCATTCCTGGATCCGGTCCGTGGAAGAGGCCGGCACCACGATGGCCACGTCCACTTCCTTGGCGATCTTGCCCCCGTCGCGGCCCAAAAGGCCGATGGTATGCACCTTGTTCTTCTTGGCGGCGGCCACGCCCTTCAAGACGTTTTCCGAATTGCCCGAGGTGGAAAGCCCCACCGCCACGTCACCGGGTACGCAAAGCCCTTCGATCTGGTGGGAGTAGATCTGGTCGTATCCGTAGTCGTTTCCCAGGGCCGTCAAGGTGGAAGTATTGGTATGCAGGGCCAGGGACATCAAGGCCCGGCGGCGCTTCAGGTAGTCCCCCACCAGTTCAGCGGCGATATGCTGGGCGTCGGCCGCGCTCCCCCCATTGCCGAACCAGACGGCTTTGTTTCCCCTTTTATAGGCTTCGACGAGCAATTTGGCCGCGGATTCGATTTGAGGGAGGCACTTGTTCAGGAGGTTTTGTTTGACTTGGATGCTTTCCTCGATACGGCCCCGGATCTTCTCGATCATAAAAGGACTTCCTCGCTTGGTGCTTCCATAACGCAGTCGGATTTCCGATAAAGCGGGCACATTTTATCGCCCTCCCAAGACCTCTGCCACCTTAAAGAGGCGGGTAATTGGCTTGATGCCGATTCTTTAGCCCATAATAATGGCCCCGTGTCCAACCGCCCCTCCACTCCAAATGCCCTTTCCGTCCCCTGGGTTTGCGCACTCTTGGGATTGGCCTTCCTCTTCCGCCTCGCCTTCGGGCTCTGCACCGAAATCTGGTTCATCGACCAGCAACAAATCTACCTGATCGGGCTGAAGTTCTATTGCACCGGCCTCTGGCCTTATTTCGGGGCGGATGTGGCGCCCCATATCCAGCTCCCCGGCGCACTCCAGGGCTTGGTGGTGGGCGGACCGCTTTTTATCTGCCCTATTCCGGAGGCGCCTTACATTCTTCTAAACCTGCTTTCCTTTACCGGACTGTGCCTCTTCGCCTGGTATTGTTCTCAGCGCCTTCCCCGGTTTCCCAAATGGATCCTTTATGCCTGGCTCCTGACCGCCCCTTGGGTCATGAATTGGTCCACAAATATCGACAACGATTCCTATGTTCTCTTCGGAAGCTGCCTTTTCTTTATTGGGTTCTTGGAAACCGTTCCAGCCCTAAGCCTGAAGCGGCTTCCACCCGCCGCCGCCAGTTTCCTCATGGGGTTCGCCCTTTTCTGGGACATCCAGTTCCACATGTCCTATGTCCTGCTATTCCCCTTTGTCCTGGCTTCGGCTTATTTCCAATGGAAATCCCCCGGCATTAAGGCCGGTTTAAACCTTGCGGTTTTCCTCTTGGGGTGCCTGACAACCGGCGTCTTTATCCTACCAACGCTCGCCAATTATGGTTGGAGCCAGGGATCGGGAGGTGCGGAAAACGCGGTGGCTTTCAACCCCGGAAACCTCCTGGGTTTCTTTGACATCCTCTTCCGCTATCTTTCCCTCGCCTGCTGTGAGATCCCCCGTTTTATCGGGGCCAACAACGCCGACCGGCTTGATTTTTTAAGGGAAAACTTTTGGGTCGCACCCTTTGCCGTCGTAGCGGGGATTCTAGGAATGATCCAGGTAACCGCCCTCATCGCGGGTTGGTTCCAGAAAAGCCATCCCCAAAAGGACTGGATGGCCGTGAAGGGCCTGGCCCTCGCGACTTTTTTCCTGATTTACCTCAGCTTCCTTTTCGCCATCAAACCGCCGGCCGCCCATACCTATTACTTAACCTTGCCGGTGGCCATGTTGTATGGATTTTACGTCTTCACGCCTTGGGTTCAAAAAAAGGGCTTCTTAGTCGCCGTCACGGTTTTATTGGCCTGCAATATCCTTTTCCACGCAGGACTGGCTTTGCACAACCTTCCGGTAAAGTCGCTTTACAAAAACCGGGGCCTGTTCTGCCAGGCGATCGCGGAAAAGAATTACCGCTTGTTGGGGGAACGCAGGCCGGACGCGAAATACTGAAGAGGCGGCTTTCAGGGCGTGGGAGGGACCTGGTACTGGTAACCAAGTCCATAGTCGCCGATGGGGGCTCCATGGTTGATATGGATGAAAGCCAGGAACGAGACGGTCAATAACAGTTCCAAGAGCCAAAGCAAGGCCAAGAGGCGCCTTCCTTCTTTAGGATCGCAAAGACCCAGCCGGGCAAGCCAGACCCCTTCCAAAGGGAAGGCCATCACCATGTAATGACGGACGACCTCGATACAAGAGAGGGTCATCAGCAGGCCTGTGGGAATGAGGGCCACCTTCAAGGCCGAACCGGTGTCGGAGGAATCCAAAATCGCAGACCCCTTCCCTCGGTTTTTCTTCCAAGCAAGGAAAAACAGGACGCCTAATCCTCCAATCAGCAAATGAAGCAACCCCACCAAATAGGTTCCATAACCATCTAAAAGTGGATAGCGGATAAAGTCCATGAAGGTCTGTGTTTTCAAGCTATAGTTCAGCCCCAATCCCAAGGGATCACTCACCCAGTAAAGCCAGTATTTCGGGTAAAGAACCCACCACCAACCAAACTTGGAAAAGCCGTCCTCGTGGCGGGTGAAAACGAATTGGATCCAAGGCAGGAGGGGCGGAAGGCCTAAAAGGGTTCCCGCAAGCCAGGCTCCCCACTTCACCCCGCGTTCCTTCCAAACCGTCCATAAAAAGAGGGCACCTGCCAGGAAAAAACCGGACATGTGGATCTGTCCCAGGATGATCCCCAGAAGGCCCCAGGCGAAGGCGCCCGCCCGCTTGTGTCGGAAACGCCATCCCATCCAAAGCAAAATGCAAAAAAACGGGAGAATGGAGGGAATCCAGATTTTCCGTTGGAGAAGGACCGCGAAAGGGTTTACGGCCGCGAAAACCGTGGCCCACAGCCAAGGCTCCCTCTCTTGCGCACTGACCACACGGAAACTGAAGAAGGCCAGCAGGCACAGGGCCAGAATATTCAGGATCTGGCTGCACCGGGCCAGCTCGGGCGGGCTGGACACGGACAAGAGCCTTGTCATCGCGCCGAAAACCCAGACTCCCAGGGCCGGATGCCAGCCCCCGACCCCCGATCGGACCCCCAGGAGGGGCCAGTTCCCGGTTGTCCGGATCGCTTGGGTCATGTCGAACATGACCTTCTCGTCGTCCTTGTATTCAATGTCCCCGGGCAGGCAGAGGCGCAAGGCCGCACCAAGGAGGAGCGCGGTAAGGACGAAATAAAGCCGGCGTTTTTCGGCGCCGGGTGAAAACTTCAACGACATTGTCCCTTCCCTTTTTGGATTCGGCTTCAATTGGAAATCCTGGATTGGATCTTACCCCCGTCCCCGTTGATATCAGGCACGGTGGCCCCCATCAGTGAAACCTGGATGTTGCCGATAACAATGGCGCTCTTGATGAGGACCGGCAGGTGCCGGCTGTCGGCCGTGACCCAAAGGTCGATGTCCTCCTTGTTCCGGAAGACCGTGCCATATTTCACGAAAGGCTTTGTGCGGAAACAGTCGAAGGTGCCTGCGGGCACCGTGACCTTTTCCCGGGAAACCACCTTCACGATCATCTTGTAATTCTTGCCTCCCGAACAGGTTGGGATCAGGAATTTCTTCCCGATATCCAGGGGCAGGAGCCGGAAATAATAGAAACAGGAGATGATGTCTTGCGTAAAGGGCTGGACATCCACCTGTTCCGTTGGCTCCTGGTTGTGTTGGCGCACCACCGTGTGTTTGAGCTGGTCGTAACTTTCGCGGTTTTGGGCGTTGTAATTGCCCTCGTGCACGTCGTTCTGGAACTTCCAGGTGATGAAATCCACCGCGTCGAAGTAGCTGGTCTGGATGTCGTTCACCGGGTAAAAACTGCTGAAAGGAAAGGCGGACTTGGCCTTGGCGGTCAGCGGATAGCAGGGCCTGTTGTTGACGGTCTGGTAATCGTCCACTTCCAGCGTCGCATAGCCGCCCAGGATGCCGATGGCCCTCACCTCAAAGGTCAATTTCTCGCCGGCGGCAAAGGCCTGGTTGGACTTGGGCCGTGGTATTTTCTCCACGTCCTTCTCGTCCTCGGCCGAATCCGGCTCGGAAAAGGCCTGGTTCGAAGTCACCGTGGCCGAGGGCGTCGCCGCGGCACTCATTTTTTTGCGCAGGTCGTCCAGGGTGCCCTTGTCCGGGAAATTGGCGGGGTCGACGATTTTGAGGTCTTTCCCCGCCTTCAGCGGTTTCTTGGGATTCAGGCGGTTGTCCTTGGCGATTTTCCGTGTAAACCCCGGGTCGCCGTAATAAGCCTGGGCAACGAAGTCCAGCGTGTCGCCCTCCTGTACCTTGTAATGCAGGACCACCCTTTGGCTCATCCTTTTTTCCAGGGAAGCGGCCTCTGGAACCTTTTCGATTTTGGAGGTTGAAATGGAGGACTTGCCTTTGGCGATAAAAAGGAGGGAGCAGCCTTGCAGCCAGGAAAGCAAAACAACAAGCAGGGCAAAGGTGTAAAAGCGCCTTGTTTTCAACGCGCGGCCTTTTTCGGAAGATAGTTTTGCAGGGCCGCCAGGACCTCTTCCACGGAGATGGCATCCATGGGGTCGTGCTTGGAGCAGGCGCCTACCTTGCAATCGGGGCATTCGAGGTTTTGCGGCATCAAAACAGTGGACTGGTTTCCCCAGGGCCCCCATCGTACCGGCGTGGTCTGGGGGATGGGACAGAAAAGGGATACGGTGGGGGTGCCCACCGCGGCGGCCAGGTGCATGGTGCCGGTGGAGCCCGAAAGGAAACAATCCGCCTCCTCGTAAACGGCGGCCAATTGCCGCAAGGTGCATTCACCGATCAGGAGGATGGGCTTCTGGTCGGGCCCCAGGCCCGGAAGGTGGGTTGTCACTTGGGAAATCAAGGCGGTCTCACTAGCCGCGCCGGTCAGGATGACCCGCAAACCCTTCCGACGGCACAATTGGGCGACCGCCTGCCCGTAACGTTCAGGTTTCCAATTGAGGGCCGATCCCTTGTGCCCCGGATGCACAATCACGTAGTGGTCCTTGGGTTTGAGGCCCTTCTCTTTCAGCAAATCCCTGGCGAAAGAACGCTCGGATTCGGTTAAGGGAAATGCGATCTTCTCCTTTTTCGGCTCCACACCCAGCGGTTTGACCAGGTCCAGGTTGTATTCCACTTCGTGCCGGTCGCAAACCGACCGGTGGACCTTCACCTTGTCCGTCAGGAGGAAGCTGTACCAGCGATAGGCTGTGCCGATGCGCTTCGGGATTCCGGCCAACCGCGCCGCCAAAACCTGCCGGGCCCGCGGATAGAGGGCGATGAAGACGTCGGGTTTAAAGGTCTTGAACCGCCGGGTTAAAGCCCAAAGGCTTTCACTTTTTTCATACAGTTCCACCGCATCCACAGCTGGATGGTTTTGGACGATCTCCTTGGCATAAGGGCTGACAAGAGCCGTCAAGCGGGTCCCGGGAAAGGCTTTCTTGAGTGTTTGGAATGTGGGAAGGGAAAGCAAAAGGTCCCCCACCTTGTCGGTGCGGGCGATAAGGATATGCCGGGGCTTAGGGTCACTCATTGATCTTCATGGAAGGATCGGGGTATTTACGGAGGATCTCCTGGATAAGCTGGTCCGCTTCCTGGTCGCCCGATTCCTTCAATTCGACGACCTTCCCACGAAAGGAGCCGACGGATAACTTGGCTTTGTTCTGTACGGCATATAGATCGGGTTTTAAATCCTCCAGTAGTTTTACCACATCGTTTTCCGAATAAGAGGTCACCCAATCGACCATTTCGAAGGCGTCAAGGATGCCCAACCGGTCCTCCAGGGGCAGGAGCGGACGGCCGGGGCCCATTGTTTTCTTAACGGATTCGTCCGAGGGCAGGGCCAGGACCAGGACGTCCCCCAAGGCCTTTGCCGCCCGCAGATAACGGGAATGTCCTCTGCGCAGCAGGTCGAAAACACCGTCGGCCAGCACGACCTTCTTGCCTTGGGATTTCAAGGTTTCCAGGATCCGTATCACTGCTGGGCGATCGAGTATTTTCTTAGTCATGGTTCTTCCGTTTTTCTTTCTCTTCCAGGATGAATTGGGCCGCTTGTAATAAATCCGAAACCACGCGGCTCTTGGCAAGGGGGCTGATTTTCAGTTTTTTCTCGCTCGCACGGCCATTGCCCGTCCGGACCAGGAAACCCTTCGCCAACTTGGCATTCCGGGCCAACTGGAGATCGTCCACCTTGTCCCCCACCCCATAGCTATGCTTCAGGTCGACCGGGTATTTCCTCAATGCCTGCTTCACCATTCCGGGTTTGGGTTTGCGGCAGTCGCAAACCTTGACGTAGCGTTTGGCTTTCCCTTCCTTGTAGTGGGGGCAGTAAAAAAAGGCGTCAATCCTCGCCCCTTTGGCCTTGAGCAAATTTTGCAGCTTCCGGTGGACCGCCTTCACCGAGCTTTCGGGGAAATATCCGCGGGCCACCCCCGACTGGTTGGTCACCACGAAAAGGTAAAACCCTTCCCGGCGAAGGATCTTCAAGGCCTCCGCCGTCCCCTTGTAAAGTTTCACCTTCTTCGGGTCGCCCAGGTAACCCAAGTCCGGCATCAGGGTCCCGTCGCGGTCCAGGAAAACCGCCGGCTTTTTTCCCGCTTTGGTACCCGCTTTCATCCGGCTTCCGCCTTGCCGGGAGTGCGGAACTGCATCTTGTACAGTTTTGCGTAAAGACCGTGCTTGCCCAGGAGAAAACCGTGTTTGCCCTGTTCCACAATACGTCCCTTGTCGATGACCAGGATTCGGTCGGCTTTGCGCACCGTGGAAAGCCGGTGGGCGATGACCAGGGTTGTCCGGTGTCCCATGAGTTCGTTGAGGGCTTTCTGCACCAATTGCTCGCTTTCCGTGTCCAAGGCGGAAGTGGCCTCATCCAAAATAAGGACCGGCGGGTTTTTCAAAATGGCCCTTGCGATGGCCAGGCGCTGGCGCTGCCCGCCTGAGAGCTTGATGCCCCGCTCCCCGATCAGGGTGTTGAATCCTTGGGGCGTGTTCTCGATGAACTCCTTGGCGTAAGCCGCCTTGGCCGCCTCCTGCACATCCCAAAAGCCGGCCCCGGGCCGGCCATAGGCGATGTTGCGCAGGATGGAGTCGTGGAAAAGGATGGTTTCCTGGGTCACGATGCCGATATGGGACCTTAAGGAAGCCAGTTTGGCCTGGCTGATATCCTGCCCGTCCCAAAGGATCTGGCCCGAGGTGAGCTGGTAAAAACGGGGGATCAGGTCCGCCAGGGTGCTCTTGCCCCCTCCCGAGGGGCCGACCAGGGCCACGACTTCCCCACGCTCGATTTTGAAGGAAATGTTCCGCAAAACCGGGTGACCGTGCACGTATTCAAAACCGACGTTCTTGAACTCGATGGCCTTCTTCAAGGGTTTGATCTCGGGGGCGTTCTTGGCGTCCGGCATGGGATCGGGAATATCCAGGATCTCGAAACAACGTTCCGCCGAGGCCATGGCCTGCTGGAGCTGGGCCCAGAGGCCGTTGAAATTCTTAAGCTGGGGATAGAGGGTGGCGGCCATGGCGAAGAAGGAAATAAAGGTTCCGATATTGACATTTTGCTCCAAAAGGGCCCGGTAGGCGACCCACAACAGCAATACCAAAAGGGTGGTGGTGGTGATGAACTCCACCAGGGGCGACGAGGCCACAAAAGCCCGGATGCGCCGCAGGGTCACGGCGAAATAGCTGGCATTGGTGGTTTCGAATTTCCGCTTTTCGTGGTGCTCCATGCCGAAGGCCTTGACCACGCGGATGCCCGTCAGGGTCTCATGGACCTGGGCGTTCAAATCGGCGAGGAATTGCTGGCCCTCGCCCGAAGCCCTGCGGATACGGCGCCCGAAATGGAAAATAGGGCCCAAGGCCAGCGGGAAAACCACAAAGGCCGCCAGGGACAGCCGCCAGTCCGTATAGACCATGAATCCCACCAGGGCGATCGCCGTGATGCTGGAGGAAATCCCCTGGCCCACGACGCTGGTGACCGAATCCTCCAGGACCTGCACGTCGTTGGTGATGCGGGCGGCTAACCCCCCGGTGCGCTGGCTTTCAAAATAGGACATCTGCATGGTGAGAAAGTGGCCGTAAAGGTGGTTGCGAAGCCTTTGGACCACCACCTGTGAAAGGGCCCTCATATAGTAGTCCCGGCCGTAGCCGGAAAGCCCCCTTACCACAGCCGCCAGGAAGGTGACCGGGATGACGAAGGTCAGGAGATGGGTAAAAGTGCCCTGGGGGTCCGGACTTTTAAGGAAGGTCTCGTTGGTGATTGGTTCCAACTGCTTCATCACGATGCCCGTGGAAGCCGCCGAAAGGATCATGCACAAGACGGCAAAAGACGAACGGCCCTTGTGGCCGTCCAAATAGCCTAATAACCGGAGGTAAAGCCCGAAGGAATTCTTTGATTTTTCCGTGGAGGACATGGCCTTCCTTGAAGTCGCCACAAAAAGAAGCCCGGGCCTTGGCCCGGGCTTCCGAAGGCACATTCTATCGACATGAAAGGCTTTAAACAATTGAGGAAAGCGGCATCTAGTTGGAAGAATAGCCGGTGTAAGGCTCGAAATGAAAGGGTTCCACCCCGGCTATCTTCAGCCTTTCAATTTCATTACCGGTAAGGACCCGGAAACAAAGCCATTTGAAGGAAACTTCCCGTCCTTTGAACACCCTGTTCCAGCTTTCCAGGTACCTCAGGTGGGTGAAAAGCTCGAGGAACAATTTTTTGACGGTCATTGGCTTCTCGGGTACCGCTGAGCCTTCCGGTTCGACAAAATGAACGGCCAGCATCCGTCCCTTCCAGGCCAGGAAAAAGAATTTGTCGCGGCCCATCCATAACCACTCGGTCTGGAAACCTTGTTCAACAAACCATTTTTCCACTTCTCCACGCCAAACCATTTTGCACCCCACGCCACAGGCGGAGATAAAACTGCCTGAATTTTATAGCTGTTTATTCTTTTGGTCAAAATTATATTTGACTTATAGTCACTTTTTAAGGGAAAAGGGTTCTGCGATAGTGTTTTTGAATTTGACTGGGAGAAGAAATGGCCAAGAACCCCAACAGCTACATCACGGCGGGCTCGGCGTTGAAACGCCCCCGCAAGCAAAAAGGCTTCACCCTGGAGGAACTCGCGGAGCGGGCTGAAATTTCCACCAGTTTTTTGAGCCACATCGAGCGCGGCACCCGGCAGGCGCCCTTGTCCACACTGGAAAACCTTGCCCGGATTTTAGGGGTTAATTTCTACGACCTTTTCATACCTTCTTCGGCGGTCACAACCCAGGAAAAACCCTCCACTTACGACGCGAAGATCAAGGAGATGTTGAAACACCTCTCCGAAAAAGAAAAGAAGAGCCTGCACGGCCTCCTCAAACAGTTCCACCCCAAAAAACCTTAAAACGGCGGCCGTCTTTCCCGGACCGGCTATTTGTTCGCCTGGACGTCGATGGAGATCTTGCCCATCTCCGGGTCGTTGGTATAGACGTCCACCTTGTCCTTGCCGTCGCTGGTTTGCGGGACGTTTTTAATGACCGAAACCGACAAAGCATACTGGTCCACCCCGTTGACGTTGGTCTTCACGATGGAAGGCCGCACCAAGTGGTTCTCCGACGCCACGCTCCGGATCGCGAATTTCTTCGGCTCGTCCGGCGTAAACATGATGGTCACGGCCATTTCCTGGTGGGGCGCGAAATTCAGGCTCTTGGGGTTGAACTGCACCGGGCCGACGATCTCGCCCAGCACCGGCACCGTCACTTCGGGCTTTTTCTTGTTGTTGGTCTTGATCGAGATGTTGTCCGTGAAGCTGCCGATCGCCTGGGTGACGGGCACATCCACCTGGATGGTGGCGCCGTTGCGGTTGTTCGCCTCGTCCTTATAGGGGGCGACGCTGGTCACCGTCACGACGTTGCCGGTGGCGGTGGCCGAAAGGATCTCCAGGTCCTCCCCTGCCTTGCCCAGGATTTTTATCGTGGAGGAATGGGGCTGGCCGTGCTTGAGGCTGTAGAGGTAAAGCCGGTCGGGTTGGAGGTCGATATCCCGCTGAACCGTCATGTCCAGTTGGAGCTGGAAGCTGGGGTTGACGGGGTCGTTGCTCGTGACCGTGATGAACTTGGTGGCGTGCCCCGGCCGGCCGTTGGTGTGGTAGGTGGCCTGGATGACATCCCAGCCTCCCGGCGGGATGACGGCCATGACGCCCTGGTCCTTGTCGGCCTTGGGAACGGGATACTTGCTCCCGGGAATGGCGGCCGTACAGCCGCAGGAGGTCGAGACACTCTTAATCTTCAGCGTCCCTTTGCCGCGGTTGGCGACATGGAACTTATGGACGATATCCGGCCCTTCGTCCACGTTGCCGAAGTCGAATTTGGTTTTGGAACTGATGATCTTAGGCGCGTGGGCCATATCGGGGGTGGCGGTCGGGGCGGGCCCGGAAGGCGGGGTGGCCACCGGGACTCCTTGGGCCAGGGCCATCGCGGGGCCCATTAAAAATACGAAGAGTTTGCGGGAAACTTTCATTCTAAAACCTCCATATAGTAAGTGCCGATGAACGGGACTGCTTGATCTCGCAACCCACCCACTGGGTCGGGGAAGCGACTATCCTAATTTTTCCACCGATTTTTTTAAAGAAGTAATTTGCGGTTACCGGTCCTTTTTCTTCGTGGCCCCCATGGTTTTCTTTGTTTAAAGGACGCCCCCGAAGAGCCCCAAACTGAGGGCCAGCCATACCAGCCTTCCATGCCAAGTGGGATCCAGCAGGTATTCCCGGAAGGCTTCCCAACCATAGCCGGCCATCCAAACGAGGACCCATTGAAGGATGGCCATTTCAAAAAAGCCGGACGCGGGATTGTTCCCGCCCCAGAAAAGCAATCCGGCCGGCAGGAGGACCAGGGGGAGTAGGACGTGCCGGAAACTGCCCTTCCATTTGGAGTCGAAAGCCGCCAGGCCCAGACAACCCAACACAAAAAAGGCGATGAAACGGCCGCTGATAAGCAGGTCGTAAAGATCGGTCCAGTTGAGAAACCAATAATTCCAGCCGCCGAACGCAAGGTACAAAACGACAGCCGTCGCCAGGCCTCCCCACCGGGCCCAGGGAGCGTTCCAAAAGCGCTTGGACGGCGCCGTTAAAAAAACCAAAGGCAGCAGGAAAGAGAACTTAAAGAGCCAAACCAGGACAGCCCAGCCCGGCACGAGGGCGAACAGGAGTTTTTTTCCATCGGGCAATGCCAGAATGAGGATTTCAACACCCAGGAAAAGGGCCAACCAAACCCAAAAGCGGTATTCGGGGACGGCGCACAAATCCCATTGGAAATGGGAAACCGCCAGCCAGGACAGCGGGAACATCCCCAGGAAATAAAACTTTGGAAAGCGGGCCAGGCCGTAGAGGACGGCGGCCTCGGCCAATAGGACCAAACCCTTGGCAAAGATCAACCCGGAAAGGGGAACCCCTTCGGAGGCGTGGGCGAACTGCTCCCATACCCAAAGGCCTGCTGCGGGAACCGGCCAAAGCCAGGGAAGGCGCGGAAGGATGGAAGAAGGAAGGAATGCCGGAAGGGCTTTCTTTTTTTTCACCGACAAATTGTAGCAAGCGGGATATTTTTCCCAAAGGTCATTCGACGCGCCGGAACTTGCAAAAACCCAATTTATTTTGATTTTGGGACAGAGCCAAGGTTAAGATACCGGCATGTTTGCGCGATACCTTTTGGCCACCCTTGCCCTGATGTTCCTCGTCCTTCCCCTCCGGGCCCAAGACGCCCACAGTATGGGCATCGGCGGGGCGGCTACCGCGGCTCCCATGGGCCTCTTCAGCATCTATTGGAACCCCGCCGACTTGGCCTTTCCCGACGGCTCCCCTTCCGGCTGGTCCGTTGGTTCCGGTTTTTCGGCTTTTGACACGAGCAATTCCGGAAAACCCATCGTCCATTTCCAACCCGGGGATGCCCTAGGGTCGGGACAGGATCCGGTCCAGCGCTACCAGCAATACCTGGGGCTATTCGGGGTGAAATACTTCTCCACTGCGGCCGGGGTTATTTACGACCAGGAATTGAATTATTCAGCTTCCCAGGGCGCCCTTCAGTTTTTCCACGACCGGGACAATAATTCCATCGGCCTGGTTTCCAGTTACGGTGTCAATTTCCAACAAACCAACCAGCAGGTCGCCAATTTGGTCCTGGGTTATGGCATGCCTTTTCCCCTGGGCAGCTTGCAGATGTTCACCATCGGGGGAAACTTGAAATACCACGACGGATTGCAATACCAGCAAACCACCCTGACCGGAACTTATAACCCGGCGACCCCCATGGACGGTGCCTATACCTACACGAAAACAACTTCGAATTCAGGGTTGGGACTGAGCATCGACGGCGGATTCCTTGCTAAATTCACGGACGCGCTGACGGCGGGCATGGTCTTCGAGAACCTCACTTCCAACTTCACCTGGCAGGCGACCCAGCAAAATTACCAATTGGACGGGGCGGGTCACGAAACCCCCGTGGGACCGGCCCAAAGCGTCAGCCTTTCCACGCCCTTTCCCTATGCCACCAAACTGGGCATGGCCTTCACCCCCCCCGACAATAACATCGGGATAGAGGCGGAGATTTCCTGGTCCCAGGACCAGACCCGCTGGAGGGTGGGCATGGAGCGGTATTATCCTGAAGCCCATGTCCTGGTAAGGCTGGGGACCTTTGCCGATGAAGTTTCCAACCAACAGATGTGGACCTTCGGAATAGGTTACGTGGGTAAAAACATCGCTGTTGACGCTTCTTTACTGACGAGGAGCATCCCCGACCTGCAGGATTCCATTTCCCTCGGCGGCGCCCTGGATGCGGTGGTCTGTTTCTAGCAGGCTCAGTTTTTACCTTTCCGTCCCATCATATCCAAGGCTACCGCGACCACCAGGATGCTTCCCTTGATGATGGGCTGCCAGAAGGCTTCGGTGTTCATCAGGCTCATGCCATTGTCGAGTGAGGCCATGACCAGGGCCCCCAAGATGGCGCCCCAAACCGTTCCCCGCCCTCCCATCAGGGAGGTCCCCCCGATGACGGCCGCCGCAATGGCGTCCAACTCCATCATGCGTCCGGCATCCGAGGTGGCCGAACCCACCCGCGCGGTGAGGACGATGCCGGCCACACCGACCATGGCGCCCATCAGGGTGAATACCAGGACAATATGCCGGTTGATGTTGATGCCGGAATAAAAAGCCGCTTCCCGGTTGCCGCCGATGGCGTAAAGGTGCCGGCCAAAAGGCGTCTGCTGGGCCACAATGGAAAAAACCGCCGCGAATAGAAGCATGAGCAGCACGGGGAAGGGAATCCCTTCATAGGCGTTCATGACGGCGATAAAAACACCGGCTAGGGCCAATAGGCCGAGCCACTTGAACCTGGCGGCGGCTGTTTTGCTTTTAAAGGCCAGGTACAAAAAGAAGATCGCCACAAGCCCGAAGAGGGCCCATCCGACCAGCTTGGCCACGTGGGCCTGGCCCACAAAAAGATAATCAGGCGTTGGGCTGATGGCCACGCCGCCCGTGAGCCCCAACAAGGCGCCTTGGAAGATCAACATTCCCCCCAAGGTCACGATAAAAGGGGGAATATTGAACCAGGTGACCAAATGCCCCTGAAAATGCCCCAACAAGGCCCCCAAGAGGATCGTGACGGCGAAGGTGGCCCAAAGGGGCCAGTTATGGTTCACGAACAGGATGGCCGAGACCGCCCCCAGGAAGCCCGTCATGGCGCCCACCGAAAGGTCGATCTGCCCCGCCACGATGACCAGCACCATCCCGATGGCCAAAATGGCGGTGACCGACATCTGCCGCATCAAGAGGGAAAGGTTGCGGGGCCCCAGGAAAATGCCCTCGGTGGTGATGGAAAAAATGACCCATATCAGCAGAAGCGCCCCCACCATCGTCAGGGCGCGCCAGGGTATTTGCAGTTTCTTGTCGTTCATTGCTTCTCTTTTCCCCCTCTCCCCTTGCGGGAGAGGGATGGGGTGAGGGGTGTTTAGGCTAAGCTTTGCTTTATTCTTTCCAAAACGCCTTCAATATTTTCTAAAACTTCGTTATTCCAAAAACAAATTACCTTGTAACCAGATTTCTTAAGGTATTGTGTTCGTTTGGCGTCTTCGTCTTGATTCAAAGCGTGTTGACCGCCATCCAGTTCAACAATAAGTCTTTTTTCAAGGGAGCAAAAATCAACAACATAATGGCCCAACGGTTGTTGTCGCCGGAATTTAACCCCTTGAAACTCCCTAGAACGCAAATATCTCCAAAGCTTTTTTTCAGCTTCCGTTTGGTTCCGGCGTAAAGTCCTAGCAAAGTTTCCTTGTAGCTTATCGGCCATCACCCCTCACCTTACCCTCTCCCGCATGGGGAGAGGGAAAAGTAAAAACAACAATTACCGGTCGATCAAAACTCCGCAAATAGGTCCCCCAATGTGGTTTTGGCCGACCCAATCCTGGACATACTCATGATAACGGGGGCTTCTGACGCGGTACAGGTTCCAATCCTTCGGATTGGCCCCGCTGTAGCCGTTGAGGGTGGGGATGCCCCGCACGGCTGAAAGAAGCATGGCGTCGATCTGGAGGTTGGTGGCGTCATAGGTCAGCCGGGGATCCACATCGACGTAAAAGGCGTTGCATTGGGCCGGTAATTTTTCGCTCAGGTATTCCAACCGGTTCAGGTCCACGGATTTGGAAAAAGCGGGGTAAGGCGGCAACCCGACCTGTTCAAACACCATCACAGCGCCCCATAGGAACAAGAGTGCCGTAAAAACCCGCCCTCCCAAAGGCTCGCGGAGGGTTTTAACCTTTTCCAAAAGCATTTGAAAAGCGAGCCCAATAAAAACAGAGAGAGGCAGGGCGATGAATAGGACATACCGGGAAACGGCCCGGATGCTGCCGCCCCCCGGCACCAGCTCATAGATGATCCGCCAGGGGGAAACATCGCCGGGATATTTAAAACCTAAAAGGGCAAAGAGGGTGGTGGCAAGGACCGCCACAGCGGCGAAATAGTAATAAACAGCCTTGGTTTTATCGGAAAAAGGAGGCTTCTTTTCCCTTAGAAACCAAACCGCCGCCAGGGTCAATAGGAACCAGGCGGCCAGGACGGACAAACCCAAGCCGTCCCTCTCTTCACCCTCCACCGGATAATTCCGGATGGTCTGGGAATGGTCCCATAGCCAACCCCACCAGCTGTGGCGCGGCCCCATCCAGAGGAAGGACCACGCATCCGGGGTCATCATTTGGATTTCGCTGTAGCTTTTTCCCCCAAGTTCGCGGATGACCGGCAGGTAAATCCATAGGAATGGGACCAACCCCAGGACGAAGACAACCCCGGCCCCCAAAAGGGGAAGTTGATGGTGTTGCCAAATCTCCCACAGGTAACCCCGGGTGGCCTTGAAACTAAGGGAAAGGATGAAGAAGAGCAGGACCCAGAAAAAGAAAAACCAGCCCATGTAAAAGCCGCTATAAAGCTGGAAATCCGCCACGAGGACGGCGGCGCAAAGAAAGGTGAAGGATTCGCGCGGCGAAATTTTCGAACCCCGTTTGACCCATTCCACCGCCAACCACACCACGAGCGGCAGGAGGAAGAGGCATTGGAGTTGGGGGTGGCTGATCTGGTTGAACTTAGGGGCGTTGAAGGCGAAAAGGAAGGCGCCCAAAGCGGAAGCGGTGACACCGCGGCCCAATCCCCGGTAAAGCAAAAGGAAACCGCAAAGGTAGTTCAAAAGGCTGAAGAGGATGCCGCAAACCTGGTAACAGGAAAAGACATCCATCCCGAAGCTCCGCAGGATGCCGTAGGGGATGGAATAACTTAAAAAAACGTCGGCGTACCCCAGGGTACCCTGGGCGGGGTAATAAAAGGCCGGGGAGGAAAAGGAACCCTCACCCCGGAGGGCGTGGTAAAAATACTCCAGAAGGGCCGTCACCAGCCGGTTGTCGCCCCGCCCTCCCGGCACGAGGTCGAAATCGGAATAGAACTCAACGTTGTGGAATTGCCATATTCCCAGGAACCCCAGGCCCGCCATCAGGGCCCATGAGAGGATGGTTCCAAGTCCTTGGCCCGGGGCGGCTTTGGGGTTTTTGGCCATCGTCAGACTTTAAGGGCCGCGGCGGCCAAAACCCTCTCGGGCGTGGCATCCTCGGCTTCCAGTTTCGCCGTCATCCGCCCCTGGTTGAGCACCAGGACCCGGTGGCTCAACCCCAGGATTTCCGGGAGGTCGGAGGAAACCAGCACGATGCCGATCCCCTGGGCGGCCAATTGGCCCATGAGCTCGTAGATTTCGGACTTGGCCCCCACGTCGATGCCGCGGGTGGGTTCGTCCAGGAAGAGGACCCGGGGCCGCGTCATCAGCCATTTGCCCAGGACCACCTTTTGCTGGTTCCCCCCCGAGAGCTTGTTGACCCAGGCGGAAAGGCCGGGAGTCTTGATGCGCATGGCTTTTACCTGGGTATCGCATTCTTTTTCGATGGCCGGTTGGTCCAGGAACCCGTGTTTGACCAGCTTTCGCATGAAGGCCAGGATGAGGTTTTCTTCCACCGCGCTTTCCAGCACCAGACCGTAACGCTTGCGGTCTTCGCTGACCAGGGCCACCCCCGCCCCGATGGCCTCTTCGGGCGAGGCAAAAGGCCGGCGCTCTTCCCCATGGACGGTGAGGCGGCCTTGGACCTTCCCACGGGACGCCCCGAAAAGGGAACTCAAAAGGGCCGTGCGGCCCGCCCCCATAAGCCCGGCGATGCCGAGCACTTCCCCCGCATGGACCTCAAGGGAGGCGCCCTTCACCACAAACCGGCCGGGATTGGCCGGGTCTTCCACGCTGAAATCCTTCACCGCCAGCAGGACTTCCCCGGCCTTCGTCTGGGGCCGGGGGTAGAGGTTCTTGACCTCGCGGCCCACCATATGGGCGATGATCTTGTCCTGGCTTAACCCGGACATGGGGGCGGTCACGATGGATTTGCCGTCGCGCAATACCGTCACCCGGTCGGCGATCTGGCCCACTTCCTCCAGGCGGTGGCTGATATAAATGGAGGAAACACCCTGTTTCCTCAACTGTTTTAAGAAATCCAAAAGCCGTGCGGTGTCAGCCTCGGTCAGGGCCGCCGTGGGTTCATCCAAAACGAGGATTTCGGCTTTTTTGGAGAGGGCCTTGGCAATCTCGATCATCTGCTGTTGGCCGATCCCCAGTTCCTTGATGGGTTTTTCAAGGTCCAAAGGCAGGCCCACCAAATCCAGGGCCCTTTGGGCCTCCCGGTGCACTTCCTCCCATCGGATGAAACCCGCCTTCTTCGGCCAGCGGCCCAAAAGCAGGTTTTCCGCAACCGTGAGCTCCGGCACGAGGGCCAGTTCCTGGGCGATCAGGGCGATTCCCTTTTCTTCTGAGGATTTCAGGTCTTTGAACCGGGTCGGCTGGCCGTTGAGCAGCACTTCCCCGCCGTAGGAACCGAAGGGGTGGTAGCCGCAAAGGATCTTGATCAGGGTGCTTTTGCCCGCGCCGTTCTCGCCGCAAAGGGCGTGGATCTCGCCCTTGTTCAGGTCGAAGGAAACGCCGTCCAAGGCGCGCACACCCGGGAAGTCTTTAGTGATGTTTTTGAGTTCTAACAGGGGCATTTTCACCACAGAGGACACGGAGTACACAGAGTAAACCCAATCATTCATTGCCACAGGATCCGAATCCTCACTCTGTGACCTCTATGTACTCCGTGGTTCGATTATTTTTTATACACGTCTTCTTTTTTCTGGAACCCGTCGGCGATGACCGTGGAATCCAGGTTGTCCTTGTCCACTTCCACCGTGGGCAGGAGGATGGACGGCACGTCGATCTTGCCGTTGTTGAGCTTGGTCACGGGGTCCGCAATGGGCTGCTTCTGGGCCAGGGCAACCGCCAGTTCTGCCGCCTTGTTGGCCAGCTTGGCCAGGGGCTTATAGACCGTCATGCTTTGGGTGCCTTGCACGATGCGCTGGCAGGCCGCCAGGTCCGCGTCCTGCCCCGTCACCAGGACTTTCCCGGCCAAACCCTGCTCATTCAGGGCCTGAACCACGCCGCCCGCCGTGCCGTCGTTGGAGACCACCACTGCGTCCACCTTGTTGTTGTTCTTGGTAAGGGCGTTTTCCATGATCTTCAGGGCCTCCACCGGCTGCCAGTCTTTAGCCCATTGGTCGGCCACAACCTTGATGTCGCCCTTGTCGATGGAGGGTTGGAGGATCTTCATTTGCCCCTGACGGACGAGGACCGCATTGTTATCCGTGGGGGCCCCGCCGATCAAAACGTAATTACCCTTGGGCCGGTGCTTCACGGCGTAATCGGCCTGCTGTTCACCGACCTTCTCGGGATCCAAGGTCACGTAAAGGTCCAGGTCACAGTCGCGGATCAGCCGGTCGTAGGCGATGACGGGAACTCCGGCTTTGTGGGCCGCTTCGACGATGGTGGCTGAACTCTTGCCGTCATGGGGCACCACGACCAGCACGTTCACCCCCTCGGTCAGGAGGTTTTCCGCCTGGGAATTCTGCAGGGTGTCGTCCGAATTGGCGGCCTGCACCAGCACATCCGCGCCCAATTCCTTGGCACGGGCCACGAAGAGGTCCCGGTCGTGCTGCCAGCGCTCTTCCTTGAGGGTGTCCAGGGAAAGGCCGATCTTGATCTTGTTTCCACCGCCGTTTTTGGAGCATCCTCCCAACAACAAAATCGACAAAGCCACAATTCCAACAGTCCTCAGGCGCATGGTTTCCTCCAGGGATGATTGATCCGCCCGAGGATTATAAGCCAAGGGGGGACCGGCAAAACAGGTTTCGAGGAGGTTAAAAGCACCGCCCGCAGCCCGCTTGGCGGGTTACGCCGGCGTTTCGTTATAAATTGACTTAACACTATTTTTTCGTAATCTAAAGGTGCTTCTCACCCCATCCCCTGAAAAGCGGCCATGCCCGAACTGGACCAATACCTCCAAGCTTGCGTCGAATGCAAAGGCTCCGACCTGCACGTGGCCTCCGAATCGCCCGTCTATGTCCGGCAGTTGGGGCGCCTGACCCCCATCACCCAGCCCCTGAGCGTGGCGGATTGCGAACGCATGATTTTCGAGGTCCTCGAGCCGGCCGAAGCCGAGCGCATCAAGACCGAATGGGAAGTGGACACGGCCTACACCATGTCCAACGGCGAGCGTTTCCGCGTCAACGCCTACCGTCAAAGGAAGGGCTGGGACGCGGTGTTCCGCCACTTCAGCTCCCAGGTCCCCTCCATCGACGGGCTGGGCCTGCCGCCCATCCTCAAGAAATTCTCCGATGCCAACCAGGGCCTCATCCTCATCACCGGCCCGGGCCGTTCGGGCAAGTCCACCACCTGCGCCGCACTGGTGGACCACATGAACTCGGAAAGCGACGAACACATCATCACCATCGAGGACCCTATCGAATACATCCACCAGCGCAAGAAGTCCCTGGTCAACCAGCGCAGCGTGGGGCCCCACACCGCCAGCTTTTCGGCGGCCCTCCGCAGCGCCCTGCGCGAGGACCCGGACATCATCATGGTGGGCGAGATGCGCGACTATGAGACCATGAGCCTGGCCTTGACGGCCGCGGAGACCGGCCACCTGGTCATCGGCACCCTGCATACGGGCTCGGCGGCAGCCACCGTCTCCCGCGTGGTCAACCTCTTCCCGGCCGCCGAGCAAGCCCAGGCCATCGCCAGCTTGTCCGAGAGCCTGGTGGGCATCGTCTCCCAGCGCCTGTTGGTGAACGCCGACGGGCTGTCCATGGTGCCGGCTTTCGAGATTTTGGTGAACTCGCTGGCCATGGCCAACACCATCCGCAGTGAGGAATACCACAAGATCCCCTCCATGATCGCCACCGGCGGTTCGTCGGGCATGCAAACCATGGAAGTCGCCATCAAAGGCTTGGTGGCCGCCAAGAAGATCACCCAGGCCCAGGCTGACGAAATCCTGGCCGAGGAGGCCTGATGGCGACCATCGACGAACTTTTCAAGAAGATGGTGGAACGCAAGGCCTCGGACCTTCATTTGACCGTGGGTAACCCGCCCCTCATCCGCACCAAGGGCGACCTGGCGCCCTTGGAAGACTGGATCATGACCGAACAGGTCATGCATGTTCTTCTTTATGAGACCATGACCCCGGAGCAGTGGGAGCTTTGCTGGCAGCGGCATGATTACGACTACGCCTATGAGGTGCCCGGCCTGGCCCGGTTCCGTTCCAACGTCTTCTTCAACCAGCAGGGCGTTGCGGCGGTTTTCCGCACCATCCCGACTAAGATCCTGACTCTGGACGAACTGGGCATGCCGCCGGTCATCCGCACCATGTGCAACGTCAAGCGGGGCCTGATCCTGGTCACCGGGCCTACGGGAAGCGGCAAATCCACCACCCTGGCGGCCATGATCGACCAGATCAATTCCAACCGTGAGGCCAACATCCTCACCATCGAGGACCCCATCGAGTTCGTCCACCCGGTCAAGAAGTGCAAGATCACCCAGCGCGAAGTGCACCGGGACACCCATTCTTTCAAGGCGGCCCTGCGTTCTTCGATGCGCCAGGACCCGGACATCATTCTGGTGGGTGAAATGCGGGACTATGAAACCATTTCCCTGGCCATTGCGGCGGCGGAAATGGGCATCCTGGTCTTCGGCACCCTGCATACCAACTCGGCGGCCAAGACCATCGACCGCATCATCAACGTTTTCCCTTCCGACGAGCGGGACAAGGCCCGGGGCGCCCTGGCCGCCTCCACCAAGGGCATCGTGGCCCAGCAACTCTGCCCCACCAAGGACGGCAAGGGCCGTTGCGCGGCGGTGGAGGTTCTATGCTTTGAGAAGAGCCTGCCGAACCTGATCCGCACCGGCAAGGTGTCGGGCTTGAATTCCCTGATCGAACTGAACGCCAAGGTCGGGATGCAGACCATGGACCAATGCCTGATGAAATTCTTGGAAGCCGGCAAAATCACGGCGGAACAAGCCTACCTGAAGGCCAACGAGAAGAAGCGGTTCCAGCCCCTTATGGAAAAAGAAGCGGCGGATGCAAAAGCCGAAGCCCAAAGAGTCGCCGCAAGCTAAAACGTGTTCAATTTCCCTTTTCAATTTCCTCCGACGATGTCTTTTCCGGCGCTAACAGGTTGAGCTTAAATCTTTTCGAAACATAAAAATATCTTTCCTGATTTTGAAAACAATATTTACAAAGAACTATCATATTGTTCCGGTCCGAATAGAAGTCCCCTTCAAGACGAATATTTTTAGTGAATTCTTTTACTTCGCGTCGAACCCAGCAAATTTCCCCCCGCGGCAAGACGAGAAATCTTTCCTCTATTACTGGAGAGAATTCTATTTCCAATTTTCCCTCGAACTCCACACAAATATCCGTTTTGACATCGTAAAAATCTATGGGAGCTTTATTTTTAAAAAATATTTTCAAGACGTTGTTTGCTTGTCTCTCGACATTTATTTCGATCAAATCGGAATAATTCGAATTAGAAATTGCTTTTAGTATATCGGTTGAAATGTTTCGGCCTGTCGGCCAATCCAACAAATGAACTTTTCCAATAAAAGGCATAGCCTCAATTTGCTCGTTTGTAACCCCTTCTAATTTTATTGGCATAAGAGACTTTTGCAGAGCCCGAGCATAAGCCAATTCAGCTGATACCCATTTGCTAGTTAGAGAAGCTGGGCTTGCCAAGTAAATGATTTGGTCTGAATCCGCGATTAAAGAAGCTATCTTTTCATTAAATGGCATGCCAGGATTTAGACTTTCAAAATCCCACTGAACATCATGACCACTTGGTTTTAACCACTCTGCGATAGCTTTTGCCAATGGCCACACATTATGTTCATAAGAAATAAATATTTTCATTCGCCATCTCCTTCCACCTGAGACATTTTATATACAGAACAATCAGCGAAAACAAAAAAGGCGAACCTAAAAGGTTCGCCTTTTGGAAAACATATTTAAACTGAGGTTGCTTCGTCATGAACGCCCCGCTATTCGCGGGGCATTCCTTGCAATGACAGCGATTAAATTTCTTAAGTACCCATCTCCCAGCTGGAGAGATAGTGTTGCTGTTCGGCCGTCAGGGTGTCAATGGCGACGCCGATGGCCTTGAGCTTCAGCCGGGCGATTTCGTTATCGATGTCCTCGGGCACGGAGTAAACCTTCCGTTCCATCGAGTCGTGGTTTTTGGTCACGTATTCGGCGGCCAGGGCCTGGTTCGCGAAGCTCATGTCCATCACCGAAGCCGGGTGCCCTTCGGCGGCGGCCAGGTTGATGAGGCGCCCTTCCCCGAGCACGAACACCTTGCGGCCGTTCTTCAGGGTGAACTCCTGCACGAAATCGCGGATGTTGCGGACCTTCTTGGAGAGCCGCTTCAAGCCAACCAGGTCCAGCTCCACGTTGAAATGGCCCGAGTTGGCCACCACCGCGCCGTCCTTCATCTTGGCGAAATGTTCCTTGCGGATGACGTGGATATCACCGGTCAGGGTCACGAAAACATCGCCTTGGGGCGCGGCTTTGGCGATGGGCATGACTTCGAAGCCGTCCATCACGGCCTCCAGGGCCTTCATGGGGTCTATTTCCGTCACTATGACGCGGGCGCCCAGGCCCTTGGCCCGCATGGCCACGCCGCGGCCGCACCAGCCGTAGCCCGGCACCACCACGGTGGAGCCGGCGATCAAAAGGTTGGTGGCGCGGATGATGCCGTCCATGGTGGACTGGCCCGTGCCGTAGCGGTTGTCGAAGAGGTGCTTGGTCTTGGCGTCGTTGACCGCAACCACCGGGAACTTGAGCACGTCGTCCTTCTCCATGGCCCGCAGGCGGATGACGCCGGTCGTGGTTTCTTCGGTGGAGCCGATGATTTCGGAAGCCTGGGCGGCCCGGGCCGAATGCAGCTCCGAAACCAGGTCCGCGCCGTCGTCCATGGTGATGTTGGGACGGGCGTCCAGGGCCGAGTAGAGGTGCTTATAGTAGGTCTTCCGGTCCTCTCCCTTGATGGAATAGGTGGGAATTCCGTAAACCTTGACCAGGGCGGCGGCCACGTCGTCCTGGGTGGAAAGGGGATTGGAGGCGCAGGCATGGACGTCCGCCCCGCCGGCCTTCAAGGTGATGAGCAGATTGGCGGTCTCGGTAGTGATGTGCAGGCAGGCCGCCATGCGGATTCCCTTGAGAGGCTTCTCCTTCTGGAAGCGGTTTTTGATCAGCCGCAAGACGGGCATGCTGCGTTCGGCCCATTCAATGCGGTCCTTCCCTTTTCCCGACAGCTTCAGATCCTTCACGTGGTATTTCATTTAGTTCTCCTCAAAAAATTGAACCACAGGGCGTCGTTCTTCTTAAAACGGACCCTGTGGTTAAAGATGTTTACTTTAACTTCGCGGCTTTACGGAGAGCGGCGGCCTTGTTGGTTTGCTCCCAGGTGAAATCCTTGTCGTGGCGGCCGAAGTGGCCATAGGCAGCCGTCTTCTTATAAATGGGACGCCGCAGGTTGAGGGACTTCATGATGCCACGGGGCGTCAGGTCGAACACCTTTCGCACCAGCTGGGTGATCTGTTCTTCCGGCAGGCGCCCGGTCCCGAAAGTATGCACCAGGACGCTGGTAGGCTCAGCCACGCCGATGGCGTAGGAAACCTGCACCTCGCATTGGTCGGCCAGGCCGGCGGCCACGATATTCTTGGCCACCCAGCGGGCCGCATAGGCCGCCGAACGGTCCACCTTGGAAGGGTCCTTGCCGGAGAAGGCGCCGCCGCCGTGGCGGCCGTAACCGCCGTAGGTATCGACGATGATCTTGCGGCCGGTGAGGCCAGTGTCCCCCAGGGGCCCGCCGATCTCGAAGCGGCCGGTGGGATTGACATGGATTTTGGTTTTACTGTCGATCATGTGTGCCGGAATGACCGGCTTGATGACATGGCGGATGACGTCGGCGCGGAGTTTCGACTGGTTTACCGGGGCGTGCTGGGTGGAAACCACCACCGCGTCCACGCGCACGGGCTTGCCGCCGATATATTCCACCGAAACCTGGCTCTTGCCGTCGGGCCTGAGATAGGAGAGTTTGTTGGATTTGCGCACCCCCGCCAGCTTTTCCACCAGCTTGTGGGCCAGCATGATGGGAAGGGGCATCAATTCGGGCGTTTCACGGCAGGCGAAACCGAACATCATGCCCTGGTCTCCCGCGCCGCCTGTGTCCACGCCCATGGCGATGTCGGGCGACTGGCGGTTGATGGCCACCGAAACGCCGGCGGTGTCGGCGTCCAACCCCGCCTTCGCGTCGGTATAGCCGATCTTGCGGATGGCGTCGCGGACCACCTGGCTCCAGTTCACCTGGGCCTTGGTGGTGATTTCCCCCGCCACAACCACCCAGTTGCAGGTGAGGAGGGTTTCACAGGCCACGCGGCTCATGGGGTCCTGCGCCAGGCAGGCGTCCAGGATGCTGTCCGAAACGGCGTCGGCCACCTTGTCCGGGTGTCCTTCGGTGACCGATTCCGACGTGAAGAAAAATTTCTCTTTGCCTAACGGGGAAAGCGCAGCGCTCTTCATTCCAAATCTCCTTGAATGGATGGACTCACATCACGGCAAAAACAGGTGGGCGAAGTAGGGCGTCGGTGCGTCGAAAAACCTTTGTAAAATTCCTCGGGGCACAGGCGCCAAAAGGAAAGCCCCTGTCCCAAGGCTGGGAAAGGGGCCGTTTCGGAGAGCAATTATAGTTTTTAAACGCCAAATTTCAATTGAACTATTTCAATCCTGTGGTCGCGATGCCCTGGATGAAGTACCGCTGACCCGCCAAGAACATGACGATGATGGGCAAGGAAATGACCAGGGACGCGGCCATTAATAGCTGGTAGTCCTGCCCGTAAAGGGAGACGAAGTTGGTCAGTCCCAAGGCCAGGGTCTTCTTGCTGTTCGAATCCAGGTAGATCAGTGGGTTCAGGAAGTCGTTCCAGTTCCAGAGGAAGGAAAAGACCGCCACGGTGGTTAGGGCGGGCTTGCAGAGGGGCAGCAGGATGCGCCAAAAGACCCCAAAGTTGGTACAGCCGTCGATCTTGGCCGCTTCGTCCATTTCATAAGGAATGCTCATGAAGAACTGCCGCATCAGGAAGATGTTGTAGGCCCCGCCGCCCAGGAAGGCCGGAACGACCAGGGGGAAGAAATTGTTGTACCAGGGGCCGCCCAGGAAAGCCGGCATGTTCCTAAAGAGGATGAAGGTGGGGATCATGGTTACCTGGGTGGGAACCATCATGGTGGCCAGGCAAAGGAGGAACAAAGGGCCGCGTCCCGGAAAGCGGAGGCGGGCGAAAGCGAAAGCCACCAGGGAGGAAGAAAGGGTGGTCCCCAGGCAGCCGCAAACCGCGATGAAAAGCGTGTTGAGGGTGTAGGTGGTGAAGGTGATGCCTTGCACCGGGATGCCAAAAAAGCTCCAACTGTCACCCGAATACATTCCCGACACCGTCCAGGCTTGGGGGTAGTTCTCAGGGTGGGGCGGGATGGGAATCCAAAATTTCAGGGTCTGGAAGAAGGTGCTGTTGGGCGGAGGGACGGCGAAAACATCCGCCCGGGTCTTGAAGGAAGTGATCAGCATCCAAACCACCGGCAACAACATGGTGATGGACCCCACGACCAGCACCACAAAAACGGTCCAGCGGGTGACGTTCTCCGTGCGGCGCTTGCTGGCCCAAAAACCATTGGGCGCAGCCGTGGGAGAGGGAATGGTGGTATCGGTCATGTTATCCGTCCTATTTCCTTAATTCGCCTTCGTAATAAACCCACTTGGCAAACCTGAATTGGAGCCAGGTAGCCAGCATGATCACGATGAACAACACGAAGGCCAAAGCCGAGGAATAGCCCATCTGGAAGTATTTGAACTTCTGGTAGATGTAAAGGACCATGACCAGGGTGGAATCGGCCGGGCCGCCCAGCCCGTCGGTCATGACGTAAACCTGGTTGAAGATCTGGAAAGAACCCACGATGCTCACGATGAGCTGGAAGAAGATGACCGGCGAGAGGCCCGGAAGGGTCACCGTCCATAACTGCTGCCAGCGGTTGGCGCCGTCGATTTCGGCGGCCTCGTAAAGCGTCGAAGGAATCCCCTGTAACCCCGCCAGGTAGATGATCATGCCGCCACCCACGTTCCAAAAACTCATGATGACCAGGGCGGGCTTGCTCCAGGCCTCGCTGGCCAGCCATTTGGGGCATTCGGAAATGGGGATGCCGGTGAAGACGTTGAGCATATAGTTGAGAAGGCCCGAATCGGCGTTGAAGATCCATTTCCAAAGAACCGCCATGGCCACGCCCGACCCCAGGATGGACGGCAGGTAGTAGATGGTCCGGAAGATGGCGATTCCCTTCACCTTTTGGTTCATCAACAGGGCCACCACGATGGACAAGGCCATGCCGATCGGCACGGAAAGGAAGGTGAAGTAGGCCGTGTTGTAGAGGGCCTTCCAAAACCGGGGATCGTTGAAGAACATCTCCTTGTAATTATCGAACCCCACGAATTGGATGGGATTGAAAATATCCCACTTGCAGAAAGAGAGGAAGAAAGCCGCCAGGATGGGCCCCCCCATCAGGAACACCATCCAGATCAGGAAAGGCGACAAAAACATGAAAGCGCTGATGGCTTCTTTGCGCTCGGCCGATGTCATTTTCAGGGTCTTCCTCCGGTTTAATTGGTCTCGGGCGGCTTATTCGCCAGCAAGGGCTTCAAGTGCTCCATGGCCTCCGCTGCCGTCTCTGTGCCGCTCCAGACCTTGTCCAATTCGGGGCCGATGATGCTATCGTGCACTTCAAACCAGTTTTTGCAGATGGGGAAATACTGGACGTATTTCATGGCTTCAATGACCACCTTCTTGTTCTGGGGGTCCTTGCCGTCGAGGAAAACGGGGGAATTCACATCGGCCATCAGGGCGGGCTGGGCCAATCCGGTGGCCGCCAGGCGTTTTTCCCCTTCCTCCCCGGAAATAAATTTCACAACATCCCAGGCCTCTTTCTTATGTTGGGAAAATTTCAAGATACCGTAGCCCGAACCACCCGTGGGAAAGGCCCGGCCACCAGAGGGGTTCTTGGGCATCATCACAATGTCCCACTTGAAATCTTTGATCTGCTGGCGGAACCGGGGCGTGGGCCAAAGACCGGATAAATACATCGCCACTTGGCCGTTCACGAACATGTCCGAAGTACCCATGCCGCCCATGGCCGTGAGACCGGCCGGGGTCATCATAAATTTATATTTGTTCATCAAATCGGATCGGAATTGTATGCCTTTCAAGGTATTCGGGTCGGTGGCGTAGGTCCATTTGGTGGGGTGCTTGACACTGTCGGTATAAGTACCTCCGGCGTCGCAAACCCAGGCGTCGGGATTCGGCCACTCGTCGATGAAACCCCAACGGGTGACTTTCCCGGAGGCATCGGCCTTGACCAGCTTTTTTCCATCCGCCACAAAAGTGGCCCAATCCCAATCGTCCGTGGGATAAGGGACACCCGCTTCGTCGAAAGCTTTTTTATTGTAGAAAATGAGCCCGATAGGCGCCGTATCACGTGGAATGACGTAAGTCTGGCCATCCACCGTGAACCGGTCAACGACCTGGGGATAATAACCGCTGAGATCCACGTGGTCGGTCTGGATGTAGGAGTTGAGGGGTTCCAGGGCGCCACGCAGGAAAAGGGGTGCGAAGTTGTTGGCTTCCACAAAAATGACGTCCGGCGCTTCGCCGCCGGCAACCTGGGTCAAAAGCTTGGTGACGTATTCGTTGAAGGGAATACGGTCCAGCTGAACCGTGATCCCGGAATGGGCCTTGTTGTAATCGGCAATGAGGTCGCTGAGGATCTGGTTTTCTTCGGGAGTGCCCCACGAAGAGATATGGATGACTGTCCCGCTATTTTTACTGCATCCGTAAAGGCCGAGGCCCAGGATGACCGCTAAACACGCAACACCAGCCAAAACGCGCCGAAGATTTTTCATAAAACCTCCAAAAGTCGGAATGATAGATGGGTGTCTTTCGTGGATGAAACGGAAAGGCCAAACGCCGGTTAGTATGTCATAGGGCCCTAGGGCCGTCAACGAAGAAAACCCTGGAAACGCTTTCCAATTCGAAGCTTCCCCTTGCTTGTCCCCTTTGCCGTTCAAGTCCATCAAGCCGGCCGACTTTTTCCAAGGTCCCCGGCAAGCCGATAAGCTAGAATTGCAGTCCGGTTTCCACAACCGGGCTTTAATTTTTCCACCATCTTTCAACCGAGGGAGACGATTTATGCGATACCGCTTCATGACCGCCATTATCTTTGTCGCAGTGGCTTCCATGGCGCAGGCCCAGGGGACCGCGCCGGCCGCCTCACCCAAACCTGCCCCCTCCAAAAACAAGAAAGCCCTTTCCCCCGTGGATGCAAAGGTCCAGGCCTTGCTCGCCAAGATGACCTTGGAGGAAAAGATTGGCCAGATGATCCAGTACAGTCCTTGGAAATCCACCGAGGACAAGATCAAAGGCGAGATCGCCAAGGACGAAGTCGGTTCCCTCCTCAACGTTTATGGCGCGAAAAGGGCCAATGAGTTCCAAAAAGTTGCCGTCGAACAATCCCGCCTTCATATCCCCCTCCTATTTGGGCTGGACGTCATCCATGGTTACAAAACCATCTTCCCCATTCCCTTGGCGGAGGACTGTGCTTGGAACCCCGCTTTGCTGGAAAAATGCGCGCATGTGGCCGCCCAAGAGGCTTCGGCGGCGGGCGTGAAATGGACCTTCGCCCCCATGGTGGACGTCTCCCGTGAACCCCGCTGGGGCCGCATTTCGGAAGGTTCGGGCGAGGATCCCGCCTTGGGCTCGGTTTTGGCCACGGCCCGGGTCAAGGGCTTCCAAGGGGAACACCTGGATGACCCCAACTCCATCGCGGCCTGCGCCAAGCACTTCGTGGGTTACGGCGCCCCCATTGCGGGCCGGGAATACAACACCACCGACATGTCGGAAGTGACGCTCCGGGAAATCCACCTTCCTCCCTTCAAGGCCGCGGTGGAAGCGGGCGTCGAAACCCTCATGAGCGCCTTCAACGACCTCAATGGCGTGCCCGCCTCGGGCAATACCCACACCTTGCGGGATATCCTGAAGGGCGAGTGGGGTTTTAAGGGTTTCGTGGTTTCGGACTGGGCCTCCGTCCAGCAATTGGTTTCCCACGGTTACGCAGCCGACGACAAGGATGCGGCGGCCAAGGGGATATTGGCGGGCGTGGATATGGACATGCAGTCGCACGTCTATGGCGACCATTTGGCCGAACTGGTGAAAGAAAAGAAGGTCCCCCTCTTTTTCATCGACGGGGCGGTGCGCCGCATCCTGAAGGTGAAATACGATCTCGGCCTCTTCGACAACCCCTACGCCGACGAGTCCAAGGAAGACGGCCTGACCTTGACGAAAGACAACCTGGACCTGGCCCTGCAGGAAGCGGAGCAGTCCATCGTGCTTTTGAAGAACGAAAAAAACCTGCTTCCCCTCTCCAAGGACGTCAAAAGCATCGCCGTCATCGGCTCCCTGGCCGACTCCAAGATGGACCCGCTGGGCAGCTGGCATTGCCGCGGTGAGGACGCCTTGGACAAGGTCAGCACCATCCTGTCCGGCATCAAGTCTTCCGTCTCCAAGGACTGCCAGGTGCTTTACGCCCCCGGCGTGGGGGTCACGGTCGACAGCGGCACGGACAAAGCCCTTTCCCAAGCCGTGGACACCGCCAAGAGGGCCCAGGTGGCGGTGGTAGTGGCGGGCGAAACCCAGGACATGAGCGGGGAGGCCGCGGCGCGCACCTCCATCGACCTGCCCGGCCGCCAGGAGGAAATGATCAAGGCCATCCAGGCCACGGGTGTTCCCGTGGTGTTGGTCCTGATGAATGGCCGGCCCCTCACCATCCCCTGGGAAGCGGAGCATCTTCCCGCCATCGTGGAATCCTGGTTCTTGGGTACCCGCCAGGGCAATGCGGTGGCCGCCGTGCTTTTCGGTGACGTGAACCCCTCCGGCAAGCTGGTGGTCACTTTCCCGCGCAACCTGGGCCAGATTCCCATTTATTACGCCCAGATGAACACCGGCCGGCCCGCCGTCGGCAAGGAAAAATGGGAATCCAAATACATCGACTGCCCCAACACCCCCCAGTTTCCCTTCGGTTTCGGCTTGAGCTATACCCAGTACGACTACAGCAACCTGGCGTTGGACTCCAAAACCTTGAAACCCTCCGGTGCCCTCAAGGTGACCGTGGACGTCAAGAACAGCGGCTCGGTGGCCGGCACCGAGATTGTCCAGCTTTATATAAGAGACTTGGTGGCCAGCATCACCCAACCCGTGCGAAAGCTGGTGGATTTCAAGCGGGTGGAACTGGCGCCGGGTGAAACCAAGACCGTGGAATTCGACCTCCCCGCCTCCAAACTTGGCTTTTACAACGAGCAGGGTAAATATGTGCTGGAGCCCGGAAGCTTCAATCTCTGGGTGGGACGGGATTCTTCCGACAGCACCCTGCAGGACAGCTTCCAGTTGGTCTCAAAGTAAGCATGGCCGCTTCCAAAGCCTGGGACGGCCAAAGGGAGACCTTGGACGACCTTTCCGCCGCGGTCCATTACAACGAATGGATCTACGGCATGCTGAAGCCTTACTTGGGAACCCGCATCCTGGAAATCGGTTGCGGCACCGGGAACCTCACGGGCTATTTCGCCCGGCATGGAAAGGTCCTGGCCTCCGACGTCAACGACGGTTATTTGGAGGCGGCCCGCCGCCGTCTGGGTAAAACCGCAGTGGTTTCCTTCCAAAAGGTCAACTTGGACCGTCCCCTCTCCGCCCTCAAGCGGTTTAAACCCGACACCATCGTTTGCGTCAACGTCCTGGAACACATTGAAAACGACCGGGGTGTGCTCGACCAGTGCCTCCGCCTTCTTCCGCCGGGCGGCAAATTGCTCTTGTTCGTCCCGGCCTTCCAGTTTCTCTATGGGTCGATGGACAAGAGTTACGGCCACTTCCGGCGATACTCCCGCCCGGAACTCGAAGAGAAAATCGCTGGGGCTGGCTTCCAGGTGGAATACTGCCGTTATTTGAACCTTCTTGGCATTTTGGGCTGGTGGTTCAACGGAAAGATCCTCCGGCGCAAGATCATCCCCAAGTCCCAGATGATGCTCTACGACTTCGTCGTCAGCTTTTCCTCGAAAATTGAAAAATTCCTCCCCAAGCCCGTCGGCCTTTCCCTTTTCGGCGTGGGGTTCAGGAAAAACCGTAAATCCTGACGGCCGCCCATAAGGATTGCGGATTGTTGCGGCTTCCGATAAAGTAACCCGGCCTTGAATCCATCGGACTTGCCCGACAGGAGGCCGTCCCGTTGAAGAAACCATCCCTGCTTTCCATCATCGTTCCGGTTTATAACGAAGAAAAAACCCTCCCGCCCCTTTTAAAAAAGGTGCAATCGGTCAAGCTCTTCGGGATGAAAAAACAAATTATCCTGGTCAACGACGGTTCCTCCGACGGCACGTCCCGGATCCTTGCGAAACTGAAGATTCCCGGGGGGCTCATCCTGCGGCACGAGAAAAACCAGGGGAAGGGTGCGGCCATCCGTACCGCCATCCCCCATACCAAGGGGGACATCGTGATCATCCAGGACGCGGACCTGGAATACGACCCCAACGACTACAAGGCCGTCCTGGCCCCCATCCTCAACGGCTCGGCGGACGTGGTTTACGGCTCCCGTTTCATGGGCGTCCACCGGGCCTTCATGTTCCTGCATTACATGGGCAACAAGCTGCTGACCCACATCACCAACCTGCTTTACGGCACCATCCTCACCGACATGGAAACCTGCTACAAGGCCTTCAAGGGGGACATCCTTCGCTCCCTCAAACTGCGCTCCAACCGGTTCGACTTTGAACCCGAAGTGACCGCCAAGGTCTTGAAGCGCGGTTACAAACTCTTTGAAGTGCCGATTTCCTACCACGGCCGGGGCTTTGGGGAGGGCAAAAAGATCACCTGGCGGGACGGGGTGGTGGCGGTGGTTTGCCTTATCCGTTACCGGTTTACCGACTAAACGAAGCCGCCTTCCAAGCCCCCCGGGCCGGCCCGGGGGAATTTCTGGGCCAAAACACCCCCCAAACATGTTATCTTTAGGGCTCTTTCAAACCGGATTTCACAAAATCAAGCGAGGAACCTCATGGCGAAAAGGACGCAACGCAAATCTTCCTTAAAGAAGACGAAGGGAAAAGGGGGGCGCCGTTCCGGCAAGCTGATCGCCGTCATTTTGATCTTCTTCGGTTTCCTGCTCCTGGCCGAAATGGTTTCCATCGTCATTAACAAGGCCAATACCTCCAAACAGGTCTTCGTCCAGGACATCCTTGATTTCAGCGGGGCCGACCAACCCTGCGGACCTTTCAAGGCTTGGGATGTAATGGCCTTGCCCGATAGCCGGATCGTCATCAGCGACCAGGGAAACAAGCGGTTGCTGGTTTTCGACGCCCAGGGAAAATTTCTCCAGGAAATCGGCCAAAAACAGGCCGGGCCGACGACCATCAGCGAGTTTTCCTGCCTGGCTTCGGACGCCTCCGGGAATATTTACGTGATGGACACCTGGAACGCCCTCATCCGCGGCTTTGACGCCAAGGGAAAACCCGTTTTGAGCGTGGATCTGAACGGAAAGGGGTTTTACGGCCCCCGGGGCCTGGCCTGGGATGGGTCTAATTTCGCCATTGCCGACACGGGCAGCCACCGAACCGTCAAGGTGGCCCCTTCGGGCGCCATCCTAGCCTCTTGGGGCCAGCACGGGTCCGGGAAGAACGGCTTCAACAGCCCCTACCAGGTTGTCTTTGACGGCCAGGGCCATTACGACGTGGTGGACCGGGACAACAACCGTATCCAGGTCTTGGATACGGAAGGGCATTTCCAGAGGCCGATTTCCCTCGGGGACCCTCCCCAGGCCGAAGCGGTGGACCTGTCCCGCCATATCCTTTACGTGACCTCCCAGGACGGGAAATTCGTCCGGGCCTATACGACCGATGGGAAATTAATGGGAGTCCTGGTGCAAGGGGACCCCAAAAACCCCCATCCCCTCCCCGGGATGACCGCCCTAAGCGTGCTTCCCAACGGCGATTTGGTGACCGTCCAAACCGACCGGGTGGCCATCTACCACAGCCTTCCACCGGCCCCGGGACAGCCCTAGATGGTTTATTTCAGGCCTGACTGCCGCCATTTTACCGGCGAGAAGCCCTGTGCCCCCCACAAGGCCGAGGGGGTCGTTTGCCGGGATTGTCCACGCTACGAACCCGTCCAGCAACGGGTTCTTATCGTCAAGCTGGATGCCGCAGGCGACGTTCTTCGCTCCACCTCCATTCTGCCGGCCTTCAAAAAGTCCAGCCCGGGCCTTTCCATCTGGTGGGTGACGGAAAATTCCTCCAAGCCGCTTTTGGAGAAGAACCCCCATATCGACGTCCTCCTCCCGGTGGACCCGGTCCTACCCGGGCTCCTCGGGACCGTTGCCTTCACCCAGGCCTTCAATTTCGATATGGGCCGCAAGGCCGCGGCCATCCTGGGCCTGGCCAACAGCCCGGTCAAAAAGGGTTTCGGTCTTTCCAAGGAAGGTGCGGTGGTCCCCCTCGACCCCCTGGCCGAGGAATGGTTTGAAATGGGCATCTTCGACACCGCCAAGAAGGCCAACCAAAAGACCTACCAGGACCATTTGTTCCGAATGGCCGGATTCAAATTCCAGGGAGAGGAACCCCAGCTGGCCTTGACGCCCAAGGAAAAGGAATGGGCCGTCGCGGGTTTCGCCAAGAAAAACAAGCTCACCAAGTTCAAGAAGATCGTCGGCTTCAATATCGGCTCGGGCGGCCGCTGGCCCATGAAGCGCTGGCGCCTGGACGGCTTCGAATGGCTGGCCCGGCAATTGAAGAAAAAATATCCCAAGGTCGGCATCCTGCTTTACGGCGGGCCCGAGGAACGGGAACTCATGCCGGCCCTCGCCAAAAAGCTCAAGGGCCTCTGCCTGGCGACGGGCACCGAAAACACCCTGCGCCAGTTCGCCGCACTGGTCAACCTGAGCGATGTGATGGTGACGGGCGACACCCTGGCCTTGCACGTGGCCGTGGCCCTTGGCAAAAGGGTCGTGGCTTACTTTGGGCCCACCTCGGACGTCGAGATCGACCTTTTCGGCCGGGGTGAAAAGGTCCTGCCCATCCTTCCCTGCCAGGACTATTACAAGGGCGAATGCAGCCAGAAGGTTTCCTGCATGGACAACCTGAAGGAAAAAGACATGCTGGCCGCCGTGGAAAGACAGTTGAAACAAACCTAGTCTTGTCGCATCAACCTCCGGAAGGCGTACCCCGATGAAAACCATCGTCATGGTTCCCACCTACAACGAACGGGCCAATATCGGCGAACTCGTCAAACAGCTCCATAAAAGCGTCCCCCAGGCCCAGGTGCTGGTGGTGGACGACTCCTCCCCGGACGGCACCTTCGAGGAAGTCCGGAAGCTCATGAAAAAGGACAAAAAACTGCATCTGTTGCTCCGGGACCGTTCCGTCAAGGGCCGGGGTTGGGCCGGCCGCGACGGCTTCGTAAAAGCCCTTCAAATGGGGGCGGGGGCCGTTGTGGAAATGGACGCCGATCTTTCCCACCAGCCCAAGTTCATCCCGGCCCTCCTGGCGCCCCTGGAATCCGGGAAGGCGGACGTGGTCATCGGAAGCCGCTATATGCCCGGTGGGAAGGATATGGACCGCCCTTTCCACCGCCAATGGACCAGTAACTTCGCCCGCTATTACCTGAAAGTCGTGTTGGGCTTGAAACCCAAGGATCCCACCTCGGGTTTCCGGGCTTTTTCAAGAAGGGCCTTGGAAAAAATCAAGGTCCGTAGCTTGGCCGCCCGCGACCCCTTTACGGTTTCTGAAATCCTTTACCGCTGCACCCGGGCGGGACTGAAGGTGGAGGAATCACCCATTGAATTCGTCGACCGAACCCGGGGGGAATCCAAACTGGGGTTGGCCACGTTGTTGAAATACCTGGGCCGGGCCCTCTTGTTGAGGCTGGGCCCCGATCCCCTGGCTTGACCGCACCCTCAAAGCGAAATCCTTCGAAAAGGGAATCCTTGCCTAAAACCATTGTCGTCCTGCCCGTCTATAACGAGGAAAAAACCCTGGGCAACATCCTGCCGCGCCTGGCCCGGCAGGTGGACTTCCTGGTTTGCGTCAACGACGGGTCCCGGGACAAAAGCCTGGCCCTGCTCAAGGCCTTCGCCAGGAAAAGGAAAAACACCTATATCGTCGACTTGCCGGCGAACACCGGAATGGCCGGCGCTTTGAAGCAGGGCTTCCTTTTCGTCCTGTACCTGGCGGGAAAAAAAATGGCGGGACCCGAGGACGTCGTCGTCACCATTGACGCCGACGGACAGCACAAACCCGAATACATCCCCGCCCTTGTGCGCCACTTGGCGGCGCGCCGGGCCGACGTGGTCCTGACACGCCGTGATTTCTCGGTTTACCCGACCTATAAAATCTGGGGCAACCGGTTCCTGACCTGGACCAATTCCCTTCTCTCCGGGCAAAAATACCGGGACGTGGAATCGGGCTTGAGGCTTTTGAAGGTCAAAACCTTAGAGCCTATCCTGAGGTATTACCGTGGCGTGAAATACTCCTGCGCCCAGGAAATCGCGCTGATCTCGGCGCGGGAAGGTTTCAAGATTGACAATGAATTTGAGGTGGAAGTGCCCCTTTACCGGGCGGGCACGACGGTTTGGGACGGTTTTATCGTCCTGTCCATGAGCCTGGTGGTCTTCCTGCGATGGCTTACTAAAACTTCCTCCCCGGTCGCCTGGGACGGCGCCTTGATGGAGGAATCCCTGGAAAAATCTAGGGCCCTTTGGAAGCGTCGATAGGCCCAACTGCGGCCGAATCAGCCTCTTTTTAATTCCGACAACACCTTCTCGATCACCGTGGCCTGCTGTCCTTCCAACCCGATCCAAAGGGGAAGGCGCACAATGCGGGCGCTCATCTCCGTCGTGACCTCCAGGGAACCCTGGGCCTTCCCGTATTTCTGCCCAGCCGGGGAGCTGTGGAGGGGCACATAGTGGAAGACGGCGTTCACCCCGCCTTCGTTGAGGGCGGCCAGGAAGGCGGCGCGCCTTTCCGCTTGGGGCAGGAGCAGGTAATACATATGGGCGTTGTGCCGGCAGTCCCTTGGAATGATGGGCCGGCGCAGGAAGCCTTTCCTCTCGGCGTCTTCGAAGGCTTGGTGGTAGGCCAACCAAAGGTCCATGCGTTTTTTCATGATGGCGTCGAAATTCTCCAACTGGGCCCAAAGGAAGGCCGCGATCAGCTCGCTGGGAAGGTAGGAGGAACCCAGGTCCACCCAGGTGTATTTATCCACCATTCCTTTGCGGAACTTGATCCGGTTGGTGCCTTTCTCCCGGATGATCTCCGCCCTTTCCTCAAAAGCTTCGTCATTGACCAGGAGCACCCCACCCTCCCCCGAAATGATGTTTTTCGTCTCATGGAAGCTCAGGGCTCCCAAGGAGCCCAGGTTGCCCAGGGCCTTCCCCTTGTAGCTCGAACCGATACCCTGGGCCGCGTCCTCCACCAGCCAAAGGCGGTGGCGGCGGGCGATTTCCAAAAACCGGTCCATCTCACAGGACACCCCGGCGTAATGGACCACCGCAATGGCTTTGGTCTTGGGGGTGATGGCGGCTTCCACCTTGTTTTCATCCAGGTTGAGGGTGTCGGGCCTCACATCCACGAAAACCGGCACTGCCCCGCGCAATGCAAAGGCGTTGGCCGTGGAAACAAAGGTGTAGGAAGGCATGATGACCTCATCGCCCGGTTTCAGGTCCAGGAGGAGGGCGGACATTTCCAGGGCCGCCGTGCAGGAATGGGTCAGGAGGGCCTTTCGGGACCCGATGGATTTTTCCAGCCACTGGTGGCATTTCTGGGTGAAGGGGCCGTCCCCCGACAAGTGCCAGTTGGCGTGCGCCTGGCGGATGTTCTCCAACTCGCTTCCCACCAGGAAGGGTTTGTTGAAAGGGATCAGGTTCATGGTCGGCCAAGCCTTAAGGTTTTTTCAGGCGCTCAGATATTCTTCAACTCGTTGCTTTTAACGGACAGCTGCCGGGGTTCGGGGGCGGCATGGACTTCATTGTCCCCCACGTCGTGGAGAATGACGGCCCCGGCGCCGATCACGCAGTTTTTGCCGATCTTGACCTGGTCCCGGATCGTCGCGTTTGAACCGATGAAACTGTTGTCCCCGATCCGGACCCCCCCGGAGACGACGACTCCCGGCGCGATATAGACGTTGTCCCCCACCTCGGCGTGGTGGCAGATGTCGCTTCCGGCCCAGACGCAGACGTTGTTGCCGATTTTCGAGAAGGGCTGGAAGACGTTGTTTTCGAAAAAAATGCAGTTCTCCCCGGGCTGGAACCCGTCCCAAAATACGTTGGTGGGGTGGAGGAAGGAAGCCAGACGGTAGCCTTTGCTCTTGGCCTCCCGGCATTTTTCGGCGCGGATCCGGTTGACCTGGCTGTAGCCCACCGCAACCAGCATGTCATACTCGGCCGGCGGGAAAAGCCGTTCCACTTCGGCGAAGGGGGCCACCTTCAGCCCGCAAAAGGACTCCCCGGGCGAGTATTGGGCGTCGACGGTAAAAGCCGCCACCCGGCTGGCGGACTGGCGTGAAAGGTAATGATGGACCATCGAAGCGTAAGGCCCTGTTCCAAATAGGACGATGGGTTTCAAAACAACCTCGCTTTTCGGTCAAAGTCCCGAAATCTTATTTGCGCTTCGCGCAACCCTTGATGGAGCCCACGAGGAAAAGGGGTTGCTTGGAGGTCTTGAAATTGATCCTTCCCAGGTAGGAGCCGAAAACCCCCAGGATGAAGAATTGGATGCCGTTGAACGTGATCAACGCCGCCATCAGGGAGGTATAGCCGTTGACCGTAATTTCACCGAAAACCTTCATTAAAAAAATGACCACCAGCCAGGAAAAACCGCCCACGAATGAAAAGATGCCGATCCAAGCCGCCATCTTCAGGGGAAGGTCGGAAAAAGTGACGAAAATATTGATGGTGTGGGACAGGAGCTTCCCGAAGGTGTAATTGCTCCCCCCCTCGGCCCGCTTCCCGTGCTCCACGGGAACGGTGGCGTAGTAGTTGGTGGCCCAGGAAAGATAGCCGTCCACGAAGGGGAAGGGGGAATCGAATTGGGAAAGGGCCAGGGCGGTCTCCCGCCGGATGACGCGGAAGGAGGTATATTCGAAATTCAAGGAAGGGATGGCCATCTGGAAGAGGAACCGGGCTATCCGGGACGTGAGGTTGCGCCACCAACTGTGGGAACGCTGGGGATAGACGCCGTAAACCAGGTCGAAACCCTCCAGGGCCTTTTTGTAAAGCTTGGGGATGAATTCGGGCTGGTGCTCCAGGTCGTCGTCCAGGGTGACGATCCATTTGCCCTTGGACCACTGGATGCCGCAGAGGGTGGCCGCGTGCTGGCCGAAATTCTTGCTGAGCTGGATCCCGCCCACCCTTTTGTCCCGGTGGACGAGGTCGCTGATGACGTTCCAGGAGCCGTCGCCGCCGTGGTCGTCGACGAACAGGATCTCGTAATCGGGAGAGACCTTCCCCAGGGCGGCCCTCAGGCGCAGGTAAAGTTCGGGAAGGGTTTTTTCGCTGCGGTAAACCGGAATGACGGCTGAAATAAAAGCCATGAAAGGCTCCTTGCTTTAAACAAACCAGGATAAAATCCGGGTCCGGCCTTCCGCCCCGCTAGTTCCGCCATCCCCAGATATAATCCGAAGCCTTGGGCCCCGTGTGGAATAACAGGTCCAGGATCGTCACCGAATGTTCAAAGGGCGGGTAAAACTGGGGGTATTCGGGATAGCCCGAATAGTCCTTGTATTCTAGCCGGATTCCCTCCTGTTCAAAGGCTTCTTCTTTCAGGTAATCCTTGGCCGCGGGGCCCGAAAGGTAATAATCGGCGCCGCATTTCTTCAAAAGTTCGATCAACCGTTCGGTCTTTTTACCCGGAAGCTCGAAATCCGAAGACTGGGCGAATTCCGTCGGCAACCCCAGGATGTCCTTGGAGATCAGACGGATGAGGGATTGGTTCAGGGGCGAAAGGAACTTCCACTCGGCTTCGAGGTAGATTTTCCGCAAAAGGGGCTCGTAGGTTTTGAAATAGGGGGCCCGGACGTAGTACTGGGTCAGGGTCTTCCAATGCTTCTCCTGCCAGTCTTTGGAAGGCAGGGTAACTTCATTGATGAGTTGGTCGTTGTGGTAGCCCGTGGGGATGGTCAACCATTGGCTTCTGTTGGGGGTCTTGATTTTGTTGCGGTTCCGCCAGTCGTTCTTCGTGAACTGGACGTCGTCGTAAAAAACGAACAAATCAACGCTATGGATGATGTCGAAATAGCCCTTCCACGGAATGTAATTGGATTGAAGGATCGCGACCTTCTTGCCCAATGGGGCCTCCTCGCGTTCTCGAACGCCTATTTTTTCCTGGCGGCGACGTAGTACTGGGCACCCAATGGAAATTTGCCGAGGAAGGGGGCCAAAAACCGAAAGGGACGCACCGGAAAAGGCGTGAACAGGATGTACCTTTTCTCGACGATATCTCCATTTACTTTTAAAAGCTCTTCGACCTTCCGGCTTCTTAAAAGAATGGCGTCGTCGTCCATTTCACACCGGGAAACCGCAATCTGGGTCAGGGGATTCCAGGGATTATGCTCGATGACCACGACCAGGCCCCCTTTTCGCGTGACCCTTGTCATTTCCAAAGCGAAACGGCCCAGCCCTTCGGGCGGCACATGGTGCATGACGCAGATGGCGAAGGTAACATCCATGGAATTGGAGGCATAGGGAAGGGTGCGCCCCGCATAATGCCGGTAGCTGGCCCGCGGATTCAACTGTTTGGCCTTGCGAACCACCCCGGGACTTAGGTCCACACCGTAAAGCTTTTGGTAATAGCCGGTTAAATACTGGTCCGTGATCCCGACCCCGCAACCCACGTCCAGGATTTTCAACCGGTTGGAGCCGCCCACATAGCGGCGCGTCAAGTCCAACAGGCAATCCACCTTGACTTGCGTGAAAAAATCCAGGTTTTGGCCGATAAAGGAAATGGAATTTTGGATTTCCTGCCGGTAAGTGTCCTTGTGGTTCTCGAAATCCGTGCGGAAGGAAGAAGATCTTGGCATGGGTTACCCGGGTTAAATATCGGATTCGAAAAGCTGGTTTGCCAAGTTTATCACATTCGTTGCCATTTCCACGGCCAAAGAAATGGCGCCTCAATTCAAACTTGCTTGGGGCTTTCCAAACTTAACTCATCTTTAGCGGATGGCAAAAAAAGGGACTGCCGAACGACCCAAGGGCCCCCCGGATCCGGACCATCTCCCGACCCGTTCTCTCTTTTCGAAACGAAAGACGAACCACCTATTCATGTCCCGTACCGGGTGTTTCCTTGACGGATCGGGACCTTTGGAGTATACCTAGCCCATATTGTCGGCAATTTTTAAGGCTGGATTCCCCCGAAAAAAATGGAAAAACAAGCTAAATCCACGCCCCGCTCCAAACAGCCTGGTTCCAATAAATTCTTCTCCTTTTTTTTAAGTTTCATCGAAACCCTTAAAAATCCTCCCATCCCTTACGACCGCCTCACCATGGTCATCGGGACCTTGCTTTTAGGTGCCTTCCTTATTGAAACCCACCCCACCTTCGATCATTCGCTCGTCGGTATCCTGTTATGGGCCGTCTGCGTCTACCTGATACGGGTCTGGTTCTCCCCCGTGCCGGGGTTCAGGGCCTTTTCCGGCTCCGATCTTCAAGGCGTCGACGTCCAAGAAGAATGGGACTGGAAACGGAACGCCCCCCTTGGCCTGTGCCTGCTGGCTATCCTGGGCGCATCTCATTACTTCATCCACCAAGGGCAGTGGATACCCCTTTTGATCGCCTTGGGAATATTTGGCGGCCTCTTATCCGTCCTTGAAAAGCATTCGGTACTGTTTAGCGCCGAGCCCCCGGAAAAAACGCCCGGCACGGCCTTCCAAAAACTTTGGCCGTGGCTGTTGATTGCCCTGGTAGGCGCCTTCTTCTTGCTTTATGGCTGGGATGTTTATGCCATCGGCCACAACATCGACGCTTACGTATCCGTGGATTTGGCAAACAACTACCTGAAAAATCCGGACCAAGGCGGTGTTTGGACTACCCCTTACATGGATGGTTGGTCCCTGGGCAATCCGGCCTTTGCTTTTTACCTGATGGGTTCCTTTTTCAAATTGGTGGGCTCCTCCCTCGTCAAAGGTACCCTCTGCATGGGCCTCGTGGTTTTCGGAAGTTATTTTTTCCTTTTTGGTTTCCTGCGTTTTTACCTTCCCAAGTATTCCGCATTATTAGCCACTCTCCTTTTTTCTTCCTGTTATTGGGTGGTTTATTTCGGTCATGTCACGACCGGAGGAAACGGCCTGACTCCCCTGTTGGAATGCGCTTCCCTCTTCTTTTTCGCCCGGGCCCTCGAATACGGGCAGACGAAGGACTATCTCCTTTTCGGCGCCCTTATTCCCTGCTATCTCATGACCTCGGTCCAAGGGCGGGTTTTCCTGGTCTTCGCTATCCTCTCCTTGGCCATTCTTTGCTACTTCCACCGTTCGGAACTGCTCGGGCAAAAAAAATCCTGGGCCCTGGCTTGGGGCGTCGCTTTCCTCTGGTATTTGCCGATGATCCTTTACTACCAACACACAGCCAACCCTTTGGTGCTCGGAAACGAAGTATTTGCCCGGGATGCGGCCTGGGGCGGGGGGAAGTTCTCCATTCCATGGGCTAACATCCTGACGGACCTGCAGTCTTTCAACGTTCAAACGACCGACGGCTTGACCGAATACCTCCCACGCCTGAGCCCTTGGGAGGGCCTGGCTTTCCTGGCCGGCCTAGGTTGGACTTTGCGTCGGTTCTTCAAACCGCCTTTCTTTATCTTATTAATGGGGTTCGGCGGAAACCTTGCCCCCGCTTTCATGACCAACGCCCCAACCCTCCCCTGGCGGATGTTGTCCGTCGCGCCCTTTGTTTACCTTTTGGTGGGAATCGGCCTGGACCGTTTGGGAAGAATCGTGGCTTCACCCCTGGGATCCAAGGGCGGTTGGCTCCGGCTTGTTTTGATGTTTCTCTTCGGTATCTTTTCCATCGGATGGCATTACGACGCTTTCTTTCACCGGCTTCCCCTGGCCAAATACGCCTATTGGTCCGACGGCTCCAACCAAAGCGGTGAGCATTACACTTTGGGGAAAGTCAGCGCCAAATATATCCGCGGCTGGGACACTTACGTGGATGTCCAATGGGGCCTTTACTTCCCCTATGCCCCGGAAGGGGGATTGTCCTATCCCATGTCGGAAGTCATGGCTTCCGTCGCCAACCGGGTCCTTTTCAAGCCCGATCCCTTCCCCCTGCCCCTCAAAAAAGCCGGTGAAAAAGGCGCCGCCTTGTTGTTGCACGACGAGGATGGGCGAGCTTTGCAGGATTGGATCCAGTATTACTATCCGGAAGCCCACCCCCAGGAGATCCTCAACCCCTTTGGGGACGTTGAAATGCGGGTTTGGGAAATCACCCCGGCCCAAATCCAGCAGGCCCTGTCCCAACCGGCCCGGACCCCTCCTGGAGGCATGACCCTAAGTTGGTTCGACACCCAAAACCACCTTTTGGGGAAGATGACCGTTCCCACCCTTGCGGCAAAGGCCTTGAACCAGGAATGGTTGAACGGCAACCCGGCGCCTGTGCCCTGGGATAAAGCCTCCTATTTTACGGCCCAAGGGGTCCTGGAGGATGCCGCCGGCAAGCTCTTGGCGGTCGAAACCGGTGGCAAAGCGGAGGGACTTGTCGGTGGGCAGCGCTTCCACGTCGAGGGGGCCGGTCACTTCAAACGCACCGAGGTTCAATGCCCCGCCAAAACCGGGAACGGGGTGCCTTTTAAAATCCGCTTTACCCTCCAAAGCCCCGGCAATTTCGACCTTAACTTTTTGGAACAAGACGTGACGGGCTGGGACATGATTCCCTCCAGCGAATTAAAACCTCAATGATCCGGGGATAAACGATGCCGAAACAAGTCCGGTCCCGAACCGAAAAAACCAAGGGCAAGGCCCCGATGAAAGCCTCTCCGGCCTCCCAAAATACCGGTGCCCTCCCAGCCCTTGCGGCCGCCCTTCTTTTGGCCCTGGCCTTCTTGCCAGTCCTTCAGCCTTCCCTCCGCATGGTCCGCCTCTGGTCCGGACAAGACGGTTTCGAAAGGCACAAGTTGGACGCAACCGTGGACGGCATTCCCGCTGAATGGGGTTACGCCGCTTGGACCGGCCCCGTATCGGACGACATCCGCAACAAATTCGGCTATTTAGGCGAAAAAATCTCCAACGTCACCTTTACCCTTCCGCCCAAGGTGAACCTGAATATCGACGGGAGGCCGCTGGTTATCCATGGAACGACCTTCCAAAACGGGTTCGGTACCCATGCGCCTTCCAAGATCGCCTTTGATTTGCAAGGGAAGGCCGGCCACTTTTCCTGCAAAGTGGGGCAGGACTCCACTTCCAGCCCTGATTGGGGGGTGGTCTACGTCGTCCTGGCCGATGGGCGCGAAATTTTCAGGAGTCCCAAGATGAAGTCGGACGCGGAAGCCTTTCCCATCGACGTGCCCGTCGCCGGAGCCAAGGAACTCGTCCTCTGCGCGGACAACACCGAGTTCACCAATACCGAAAGCAACGTGGATTGGGTCGATTTAAAGTTCATCCCATAGCCTCTTCGGTCTTCATCGCCGCTTTTAAACCTGCCCTGTCGCCGTTTGGTGTTTCTTAAAAAACGCGGTATGTTTTTATGAACTTGAGGAGTCTTTGTTGAACCGGTCCCTTTTGCATTTTCAACAGGTCATCTTTTTTATTTTGGCTGTCCTTCTCCCGTCCGCTGGCCGCCCCATCACCCCCGTGGACTCTTTCAACAACCTGGTGGCGGGTGGGGACTGCTCCGGATTTAAGGACGGCCCCTTTTATGAGGCGCGGTTTAGCTCCCCCTCCGGCTTGGCCGTGGACGAAAAAGGCGACCGCCTTTTCGTGGCCGACTCCGGCAATCACCGTATCCGGGTGGTTTACCTTCACGAAAACAACAGGGTTGAAACGCTGGCCGGCACCGGCACGGCCGGGAAGGCCGACGGTCCCCTTGCAAGCGCTTCGTTCAACGGGCCCAATTGCCTTTCCCTGCTTCCCAGCAGCCGTCTGGCGGTCGGCGATGCGGGAAACGGACTTCTGCGCCTTATCGATTTGGCCTCAAAGAAGACATCGACCCTGGCCGCACCGGGGAAGTTTTGGAATATGGCCTATTCCCCCAAGGAGGACAGCCTCTATCTTTCCCTCCCCAAGGAAACCGAGTTGGTCCGGCTCGACCTGAAAACCGCAAGGGCCGCAACTCTACTGCTCCATAATGACCAATTGCCCCACCCGAAGGCCCTCTGCTGGTACCACGACAAGATCTGCGTTGCGGACGCCGATTTGCCGACGGTTTACGGCGTGGACGCCCAGGCCACAACCCTTCCCTCCCGGTTTTCAGTTTCACTGACGGCGATCGGCAGCGGGGACCACATTACCGAATTGGCCGCATCCGATGGCCTCCTTTATGCTTTGCAGGCCGGAAAAGACCCCCTCGCCAGGGTCGCGCCCGCCTACGCGCCTGTCAGCCTGGCGACGCCCTGGGATTTCATCGACAATAACGCCCCCGGTGATTTGGAGCCCCTCCTCCAATTCCAAAGCGGGACGCCCGTCGGCTTCGCGGCCTCAACCATCGAGGCAAGGAAGCTGCTCATCGCTTATCCCGGATACGGTTTCCAAAATATCATCAGTGTGAAGGATTATGATTTTGACTCAACCTGGTATTCGACGGACTCCCCGCTGGATTTTCGGTACCCCGTCAAGAAACCCCCCAAGACCTTCCGAATCCTCATGCTGGGTGACTCGCGCCTGGTGAACGCACCCACCCTGGCGGAAAAGGAGGGAAAAGACCCTGCTTGGAAGGGGGAATCGCTGCGGATTTACACCATTCCCAAGCGCCTGGAACTCATCTTGAACACCGAGGCGGCTTTAAGGGGAAGCGACATCCATTTCGAAGTGCTGATGCTGGGCCATCCGGGCCAAAACCCGGCGTTTTTCGGGAACACCCAGGGATTGGAAGTGGCGAAGGATTACGACGTGGACCTCGTCCTGTCCTTGTGGTCCATGGTTTGGATGGATTATTACAGCAAACCCGTCGATGCGGACGGGGTCCCCAAGGCCCTGGACGGGGAATACCTTCTCAAGCCCCTTTCATCCCGCATTCCCCCGGGAGCGCCCACCCGTTTTTACCGGCATTGCCTCGAAAAGGGTTGGTGCCAGGAGGGATCTGCCTTCCCCTCGAATGACTATGGGAAATACACCAAAATGGATGATCCCGAGGTATATCAGGATCTTTTGGAAATGATCGGCCATGCTTTGCAGGTCTTCTCACAGAGGCTACAGGGGATGAAAACCAGCGGGGGCCTGGCACCGAAATGCATTTCGGTTTATGTTCCCCACCGCTCTTGGCCCCAGGATATTTTCGAGGATTTTTGGAGGGAACTTTGTGGCAAATACCAAGTCCCACTGATTGACATTGCCCCCGCCTATAACACTTTGAAAACATCCTTTTATCCGGTCAACGAGCGGGATCTCTCGAAACATTACACCGCCATGGGGGATTACCTTATCGCAGAATTACTGGCCCGCAGTTTGATCGAAGAAAAAGATGTCCCGTTCGACTCCACCGGCGATTCCGTGCCGGGAAGCGGGCGCTAGCTGTCTTCCCAAAAGCCACACCCAGCTTACCGGATCTCGCCTAAAACTGAATAAGGAACCACCTCGGTCTTTCCGTCGGGAAGCGTCCAATAAAACGAAAAATTGTCGAAGCGCTGCCCCTTCCCCACCCGCAGCTCGATGGAATGCCTTCCGGCCGTAAGGGAACGGCCCTTGGATTGGGCTTCCCCCAGCGGCCACTCCTTCCCGTCCACCTTCAAGGAAGCAATATTGGGCGGGCTGCCCAGGAAGCGGTAGGTTCCTGCCTCTTGGACCTCGATTTCGCCGGCCCATTGGACCGAAGCGGGCGGAGGTTGGACGGAAAAGTCGTTGCCGTTGGTGAAATTGAGGATGGGGTCCCATTCGGCCAACAAGGGGGATCCTGCGCCGTCCCAGTTGTTGAAATAACGGCCCAATAACCCCTTGGCCGATGGAAGGCTGTCGAAAGAACCTGCGTCCAGGATGGTGGCCACGCCCTTCTCCGGGACTTGCTGGATCACGAGGGAAGGCGTCACCCCTTCGGGCACCGTCAGTTCGACCGTGGCCGGATGTTCCCCTTTGTCCAGGTGGGCAAAACCACGGCCGGGCCTCGATCCTTTCACTTTCAACCCCGCCTTGACGTTCCCCTTGAGTTCCCACTGGTAATCCCCCGTAACAGGCACATAAAGGTTGCCGGTCAATTCGGCGTGATAGGGTCCGGGGGGCAATCCATCCGGGAAACGGTCGATCTGCGCCCCGGCCTTTCCACCGGCGGGAGGGTCAAACCGGGCGGTCAGGCCCTTGGCCTTCGCCGCTTCTTCCGGGGGGACGCGGTAGAAATACTCCACCGTGTTCCCTGTCGGGTCCACCAAATACTCCGCCGTTCCCCCGGGATAGAGGGTCTTGAGCATGTCCAAAACGCCCGTGCGGCCCTGCTCCAGGGCGTAATAGAGCCCCCGTGACGTGCCGGGACTGCGCGAAACAAGGCTGTCGGGCAGGAGGAGGGGCTTCACCTGGTTGAGCCAGGGATAGGCCAGGAAGTCGAGGGTATAAAAGTTGTAGTAACGGGGGGTGACGTAATAATCATAATTGCCGCCATGGTCGGCCACCATGCGCCCGGCCGAAGTCTCGGCAATGGAATACTCGCTCCAGCAGGCCTGGTTGCGGGCTTGTTTATGGAAATAGACGTCGAAATTCTGGTCCGTCATGGCCACCAGGAAGGGCGCAGCGGCCACCAGGAAGGCCCATTCCCCCTTTTCGCCCCAAAGCGCCCGCAACCGCCCCCAAAGGGCGCTGAGGGGTGCGGCAATGACGAAGGCGATGAAAGGAGTCATGGCAAAGAGCCGGTTGGCATGGGCCGCGTCGATGGAAAGGACGCAGGCCAGGCTCATGACGAAAAAGCCCGCCAGGGCGTAGAAATACTTGCGCCGGTTGGCGCGGAAGAGGGCATAGGCCAACCCCAGGATAAGGAGAGCGCCCGACACGTCGTCCAGCATCCGGTAGTCCTGCAGGTTATGCCGCGGGTTCGGGTCACCCTGCCGGTTGAACATGACTGCGGTCCGGGAGAGCACCTCCAGGAAGGGCCTGAGGCTGTGTTCCGCCCGGATCCGGGGGAAGATGGAAAGGTCGTTCTCGCGCGTATTCGGGTTGGCTAAAACCGGAAGCACCAGGACCACCGCAAGAACGGCAAAGAGGAGGATATAAGGCCATTTTTTCTTGAGTTCCCTCCAGTTCACTACCGCTTCATAGAGGGCCCACAGGACCAAAAGCAGCGGGAAGACCTTATAGGCCTGGTAAGTATAAAAGCCGGAGACGAAGAAACCCGCAGCCAAAAGCGTGGCCACCAGGGTGGGCCTGTTTTTCGACCGGTAGATGAAGAAAGCCATGAGGGCCAGAAGGCCCAGGGCGGCCAACACGGCTAAAACGGCCAGGACCGCCGATTTTTCCTTCACTGTGTAGAAGAGGGAAAAGAACGCGAAGGGGAAAACCCCGAGGACAAAAAAGGCCGCGGCGGCGATGGCCGCCTTGTAAAACGGCTTCGGGTCCGCAGGTTTCTTGGGCAGGATGGCGTAAAGGAGGAAGGAAAGCGTCCCGAACATGTAGAGCATCATCTGGACCGTGGGAAAACCGTTCCGGCTGAAAAGGTAGTTCCAGCGCATGACGGCCAGGATAAAGAGGATCAAGAGGGCCACCCGGGGGCCTGCCAGCTGACGGAAGGACCAGTAAACCAGGGGGAAACCCAGGATGCCGAGGAAGGCGTAGAAAAGCTTGAGGCTGACCTCCCCCGCCCCGAAGAGCTTAAACCAGAAGGCCAGCTGGTAAAGCGCCAGCGAATAGGCATGGAAGATGTCCTCGACATAAAAAGGCCGCCAGCCTTCGTGGAGGATGCGTTGGGCTGAATAACCCTGGAAGCCCTGGTCGATGAAGAGCCCCGAGGGGAGGGAGGCGATTTGGTAAGACCTCAGGAAGACCGCGATCAGGAGGACAAGCCCCAGCAGGATCCATTCGGCGGAGGGGGCAAGGGGAGCGTTCTTCAGGCCTTCCCGGCGCCAGGACCACAAGGAAGCCACCAGCAATACCGCCGCGGCGGAAAAAAACCAAAGGCCGGCCTTCAGGGTGGAATCACCGCCCGCTTGGCACAAATAGAATTGGCCCATACCCGCCAGTACCAGCGCAGCCAGAACACCCGCACCCTTTAAAAGGGAGACTGGGTCGAGGTTTTTCAAGAATCCGCCCGGCCCCTTGGGACCGCGGCTTTTTCGCCGGGGACTTTGTGTCTTCACCCCGAGCTTGGGCAGTTGTCCTTTTCCCAGGTACAAGGCAAGGCCCAATCCCACCGCAGCCAGTGAAAAGGCGAAGCCGGTCAGCGTTCGTCCTTTCAAAACCTCCACCTGCCCGAACACGAATGCCGCAAGCAACAGAAGAGCCATCACGGCCAATAAGGCCGGATGGGCCGGATTTTTCTTGGGGCTGCTCCCTTTTTCCCTGGAAGGCACGAAGATCTCCTTACGCTATGGATTTTAAGGGCGAACCCGGATTTTCGGCCGGGTTCTTCCCTATTTTTTTCCCTTGCCGCGCCGCCCGGAGGCCGCTTTACGGGAGGGCGGTGTTTCAAAATGGTTCACGAACCCGGCGAAAATCAGTTTTCCCCTGAAAAGGTCCGAATACCGGCGGGCCAGGCCCTTACGGAAAATCCAGGCCAGGGCCAGAACGACCCAGGCCAAAAGGGAGTAAGCGAAAGAATAGGTAATGATCCCCGGATAATAGGACATTTCAACCGAGTGGTGGCCCGTCTGGGGCAGTTCCACAGCCCGGAGGGCCCCATTGGCCTGGTAAATCGTCGTTGGCTGCCCATCCACCCGGGCCCGCCAGCCGGGATAGAAAGAGTCAGAGAGGACGAGGAAGCAGGGACGGTCGTTGGTGCAGTCCATCTCAAGCTCGTTCCAATCATATTTCGTGATCTTGGCTTCCCCTACCCAGCCCTTGGGCCAGTTAGGCCGGTCGGGGGGGTCCTGTCCGAGGATGACCTGCTCGTGCGGGTCCACTTTCCCGTCCCGGATGTCATAGATGGCCTGGTTGTAATCCGGGTCCGATTGGTACCCCCCCACCATGAAGGCCCTGGGAAAAGCCTTCGTGTCGGTCCAGAAGGACTTGTAGCCGGGAAGGGGCTGCCACCTCTCGGTGGCGGTGAAATCCGGCTGCCTCCAACGGTAGGTCAGATGGAGCAAATCCGGCAAAGGCGTTTCCGAATATCTCCATTGTTCGGCGAGGTACTTGGCGGTCGTCTGGATTTGCGTGGGATAACCGGTCATCACGGCCGACACCTTGTAGATCATTTCGTAATCCGAATCGGCGGTGGTTTCCGGTTGGATCCGCGGGTAGGTCGGGTCGTCCTGGATGTCCTTCAGTATCCCCGCGCCGATGAACATCCCCGGGTCCCAATACTGGCGGTAATCGACCCCGACAGCAGTGTTGTAGCAGCCGAAATGGTAGAGGTCCGCCGCGGAAAAAACCAATACCGCCGCCGGAACCCAGGTAGTGAGCGCTTTGCGGAAGGGATCGGGAAGTCGCTTCCCCTTCCAAAAATCGATCCAATTTTCCAATCCCAGGGCGGCAAGACAGGCCAGGGAGAATTCGGCCAGAAGCATGATCCGGGCGACGCTCCGGTTATGCCCGAATCCCGGAATGAATTTGTAGAAAAACAAATAGATATAGTGGGTGGGGGTGGTGGAATCGGCCATGCCTAGGATGCAGCCTAAAAGCCCCAGCAGGGCGAACCACCAAACCAGTGGTTTTCGCTTCATCAGCCATAAGAAGCCGCCCAAGGCAAGGAAAAGGGGCAAGAGACCGACATAAGCGACAACTTCCTGGAACCCCCATTGGCCCCTGTAGTCACCGTGTCCGGGACCACCCAGGAAGAAAGGATCGATAAAAAACCTGAAGTATTCCGGACGGAAAACATCCTTCATGATGTCGCCCCACTCCCAGAACCAGCGGCTGCTGAGATGGGCGAATTGGTATCCCGGCGCCAATTGGCAAAGCCCGATGGAAAAGGAAAGGAAAAGCAGGCAGGCCAGGGCGCCACACAATTCCTTCCAGTTGATCTTCCTGCCGATCCAAGCCCAGGCCAGCCAAAACCCGCCCGCTATCAGCGCGTACATGTCCATTTGGGGGGCGCCTTCGAGGATGCTCAGGCCCAGGGCCAGGGAAGCTATGAAAAGCCCGGCGAAGTCCCTTTTTTCAGTGAAGCGCTGGAGACCGTATAAGAGCAGGGGCATCCAGGAGGCGCCCCAGATCAGGTTGGGATGGGTCCAAAAATAATGCCCCATGAAGAAACCCGAGAAGGCGAAAGCCAGGGCACCCAGGCACCCGCTGACCCATCCGCATCCCAAACCCCTCAGGAAAAGGTAGGTGAAGAAAGCCGCGGATAGGAAATGGAAGATGTGCATCCAGGTAAAGGCGTAGGAAATAGGATGGATGAAGAGCAGAAAGTTGAGGGGTGCATAGGCGCCTGGGCTTTCAAGCGCCACAAAGGGCTGTCCCAGGCTGGAATAAGGGTTCCAAAGGATCGGATGCAGCCGCAATAGGCTCTCAAACCACAAGGATTTGTAGGGAATGGCCGTGACCATGTCATAGCCCCCGGGAACCATGCTGGGGCGGGTCAACGGCTTCCATAGGAGCATCAAGGTGAACAAGGCGAAAAGGCCCGCCGCCCGGTGGTGCTCGAACTCGGCTTTTCCGGCCTTTTTAAGAAACCCCTCCAGCCTCACTTGCCATTCACCGGACCTCCCTTGGGCAGGGGCGGAGGAAGGCCCGCCTTGGGGGGACCGCCGGAACGGTTTCGATTTAGGTTTTTTTGCCATGGCCCTACCTCAGTTAAGATCGGTTCAGTGGACGGATGCCGGGGTTGAGTCCACCGCGACCGGAGCCGCCTGCGGGGATTGGGAGAGTTCCTCCAACGGCTTTTCCCAGCTTCCGTCCGGGGAACGGACGAGAACCGCCGGGAAATCATGCTCCTCATGGAAATCCGTCAAGAGCTCAACGGGGTGCTTCCCTTGGGAAAGCTTAAGGCGGGTCCGGCGCGCCGGATTACCGTCCGGTTTTTGCAGTTCCAGAACCTTCTTTCCGTCCACCCAAAGCTGGGTCGTGTTGTTGGTCCGGAAGCTGAGCTCGTAAACGCCGTCCTTTTCCACTTCCCATTCCCCTGAGATGCGGCCCGTGTTGTCCCCCTGGATGAAGGTGACCGGCAGGTTGTCATTCCAATGGTTGGAGCGGTCCTCATCACGGATGATCCCCCGGCATAATAATCCGTTGTAGAACTTCCTCGACCAATCGGTGGCCGGCGTATAGCGGACGGAGAGGTAAGCCTTGGGGTCCTGGGGGATCTGGCTGAAGGGAATGGTGATCCATTTGAGGGAGGTGACGGGCCAGGCGCTGTCCTTCTCGCTCCAACTGCCGCCGGGGAAGGCCTGGGTCAGCTTGGCCTTCATGGCGTCGTCCCCTCCCCAGAGGATGACCACCACATCCTTGCCCTTATCCCCTTCCACCAGGTCGATGGGATTGGAATCCAGGGCCAAATGGACGTCCTTGCCTTCGCTGACCAGGTCCCAGGCGCTTTCGCCGAAGTGGCCCACGCTGGGCACCAGGTAAACCCTGTCTTGGGGCAGGACGTCGATCACGTCTTGAACGAAGGCGTCGGGCCAGCGCATGTTCATCCAATCCTGCAGGATCTGGACGTTGGTTACCAACGACCAGAGCCCCACCGCCAAAAGCAGGCCGTTACCCCAGGCCTTGCCGTTTTTTAGGGTGGAAAAACGGAAGACCTGCCACAGGCGGTAGGCCCCCCAGGCCGCGATGAGGAACATCGGCAGAAGGGTGGCCATCAGCCGGTTGGAATGGGCCCCATGGGTCACGAAAAAGGCCGCGTAGCCGATGAACCAAAGGCACAGGATGGAGGATTGGACCAGGCGGGGGCGGGCCAGGTAGGCCGCCAGGGCCGCCGAGCCGAAGAGGGGGATGAAAAAATCCATGTAGGAATCTCCGTGCATGGGGGGGATATTCCAGAAGGGGTTGTTGTTGTCGTAGCTGAAGAGCAGCTTGAAGCCGTTCCAAAAATTGTCCAGGCAGTAAAGGATGCACTGCATCTTGGTCATCTCGAAACGGGGGTGGAAAATGACCATCTCGTTCGGGTGGTCTGAATAATTGGGCTGGGACCAAAGTGGGCTTAAGAGCAGGGCTACCAAAAGCGCCCCGCTGGCCCATTTGAAGACCCAGTCCTTACCGCGGCTTTCCATTCCCGACCGGATATAGAGGAAAAGCAGCCCCGCCACTAGCGCCAGGAGGCCCCAACCGGAGGAAAGGAAATGCACCCATCCCCATTCATGGGGGATCACCCGGTTGACGTAAAAAAAGGCGAAGGTCCAGCCGCCCATGACCGCGAAGGCAAGGCTGAAGCCGATGCGGGTCTTGGGCCTCAGCTCCGGATTCCAAAACATCCAAAGCCACAACCCGCCGATGATGGCCGGGGTCCAGAGCCGGAAGGCCACATAGACGTAGGACCCGAGGGTCAGGGCCAGGCCCCAATGGAGGAAGCGGGCCAGTTTCGGGTTCTTCAGCAACCGGAAGAGGAAAAGCACCGTCAAGGCGCAAGCCAGCACGTCCGTGTGGAAGCCGAAGTTGATCTTCGAGATCTCCACCAGCGTCTTGCTCATCATGCCCATGCCCATGAAGATCAATCCCCCGCGGCGCCCGCCGAACTCTTTGCCCAACAGGTAGAAGGACCACAGGATGAAGACGTCCACCAATACCGAGGAAAGGGTCAGGGCTACGTTGGCCGTTGCCTGGGGGTTCAGGGACCAGATGGCCGCGGAAAGATAAGCGAAGAAGGGCTCCCTCTGGCCATAGGGCAGGAGGATGGGCCGGTCGCCCTCTTCCATGATCTTGAGGGCTTCGTCGGCGCACATCCAGTGGTCGTTGTCGATGCAGCCCGAAATACGGTTGATCTGCTGGAGCCGGATGAAGGCCCCCAGGACGAGCAGGAGGAAGAAGATCGGGCGGGCCCATTGGGATCTGATGTCCTCGGTGGTCCCCGCTTCGGGGATCCGCCGGAAGAAATAAACCATACCCGCGAAGCCGAGGATCAGGAGGGGGTAAAAGGGCAGCCCGGAAAAAAACCGCCAGCCCGGGACCAAAAGCTGGGCGTTGGGCAGGGACAGCAGGGCCAGGAAAACCAGGCCCCAGGAGAGCATCAACCCGAGGAAGTCGGTCTGGGAAACGGCCGCCGGGGCCGCTTTCACCTGAACCGGCTTGGCCTTTTGGGGGGTAACGGATTTGCGGCGGGTGGTGGTTTTCTTGCCTTTGGGCGAAGCCATGGGTTATCGAGCCCCCGCCTGGGAAACCGCGGCCGGGCCGGGCGCGGGGGGGGCATCGGGCGCCGTTCCGGCGGCCAGTTCATCCAGAGGCACCTCGGTGGCGCTTCCCGGGGCCGTGACATTCACGGCCGGGACGTCGTGTTCGGCGGCGAAGGCGGTCACCACTTCCACGTGGTGGACCCCCTTGTCCAGGTTAAGCTCGCAGCTGTGGGTTCCCCCGCCCTCGGGGGTCACGTCCAACACCTTCTTGCCGTCCAGGAAAAACCAGAGGACGTCCTGGGTGCGCAGGGATAATTTGTACTTGCCGGACACCGCCACATTCCAGTCGCCCGTCACCCGCATGGAATTGTTCCAATCGATGTACTGGCGCGGGGGCAGGTTGTCGTTCCAACGGGCCACCCGGTCCTCGTAAAGGATGAGGCCCCGGCCCAGGCCGAAATAGCCGTAACAGCGCCGGCGCCAGGTGGAGGGTGCGACCCGCCGCACGTGGAAGAAGGCCTTCTCATCCGTGGGAATCTTGTCGAAGGGGATCTCGGCCCACCAAAGGTAGGGTATGTCGCCGTCGCCCTGCAGGTAATAGGACTTCTTGTTCCACTGGACGCCCGGGAACTCGGCTTCGATCTTTTTCTGGCTGTCCGGGTCCTTGCCGTAAACGAAGACGGCCAGGTCCTTCCCCTTCTCGTCGGGTGTGAGGTCGATGGTATTGGAATCAGTGGCCTGGTATAGGTCCGTTCCGTCCGAAAGCACCATCATGGCGATGGGGGCGTAAAACCCCTGGTCGTGCTGCATCAGATAGACCCGGTGGTCCGGCATCTCTTTGCGCGCGCCGTCCCAAACAATGGTGTTTTGGGCTTCCTGGGCCATCCATTCCCAGACCAGCTTGTGGTTTTGCGCCCCTTCCCAGACCCATCCGGCTAAGAACACCAGCACCAGACCCAGGTCCGTCCAACTTCCCCGGAAGGCCTGCAAGGCCCCCAGCCAGAGGCGGTTCAGGCCCCAGGCCCCCGCCAAAAGGAGGGGCAGGTCGCAGATGACGTAGCGGAAGGAATGGGGGCCGTTGGAAAGGGTCCCGGCGGTCGTGCTCACGAAAAACAGCGCCACCACAAAAGCCTGGAGCCACCCTGGCCGGGCAATGAAATAAGCCAGGCCCAGCAGGGTGCAGGCCGCCACCATGAACTCGTAAAGCGAATCCCCGATGGCCGGAAGGCGGGAGACGTGGTCCACCTGCCCGAAAAGGAGCTTCCAGGTGAAGGCGTTGTTTTCCCAGACCTTCTGCCAGCCCTGGCCCGGGGTGGTGAACTTGGCGCTGAAGGCCGAGATGTCGGTCACGTGCTCGGAGTAATTGGGGTGCAGGTAAAAGGGCATCATGACGAGGGCCGTCACGAAGGCGCCGGTGGCCCAGCCGAAGAGCAGGCTGAAGCCCTTCTTTTTTTCATCCAGGAAGACCTTCCCGTAGCTGGCCGCCAAGGCGATGCCCGCCAGGATGGCGCCGGGCCCCGCGAGGAAGCGCACCAGGGCACTGTCCTGGGACATGAGGGAATTCTTGTGGAGGAAAAGGAAGGCCCAGGAGAGCAGCAGGCCCGGCCCCAGGATGAGACGATAGGCGTTGAAGCGCCTTTCCTTTTCGTGGCTGAAAACCCAGAGGCAGGTCGCGCCGAGGAAAACCGGCATCCAGGGGCGGAAAGGCACGTAGGTGAAGGCCCCAAAGCCCAGGGCCGCGCCCCATTCGATGAAATGCTTCAGGTCGGGCTTCTTGAGGAGCCTAAGGAAAAACAGCATGGCCACGGCGCTGCCCAGCACGCAGGTGTCGTTGCCGTATTCGAACCGGCACACCATCACCATGGTCTTGCAGATGGAGCCCATGGCCAGCAGCAGCAGGCCCATGCGGCGGCCGCCGATTTCCTTGCCGATCAGGTAAAAAAGCCAGAGGGCCGTGAGGTCGAAGATCGTATCGGCCAAGAGCACCACCACTTGGCCGGTGGCCTGGGGGTTGAAAAGCCAGAGGAAGGCCGAGAGGTAGGGGAAGAGGGGCTCGCGCCAGCCCACGGGGAAAAGGAAATAATACTTGTGGAAGTCCAGCAGGTTGCGGATGTCCGAGTCGATGGTGTAATGGTCGTCCCAGAAAAAACCCACCGGTTGGGTCGGGTTTTCCAGGCGCAAATAGGCGCCCACGGCCATGAAAAACCAAAAGGCGATGCGGGCGGGCAAAACCGGGATGTCCCAGGCGCCTTCCCCCACCGGGGGGATCATGCGGAAGAGGAGGATGAGGGCCAGGAAGCCCAGGAAGATCAGGGGAGTGGAGGGAAGATGGGCAAAGATGTTGGAAGGTGGAAAGGACTGGATCTGGTTCTTGACGAAGGCATTGCCGGGAAAAAAGAGGAGGTTGTAATTGGGCAGGGCCAAAAGGCCCGCCACGACCGCCAGGAAGGCCAGTAAGAGGCCGCCGTATTTCTCTTTGCTATAGGAGGACGGGTTCAAGACGGGGTCCAGGAAAGCCAGGAAAGCCGGGGTTTTTGTCCGCTGGGCGGCTTTCACGCCGGCCCGGGGCTTCTTCACTGCAGCCTTGGTTTTCGACGGTTTCTTTCGGGACGCCATCTGGATCCTCTCTTCAAACGCTTATTCGCCCAAAACCGCCTTATAGCCGGTCTTGGAATCCTGGATGGTCACCCGGTCGAACCAGGCGTCCACCCGCATGAAAGTCAGGAACTTCACGTGATGGGGGCCCTTGGTTAGGTAAACCGTCGCCGAAACGGGTTTGGGCTGGACCCAGTCGGCGATGATGGAGGAAAGGACCTTCTTGCCGTCAATCCAAATCTGGATGGGATTGGGGCTGTTCACCGAAAAGGTGTAATCGCCGTCGGCGGGTGCCTCCCAATCGCCCTCGCCCGCGGCGGAGTGGGCGCCCATGCCGGGCGGGAAGGGGTTCAAGGTGGCGCTGCTGTCCTCATATTGGATCATGCCGCGGCCCAATCCGAAATAAGTGGCGTAAACGCGGCGGACCCATTTCTTGTCCGGGACCACGCGGTAGGAGAAGAGCTTGCCCGGCTTTTCAGGGATATCCGAGGCGCTGATGACCACGTCGTAAAGGGCCGGGACATCGGCCTTGCTCTGGTAATACTCCCATTGGGGGATCCATTGGGCCTTGGGGAAGTCCTTCTTGAGGAGCGGGGCCCATTCCCGGTCCAAACCGGCGATGATAACCGCCAGGTCCTTGCGCGGCTCACCCGGCAGGACGTCGATGATGTTGCTCTTATCCAACAGGTAAAGGGGCTCTCCGTCGTGGATGACGCCCTCCACCGCGGGGGAGGCATAGCCCATCCCGTTGTAGACGCCCATGTAGACCCGCTTGGTGGGAAGCTGGGCCGTGATCTCGTGGGAGACCAGGATGTCGGGCCGGATCAGGTTCCACCATTTATCATAAACGCGCTGGAAGGTTCCCTGCCCTTCCCAGGCCACGAAGGCGACAATCCACCCCGCCAGGAGGACGCCGAACCATTTCCGTTTCCAGGATCCGTCGAAGGCCGCGTTCAGCCAGGTGGCCAATCCCCAGGACGGCAACAGCAGGAGCGCGGGCAGGGCCCCCAGCAGTTTGGCGCTGGTGGGGTCCACCGTCAGGATACGGCCCGCCGTTCCGGTCATGGCGCAAAGGACCAGGAAGATCTTGTCCCGGGAAGGCTTGGCCAGGACGAAGATGAGCCCGGCGAAGGCCAGCACCGCGGCGTGGTAGTCGAAGAAGGGGTCCCCCTCCACGTTCATGTCCGAGCGGTCGTCGCCGGTGTAAAAGAGGGCCTTCACGCAGTCGGTCACCTGCCGCCAAACCTGGGCGAAGTTCTGGA
>JAJPJW010000002.1 GCA_021324075.1 Pseudomonadota bacterium | reverse complement strand
CCTTGGAGGGCTGGCCTATCCATGCTGTCCGCCGAGAAAGCCCCATCCTCGTAAACCTTGAAAACCTCATAACCCTCTTGGCTCTTGCAATAGGCCTCAAGCTTTTCCCTTTGGGTCTCAAGGGAGTTATATTCCGTCTCCAATTGGTTCCGGCTGGAAACCCTTACATACAGCCCGCAACGGACTTTCTCAGGCTTCATTCTCATCAAGCCCTTTCGTTATTTTCTTATAGAGGGCCACTAGCCCTAATATCAGACCGGCGAGCCCCAAGATTCCCACTAGCGCGGTGGCGACTACCGCGTTTTTCTTGGCCGCTTCTTTTATGGCCTTTGATTCCCTCGATAACTCCTCGATCTTCCTTAGGCTCTCGTCGATCTTCGAGGAATCCACGTGTCCCTTGGTGGCCGGTAATTTACCGGCGGCGACCAATAAAGCCTCGGGGGGGTCAATCTTAAGGGCCTTAGCCAATTGAATAATCTTCTCATCCGGGGGCAATCCCCTTTCCCGGCTCAAGAGGCGGGAAAGGTAGCTTTGGGATAAGTCCACTTTCTCGGCGACTTCCACGACGGTAAAACCGGACTTCTCCAGGGATTCCCGGAACAGTGTTATGAAACTCTCGGGAACTTTCGGTTCCTCTCTTTTCTCCAGTGACACTCCCACGGCGGCCACCTCCAAACTAAAGTTGTCCTATCATATCACACACTTGACCAATGGGCATAAATCCGATATAGTCCGTTTATGCGATTGCCCAATGGACATAAAAAGAAAAGTCCCTTCGTGGTGGAAATACGGCTTGTTCCAATCGAGACAAGCGAGGCCAAAGAGCGCACCGAGCGGATCATGGGGCTACTTTGGGCCGGGGCATTGCGCCGCATCCAACCTGAAAAACTTTACCTCGTCGATAAGCAAAAGAAAAAGGAAACCGGGGTTCGCAAAACGTTTAGATCGGCCTGAAGGTTCGTCCCAAGGAAAACCGGGTTGGGACCGTACTCTGATTCCCAATCTGGTAATCTGAATCTGATTCAGAATGTCAGATTGGGTTTATTCAGGTCTAAAACGCAGGAAAAGAACAAATTCCCCACTAACCATTCTGGTGTCAGAATGGGTTAGCTTGGCCCTCAGAATCACATTCAGAATCAGAATCCAGGATTCTTAACCCCATTCTTAAGATTGGATTCTTGATTCTTAAGAATGGTTTTAATAACCCATATTTTCCTGGCTGTTACCCCGTATTCTTGGGTAAGAATGATTCTTAAGAATCATTCTTGGGAAAGAATGCATTCTTTCGGACGGTTAGAACCAAAGGTATACGAGTGTATTCTTTTTTGTGGCCCATGCAACTTGTTTTGATGTAAAATGCCGGACAAATACGCCTTTTCCAAACCTTAAGGAACCGAACGGCTGATTCATGAAAACGAACAATAGACCCGTTGGCGTTGACCTTTTTGCGGGAGCCGGTGGCTTGACCTTAGGCTTCGAGAAAGCCGGGTTCGACGTAATGGCCGCTGTCGAACTCGATCCCATCCATTGCGCGACGCACGAGTTCAATTTCCCCTTTTGGAGCGTAATTTGCGAAAGTGTCGAAAAGTTAAGCGGGAAGGAAGTCCGGTCTAGGTCCGAGATCGGCAACCGAGAAATCGATGTGGTTTTCGGTGGCCCTCCCTGCCAGGGCTTTTCCATGATAGGCAAGCGGGAATTCGACGATTCCCGGAATATGCTTATTTCCCATTTCCTCCGCTTGGTCCTCGAACTGAAGCCGAAATACTTCGTTATGGAAAACGTGGCCGGAATAACCATAGGTGAGCACAAAAAACTTCTCTTACGGGTAATCCGCGAATTCAAGCAAAACGGGTACGACGTTCTTGAACCCTATCAAGTCCTCGATGCCTCCAACTACGGGGTTCCCCAACACCGAAAAAGGCTGTTCCTTATCGGCGGTCGGAAGGGCCTTACCTTACCCTTTATCCCCATCCGGCCACCTATCCAGCCCTTCAAAAATCTGCGAATCTCCTAAACCTCCCGCCCTGCCCAACCGTTAAGGACGCAATATCGGATTTACCCAATGTCCGGAACTTCCCCGAGCTTTTCGATAGGGATTCGGTACGCGCCAAGTTCGGGGCGGCCAGCGATTACGCGAAGGTATTGAGGGGAACGTCGAATTCTTCCGAGGATTACTCCTACGAACGGGAATTCGACCCTTCCGTTCTGACTTCGAGCCTTTTAACGACGCACACGAAGGAATCAACCGTCCGTTTCCTGAAAGCCAAATGGGGGGCCACCGAACCGATAAGCCGTTTCTTCAAACTCGATCCCGACGGCGTTTGCAATACTCTTCGCGCCGGTACGGCGAGCAATCGGGGGGCGTTCACTTCCCCCCGGCCGATCCACCCGTTCCAGCCCCGTTGTATTACTGTGCGGGAAGCCGCAAGGCTCCATTCCTATCCCGATTGGTTCAGGTTCCACGTGACGAAATGGCATGGTTTCCGGCAAATCGGAAACTCGGTTCCGCCGATGCTCGGAAAAGCCGTCGCCAGGGAAGTCGCGAAAGCCCTCGGAATCAAAACCCTCAAACCGAAGGGCAAACGGCTTTTAGGCGACGAAAAACTCCTTTCCCTGACGATGGGGGAAGCCGCCCGAAGGTATGGGGTTAGTCCCCACGTAATAGAGCCTCGAACCCGGAAAACGGAGAAAGAACTCGCTTATGCCTAAAACCAACAGGTACGATTCGATCATCGTCGAAATCTTTAAACGGCATCACAAAAAGGGGAAAAAGGAATTCTCCTTTGACCGAACCGAACTCGAAAAGGTCGCCAAGGCCCTCAAAGTCGATCTTCCGAAAAACCTAGGGGACCTTCTGTATTCCTACCGGTTCAGGAAGGACCTTCCCGAGGAAATTTCGGAAACGGCGACGGCAGGGGAAACTTGGACAATCGAGCTGGCTGGTCATGCGACCTATAAATTCAAGTTAAGTAAAGTTAGCCGTATAGTCCCAAGATCGGACTTAATCCAAATAAAGATTCCCGATTCGACGCCCGAAATCATTGGCGAATACGCCTTAAGCGACGAACAAGCCCTTCTCGCGAAGGTCCGGTACAACCGACTAATCGATATTTTCCTTGGGATAACGACCTATTCCCTTCAAAACCACCTTCGAACCACGGTAACAGGAATAGGCCAAATCGAAATCGATGAAATTTACGTCGGGGTAAACCGGAATGGGGCTCAATTCATAGTTCCCGTCCAGGCTAAAGGCGGAAAAGACCAAATCGGAACCGTCCAAACCAAGCAAGACATAGCCTGTTGCGGCGAAAAATTCCCCGAATTGATCTGCCGTCCAATTGCCGCTCAATTCCTCGCTGGCGACCTAATCGCTATGTTCGAATTGGCCCTTGTCGGGAGCGACATAAAAGTTATCGAGGAAAAGCACTACAAGCTTTTGCCGGCGGACCAAATTTCAAAGGAAGACCTAAGGGGTTATATAAAAACCAATAAATAAATTCGGCTTTGTTCCCCTCCAAAAAATCATGCCCGACAGAATAACCAAAGAAAAAAGATCGGCCTTAATGTCCCGAATCCGGTCGAAAAACACGGGGCTCGAAAAAAGCTTCAGATTCTATTTAAGAAAAACCGTCAAAAGAAGGTTCACCACTAACGCCAAAGACATTCGGGGAAAACCCGATTTCGTATTTAAAGAAGATCGTTTGTGCATTTTTATCGACGGTGATTTTTGGCACGGTTGGCAATATCCCCGCTGGAAAAGCAATCTCAAGAATAATTTCTGGCGCAATAAAATCGAGACCAATCGGAAAAGGGATTTGAAGATTACGCGGTACTTACGGGGAAAGGGTTGGAGGGTCTTAAGGTTTTGGGCACACGACCTGGAAAATAAGCCCGAAAAAGTCAAAGCCATTTTAAAAACATATTTCTAATGGGGGTTTTAATTATGGGCAACGAACTTATTCAATCGGAAACGGGGCCGCAACAATCCAAAGAGGAAGTTTTGGATCTTATCCGAAAGGAAAACCCGCCGATAAGTGAAGACAAGAAATATAAAAAAATAATCTTGTTGTTGGAGATCAAAAAAGCGAGTCCTAAATATCTGCTGATACGCGGGGAGTATTACGAAAAAGACAAGATAGAATCGGCTGGTTCAATGGTAGTCCCAATAACGCAAGCGAACCAAAGGGCAACGGAAACTACCAGCTCGCTTCAAGATGGGCAAAGTATCTTTTTCGGCTTCTCTCTGGATAGTAAAGTTTTGGGTTTCACGCATGTATTGAAAATGTTTGTGAAAAGAAGTTTCGAAACTTCTTCTATTTTGGATTTTCTGCCCTGGGGAAAAAAAGGAAAAGAGTAGAAACATTGTATTTTGTGTTTTAGATTTTCAGTTTTAACTGGTGACAAATGAAAAAATATCGGCCTCCATTAACCACTGATGAACTTAAAGAGTTAGAACGTCTATCCAGTTTAGATTTTTCCAATTACACGGAAGCAGATGTTAGGGAGGAATTCCTTGTTCCGATCTTAACAATTCTTGGTTACAGAAAAGAGTTGGATTACTCCGTTCCCGAGAAGAGTCTTTCAAATTACACAAACTCTTTTTACAAGTCGGTTCCCACCGAGTTCAACTTGATTATCTTTTTAGTATTCGGAAACAATATTTTTGGTTAATTGACGCAAAAGAAGGAAGATGTTCTGACCGATCAAACCCGCCTCCAATCGCTGAGGAGGCTATTTCGCAAGCTTTTTTCTATTCACATCATCACCAAGTAAATTGTAAGTATTTTGTCGTTTCCAATGGATGGTATTTCAATATTTACGACAGAGACACTCTGGACGACGACCTTACACCCATCCTTTCTTTAAGAAACCATGAATTAAAAACAAGATTCATGGAAGTTGACTCGATACTTGGGTCCACCCAGCTACTTCCACATTTAAAAACAAATGTCATAAAACACATTAAAGGTATTCTTTCTGCAGAAATCAGCTTGGAAAGAATTTCTGAATTTCTAACTGAAGTTAAAAAAGCCTGTTATGAAATACGACCAACGATATTGGAAAACTTCCGAAGAAATTACGCAAAAGAAGCCCTTGCAAATTCAGAAGCTTGGCAGAAATTCGTTTCTTCACAAAGGCTAAACGACCTCGTTGAAACAATATTTACCGGTTTTACAATGGGTGAAATTGATAAGGCCGCCGTCGCAATGACCGAAGCGTTTCGCGGTGAAAACAAAAGCGCTGAACAATACCTTTTCTTTCATAAACTTCTCCTTCGAGAACTCCGTTTTATTCCCTATTCATACTTTCCTAATGTTCTTTTTTTCTTAAAAGTTCTGATTCATAGGGGGGTTACAGAAGTCAATTACCCACTTCCAGATGGCGGAAGCGCCAAAAAACCAGTCAAAGAAATTCTAGATGATTGGATTGATTTAATAATTACTGGGTTTGAGGGTAGGCCGGATTTACGCTTATTGGGAGCTTTTGAGAAACTATATATGAGGATGTATAAATTTTCATACATCATGGCAATTGATGGACGCCAAAAAATCTACGACCAGGTAGATTTTGCGAAATACTTCCTCCCTGAAGAAAAGGTTGCCTTTAATTCCATTTGCCCCGCAGGTGTCTTGCTCGCAGGTGTTTTAAATTCAACCGCAAGGTCTTGTGGAGAAATCTTAATAAAATACTACGATGCGGAAAAGCGGGAATTCAAAGCAACTTTGGCAATTCACGATTACCAATATTTACTTAAAAACTTAAACAATACAATTAATCAATATCAGGAAGATTACTCACGAATAAAACGGGAACTCGGAACTGGTTGGTCAGAATTACTGTTTATTGACGGCCTTGACGTCGATTGGAACCCGGTATTAAGTTCCCTTTTCGAAACCCTGTTATCGGACCCAAAACTTTCAAAGGAAGTTTGTGAAAAACATAGAAACTTAATAAGCAAATTGGCTTCATTAAAAGTTTCTAATTTCATAGAAGATGTTTGTAAAAGAGAAGGTATTCAATATTCAATAATTAACGATCAAAACAAATTAATGTTGGCTCGCGAAAAATATTTTGATCCAACCGCGTTTCCGAGTCAGATAAACATTTCCGATTATTTATAAATTTAAGGTCATCATCAATGGGTACACTTGATAAAAATTTAGGTTTATTTACAAACAGAAATTCCCGTAAAGACTACATAGTAAATGCCATTGACTCCTTTACCGCGAAACCCTGCAACGTCTATATAGCTGTTGCTTTCTTTACTGAATCAAAAGTTGTAGAAAGAATTTTACAAAAAGGCTGTCATGTAAGATTAATTGTGCGTTTGGGATTTCCTACCCAACCAGCCGCCCTTGAAAAGTTTCTGGAAACACCCGGCATTGAATTACGTTATTTCACCGATACTGCTTTTCACCCCAAAATTTACATTTTTGGCAACCAAATCGCCCTAGTTGGTTCAGCTAATTTGACTCAAGCCGCCATTCATTCAAATCAAGAGGTTGTTGTTTCCATCGGATCGGACGACACAAGGCTTAATGAATTAGCTTCATTGTTTTCCGAATATTGGGCACAAGCTAAGGTGCTTACCAGGGCAACTTTAAACGAATACAAAACCATAGTTACAAAACTTGGCCAGACTATGGCCCAACAAAATAAAGCCGAACAGGAAATTATCAGCAAACTCGGAAGAGTTTTCGCAGGCGACATCATCAAAGATAAATATAAGCAAACAAAAGAAAATATTTTTTTAGAGGGATTTCGCAAAACTTATCAGGAGTTCGTGACCGCTTTCAACATAATTCGAAAAATTTATGAAGACGTTGGCAAAAGAAAAATCATTCGAGGAAATATTCCACTTAGATTGGAAATTGATTCTTTTATTAGTTTCGTCAGAGAAAAATATGCTTATGGCGAAAACTGGGAGTCTACACCTTTCCTAAATAGCGAAGACCAAAAAAAACTGATAGAACCCCTTATTCTCGAGTGGTTAATTACCCCTTGGCCGCATTTTGAAGAAAAAATAGTCAAAGAAAATTATCCCAAACTTCAAATCGTTTTTTCCACTCCCGAATCCATTTCGGAATCGGTAGACGATCAATTATTTGACGCCTTATGCTCGGCTCACTCTTTCCATGATCGTTTCCGATTCTTTTTAGGCGGGATGGCTTCTTGGAAAAATGAATTTTTAAAAGCGAATGATCCAAAAAGACTTAGAGAGTCTTTAACTTATTTACTTTTCGGGGAAGACAATATCGAAGAGCGCATGGCAAATCTTATTTATAACCCAACTTACAAACTAAATGAATTTGGCCAGTCAAATGTTCAAGAATTAATTGGGTGGCTTAACAAAGAAGAACTTCCGGTTGTAAATAGTAGGACCACAAAAGTAATGAGATATTTCGGTTTCGACATAACACAAGTAGGCTAATTTAAAAAGAGAGTAGGTAAAACCGCTTAAACTGGAGAGATTAAATTTGGATTAAAGACGGCAAAACGTCTTTATGAATTATCTCCGGAATGCACTCGTGCATACAATGTGTGTCTCGTTCTCACCTCATCGCCAACCTGCGTATAAGGAAAAAGCTGGTTATAGATGTTGCTTATTTCTGTTTCGGTAAGATGACTTGTTGACGCTTGATTGAATAGCCCCTCAACAACCGGCGCAACGGCGTGGCGATAAACAACCCTTACGTTCTTGCTGTTTACCGTAACGTCTTTAAGGGTGCATTTATTTGAGAAAACAACAATGGAGTGCATGGTTAGAGTTTCCCCAATAATTCGTTTCAAATATTTTATGTGCGACGCATTTTGCATAATCGGATTGTAAAAGCGTTCTTTGTGACTGCTTCTCCGTCCCCGTGGTAATGTTTGCGTCCAATTTTGATGTGCCTCATTTCCAAAAATCCAACCACTGAAATTTTTACTTTCGAAAACGAAAAGTCCCTTAGAACAAATCAGAAGCACATCGATTTCCGTTGTGTTGCCGACCCCTCTCCAAACGTTCGCCCTTTCATCTGTTTTGGGAATGTAAAGATTAAATAAAAATTTCCCGCCCCGGTTTTCGTAATGACGCAATTCTTTATAAATCAAATATTCACCCCTTTGCCCTCGATCCAAGGACAAATAGGGATTCTTGGTGATTTGGAAATATGTCGTTTTTTTGAACCGGTGATTTCTATACGCAAAAATACCGATCTTAAAGACAACCAAAGCAATAATTAGAACTATTAATGGATTGTTAAAAAAGGCTATCCCAAAATCGCTTGAACGAGAAATGCCGTGTTGAACATGGGATTTTAGAACTTGATGGTGTGGCATATTTCAGTAAATTGTCTTAGTAAACAATCTCCAAGTAAACCGGTTATGTTTTAGGATAAATAGCCTAAATTTACCGGTTTATAAGGAATTTTACGGTTCGTAAATCGTTCGTTCCGGGGAGCCATTTTTTTACTCCAGACACAATTTCCTTAGATTCATTGGGAAAGTCTGGGTTTTGCTGGCTCGAATTATTTACGAGCATGAGGAACAAGGGCCTAAAGGATGGGGTAACAACACCGTCCTTTAGGGTAACCCCCTCGAATAGCACCTTCAAAATACTTTGCTTATCAGCCTCTTCCCCTTCCATGAACAAGGTATAGGCTTTCGAGGCCACCTTAAGGATTCTTACCCCTTCTTCCAAATAGGCGTTGTTTGCCCTTTGATGTGCCATGATTTCGGAGCTAATCCGCTTTTGCTCCTCCTGCCATTGTTTCATCTTTCTTGAATAAAAATCCTCTCCAACATCCCCTTTTGTCCTGTCGTCATATAACTTGTCCATTCGGTCATCGTACTTTTTAAACTCGGCCTGTAGCCGAGTGACGGTGTCTTCCCGGAACTTCTTCTCATCACCGTGGCTTAGCCTTAACGCTTCACCCATCATGCTTAATTCTTCATTGCCGATGTCAATCCGTTTTAAATAGTCGACGAATTGGACTTCGATCTTCCTTTCGCTGATGTAGCGCTGTTGACAAGGCCCTTTGTTGTGATTGCAACGGTATTCAACGCATCTCTCTTTTTTGTCGCCACTTACCACGCCCCCGCATTCCCCGCAGGTAATCAGTCTTGAGTAAGTCAGGTTATGTTTTACATAACGCGTTCTTCCACTCGCCCGCTTCTCCAAGACCCTTTGGACATTGGCCCAGAGTTCCTCCGGGACTATTGGGTCGTGCTTGCCCGGATATTCAACCCCTAGGTAATCGAACTTCCCGGTGTACACTTTGTTTTTCAAGACATGAAGAATCGTGGATTTTGTGAGCGAATGTCCCTTCTTGGATTTGAATCCCTTCTCCTTGCACTTTTTCACAAGGTCGTTGCTCGAGTATTTATTAGTGGCACATTCTCGATACAGCCACAAAACGAGCGGAGCCAAATCCTTATCTGGCACCATTTTCTTGTCCTCGTAGCTGTACCCGATTGGGGTGGCCGATGGAAATATTCCATCCATCGCCCTTCTTTTCATACCCTTCAACACCTCTTCACCCAAATTGTCGATGTAGTGTTTTGCCATCAAAACTTTCAGGCCATGGAAAAGCTTCTGACTTGAATGGACGTTTTCCGAATAAACGACGTTTTCTTTGACAAAATGGAGTTCGATCCCGAGGTCGTCTAAAGTGATCCAATCTTTTAAATTGCGGTAAAGCCTATCGGTTTTTTCGACCAGAACGATTTTGCAGGTAGGTCTATCTCTGAAAAATTGAAGCATCCGATTGAAGTTTTCTCTGCCAGCCTGTTTGGCTGTTTCAACATCTTTAAATTCTTCGAGGACCTTTAAATTGTGCTTGTTGGCATAGTCTCGACACAAATCAAGTTGGGCTGGCAATGATCGCCCATCTTCCTCTTGCTCCTCGGAGGACACCCGGTAGTAGATGACAGCCTCCCTCCCGGAGAGGCCGTCACCTTGAATTTTATTTTCGATCCTGTCCATCGAATTCCGCCTATTCTGTTTCTTCCCCTTCTTTTCGTCCCCTCCAATAAATTTATTATAATTTACATCATGCCAAATATTAGACATTTCATTTAACCTCACCACGAGAACTTTTAAGTCCCGACGGTTGACCGTCGTTTATACTCAGGCCGCTAATCCTGGTTGCCTTTCCTCTTTGACCAATCGCCTCCGTGCGGCTTTGCGCCTCAACCCCTCTTTTATTGCTTCCCCAAGGCTGTTGCCGTAATGCGCCGCCATCATTATTCGCATTCCAAGCGCCAGTTTTATTGGAGAAGGAGAATTTTTGGAATACTGATACCCCTCTTTGACAAAGTGGATTTCAGCGTCGAGATCGCTTACGTCAGCCAAGTCCCCAAAACTTCGAATTAGACGGTTGGTGGTTTCAGCCACCAATGTCTTGCAGGCAGGTCTGCTTTTCAGATATTCCAGCATCAATTGGAATTGCTTGCGGCCACCTCTTTTGCCACCGATGTCTATAAACTCCGCCACCACCTTTAGCCCATTTCGTTTAGCGTACTTCCTAAGCAGATCGACTTGGCCGAGAACAGGGAATGGCTCGGTTTGCGACACGCAAGCGGCCTTAACGTAAAGAACCGCCTCTTTTCCCAGATTTTTCACCGCAATTTTCTTTTTCATAACTGCTCCTTTAGATATTTTTGAATAAACGGCTACGACTTATGCAATCGCTGGTAAGCCTCACCTCCTTGTTAAAAATGTCCTCAGAAACGTAAGAAGCCTCAGTTCCATTTAATCCTTGGGTTACTGGGGTTTCTGAGGTGGTTACACCCCATAGGTCTCCTTTAGGCGTTGAATGAGGTTTTGGTCCCATATGATCCCCGCCGCCCCGTTTGACACACGGCCCCTGTGGAACCCCATCCCTTGAAGCATTCGCCCAACCCGGTTCGGGGTTAAGTGCTCCCTTTCAGACCTCTCCTCGTTAAAGGTCTCGGTAACGGCCTTTACCGCCAAAACTCCATTTTCAAGTTGTGAATCGAGGCTCAGAATTGCCCTGACGATTTGGCCTTCGTAGGTTTCGCCTTTATCGACCAACTTTTCAGCCTGGATTTGTTTAACCAAGTCCATGAACTGTGGTTCGTATTCGGGCTTAGCCAAGCGAATGACCTGGTGAAGAGGCTTTAATATGTCACCCAACCTGGCCCTGGCCACTTTTTCGACCTGGGGCAAATCGTGGCCAAGATGGCGGGCCCTGAAGGCTAAAAGCCGCTCTTTTAATTCCAATGCCGCTTCAGGGGTTACTTCCCTCTCAAAGACCTTTCCCGAGTCTGGCATCGTGATCTGAATCGAACGGGTATCCAAAATCCGATGGACGTTTTCGTTGGTCCCAATGAGGGTAGGTCCGAAAACTTCAAAGTGCTTCATGTCCTTAAACGCCCCTTTATCCGGGTACAAAACCCGCGCCACCTTTGCCCCTTTTTCAAACCTGAGCAGGATGACGTCTTCGCTTTGGTTGGCTTCCGCCTTTTTCCAAAAGTTTTTCACATCAAAAAACAGGGTTGCCTTTTGATCGTTCGCGTATCGCAAAAGGTTCGCCTCCCGAAGGGACTCAACATGGATGCCCCTAAAGACGACATAGGTGATCCCTTTGCCTGTCCTGGTCTTTCCCCGTTCCGGCACCGCAAAGAAACATAGGATCGGGCTGTACTGAAAGGCTTCTAAAAGGTAGGTATGCATCACCCATGCTGAGATCAGGTGGTAATGGCCTTCGCTCGGGAGCTCCGAAATCGACCGGTGATAAGCCAGTAGGTCTTCATACAAAGCCCCATCAAGTTCCTTGGCTGGTGCTAAAACTTGAAAGTGCTTTATGACCTCCGTGGCTCTTGGGAGGAGCCACATCAATTCGTTTTTTGGTGGCGGGTCATATATTTGACCGTCAATTTCAACTTTTGGTTGGATAGTCAAGGCCCCTTCGGTTTTGACCAAAAAGGCCGTCGCCCCCTGATCTTCCACCACATCAACTAACCCTTCAAAGGAAGCCGTATAGATCTTTTTCTGCTTCTCGGGAGCCTGTTTGCCTTCATCTGAATCAGGATCGTACTTCATGGCACTTTCAACCACGCCCTCAACTTCGGATTCAGGCAACGGCGGGTTGCATTTCTCCTGGTTCTCAGCCTTAAGCGCCGCTTGGATGGCTTCTTTGCCCATTCCCTTATGCCGCATGGAACAAGCCACCCTGAAAAGGGCGTCGTTTCGGTTGCCTTCGGGGATACTATTGTCTTTAGGGGTTGGTTCACCCGTGTCCTGCTTCCCCTTTTTCCCTTCAATCAACTTGAGCAACCATTCGGGAGTTGGAGCCAGTTCAGCTTCTCCGGGGGCGAAAAACGGTTCCCATTGGTAGGTTCCACCGCTGGCATGAAGGCTAGGTGGGGCTACAACGTACCCTCCGTCCGCTCGAACATCTAACCCCGGCCAATCGCCAAGGTTGGCCTTGTTCCCTACATGGGCTTCACGGCTAGGACGCCTAAAGAAGATATGTTTGCCCCCTCCACCTGTCTTTGACTCAACCGTGTTGGGCAAATCACGATACTTTTCGACGACCTCATATAGGGACTCATTCCCTTGGTGCCTTGGGTCCACATCCAAGGCCACCAACCCACTTGCTCGACCCGTACAGACACCGATGTTGGCTTCGGGCCAGCGGGTCCACCAATTTTCGATGATGGCAAGATCCTTGGTGGCGTCCTTCAACCCATGTGGCGTTCGGGGATGCTTCCCAACGCTCCCACAATCAGATTTTCCACAGGAGCATCTTCCATCTATAGGATTGTGAAGCGGAATGACCTGCCAGCCCATCTGGGCATACTCAAGCGCTGAGTTTTTCAGGTTCCCCTGACTCATGCTTTTCCTCCTTGCACTTGGCCGACTTCGATTCCATGCGGTGGAGGATTTGGGCTAACTCAGCCATGCCCTCGACGATCTCCCTGGCACATTCCGGGGTGATGTCGAGGCCGAACCTGGATTTCCAGTAGGTGCGGACACGCTCGATGAGAGCTTGGGTTGGGTCGTTTGGAGCCAAAACCAAAAACCGTTTGAATTGAACCGACCAATTCAGTTCTTTTTGGATTTGTTAGGGAGAAGGATTCTAGGGAGGACAACAATTCTATGCGATCAGACTAACTTGAGAACCTAGTCAGGTTATATGTTTATCGCCGCACATCGTCAAGGCCGATCCATTTCGAAGACTCAGATGAAAAAAATTCATCGTCTATATGTGGTGCCGATTTAAAAGATGAATCTAATACAGAATTTTCCACCTCCACAACATCTAGTGGCTTAATTTTTTAAAGTCAGAAGACATTTTTTGAGATCGTCCTGTAACTTTTGATATGTCCTATTGGCTCCAACGAACCCTGGTGCCTTCGACCCGGAATAATTCAATAACTCGTGGTACATGTTCATGTAGTCGATGTGCAGGAGTACATATTTTTTGAAATTGATCCCCGCAATTTGATAAAGCGCCATTCTTAATTCCACCATTCTTGCATCGTCAGGATTTCCCGTTCCCCATCTATGAAGGGAAAAGATGTTGTCCACTAGCTCCTTTCTGTTGCTGCTTTGCCTAACTTTGATTTGATATTCCTGTATTTCCAATCTCCCTCGCTCGGTTGAATTCCCGGCGGAATCCGATTGATAGGTTGCCATCAAAGGTTGCATTTCCGACAAAGGATCGAATTGCTCAAAGTCCTGTGTTTGGGTTACTCCATTACTATCAGCAATTACAACCTTATTTCCCTCGAACCTAACCACCTTCAATCTAATATTTTGACTAGGAGTTGGCGTAGCCAGAATCAAATTTTCCTGTTTTATTTTCTCCTCATATTCGACTTTATATTCGTTCATCTGTTTTTCTTCTTTAGGTATCCACACTTCCGAAAGGTACCGAACATCATTTTCCAATTTCTTTTTTTCATCGGAGTTCGCGAATTGTCCTTCCGCCAGTTTTTTCTGTTTCATCTTTAACTCGGTTCGAAGTTCGTCGATATGATCTTGAAGATTTTGCATCCAGCCTTTCACTTGCGCCGAACTCTCGTAAGCAAAAATTTTAAAAGGCACCGACACAAAAATGAAAATTGCCACCAACAGATAAATTTTATTACGATCCATGACTTCCTCCTTCCCAATAAATACAACACATAGTGTGTTTATAAATATATTGTAAAAGCCGCCAGGATTTAAATGAAACCTTTGTTCAGAACGATCATTCAATTGAATATTTAGAGATTTTCGAATTGAAGAAGGCCACACTAGATGTTTTGCAACACATAGTGTGTTAATTAATTAGTCCAACTTGGCTTTAATCTGTAGAATGAAAAGCCAGATTGTTAAACAATTCGGAATAAATGTCAGAAGGCTTCGCGAGAAGGCCGAACTAACCCAAGAGGAATTGGCCGAAAAAGCCGACATTCATCTCAACTACGTGGGATATATCGAGCGGGGCGTTCGCAACATCACCTTGGAAAAAGTCGTCAAAATAGCCAGGGTTTTGAAATGTAAGCCTTCACAGATTTTCCAAGACCTTTTCTAAACGACCTGAAAACCGCCCGACCAGGACATATAGATCGTGGAGATCCTCGAGGTAACCGCGGTTTTTTTCGAAGATCAGTAACGGAATAATGACAATATCGCGGACCACAATCTTTTATGGATTTACAAAGAGTTATTCATTGAGCAGTCCGAAAATTAAAAATAAAATGGGGATTAAACAAAAAATCTCAATAGGGTACTAATTTTGGAAAAATATGGCGTAATTGAAATCTTCGCAGGGATAGCCGGACTGGCGCAGGGATTTCAAGAAACTCGTAAATTTTTTATTCAGGGATTAATCGACATCGATCATTCGGCGCACGATTCATTCAAACTAAATTTCCCTAACGTAAAATACCTTAACGAAGACATTAGAAAAAGTTCTCCCCGAAAACTTTTAAATCAAACCGGTAACAACAGGCCTTTTGTAGTTTTGGGATGTCCACCTTGCCAAGGACTTAGTGCGGCTGGCACAAGAAGCCCTTGGGATCACAGAAACCGATTCATATACGAATTCTTTAACTACGTTGATTTTATAAGACCGAAGGTTTTTGTCCTCGAAAACGTTCCCCAAGTCTTAGAAAAGGCCAAATATAAAGAACTGATTGATGAATTCGCGAAACAGAAAAAATATCAGATATGGTCAGGTGTTTTGAATTGTGCCCTGTATGGTCTACCTCAAACACGCCAAAGAGCAGTCGTTATTGGATATCACAACAGTATCGGACTTCAGCCAAAACCGCCCGCTCCTACACATTACGGTGATATGAAAATTTATTCTTACTCTCAAAGGAAATATTTAAGAACCGATCAAATTGAAACCTTTGAGAAAGCTCTCGGCTGGTACGCAAACATCAAAAACCAACATGGCCGAAGACTTAAATCCTCGGAAAAGATATTTCAGAAATATTTAAAATTGAAACCTTTGGTTACGCTAGAAGAAGCTTTGTCCGATCTTCCCTCTTTAAGAAGTGGAGATCAGCGCTATTTGACCGCCCCTCAAAATGACTACCAAAGAGAAATGCGAAAGGGTTCTGTTGATGAAATCACAGAGCATTTGTCTTGGGGCCATTCCGTTCAAATGAAAAAGCGTATCTCAAAAGTTCCAGAGGGTGGAGTCGAGTTTGCAAAGCGAACCCACAGAGGACGTTCTCGAAGTTACTTTTCTCAAGCATATGGGCGCCTTCACCGTCTCGGTTTATCTCGAACAATTACAGGAAATTTTCATAACCCTGGTTGCGGTCGCTTTATTCATTACCAACAAAACAGGACTTTAACCTTGCGCGAGGCAAGCAGACTTCAAGGCTTTGAGGATTGGTTTAAATTTTCTGGCTGGCAGGCCGACAAGCGCAGAATTATTGGTAACGCCTTCCCTAAGAAATTGGCCAAAACGTTGGCTTTTTCGATATGTAACGATCTTTTCAATTTGGCTTCTTGACAGATTAGGCTTTCGCGTTATTATTAACCATTATCTGGTTAATGGTTAACAGGAGGCGCTAAATGTCTAATCAACCCACCAATGTTGAAGAATCGGCACCAGTAGAGGTTCCCGAAGAAACCAATATCATTCTGGGGAGCCTAATCAGTACCGACAGTACCCCCAATTTGATGCTCCAACACTTTCGGCTCAACTCCGGCAAAGTTACTACCTCCGGCCGGATGGTTGCTGTTGAAGCCCTCGATAACCAAAAAAATGCCGTCCTGATCTTGGCCCGTGTTAAGAACGTCAGAGAGTTTAACCCCCACGAAGACGCCCAAAGTTCCAAATTACGCGAAGTCTTGCCCATTGGTAGCCGATACCCTGATGAATCAAAATCAACCGTCATTTACAGAGTCGTCGAGATAGAGCCTTTAGAAGAAGCCGTTTTAAATACCAAGGGCGAAGTTGAAAAAATCAGGTCTGTTGAAACCCTTCCCAGATCTGGTGCTGTCGTTTTAGACGCCACTCCTGAACTCATTGTAAAAACAATGGGATTGGACCCAAACCCAGATAACGGTATTCACATTGGGACAATCCACGGGAACAGTAACATCGAGGTTGTTCTAAACAAAAACGTGATTCAAAGACACGTCCTAATTGTCGGTGGTATCGGTTCCGGGAAAAGCTACACCCGTGGGGTCCTAGCGGAGGAACTTTGGCGATTTGGTGTCCCTCAAATCAACGTCGATATTATGGGGGAAATGGTTGACGCAACCAATGAACTGGGCGGGACAAACCTTGTTCCCGGAAAAGATGGCTTCACCCTTCCTTTGAGCGCCCTGACCTCCGAAGACGTTATTGACGCTATTCCGGGTGTTCACAGTGGGACCAATATCGAAGTCCTCATCCGTTATGCTCACGAAAAACTTTTAAAAGAACGAACCTTGTCAAAGGGGGAATTCTTTACCGTCGATGATTTAGTTAAAAAGATCGACTCCGTTGCACCTGAACTGGAAATGGATAAACCAGTAACAAAGAACCCAGCCAAGATGAGGGCCGGGAGCCTTGAACGCCTCCCGTATATTGGAAAGCCTTTTGATTGGGAGTCGGCCATAAAGCCCGGTGCAATTATCAACATCGATTGCCGGGGTCTGCTGGTTTCCGACATCAGGTTAATAGTAGCGTCCATCGCTCGAGACCTTCAACGCTTAGCCAATGCCAAAAAACTTCCCTTCATCATCTTCAGCATGGACGAATTTCACTTGGTTGCCCCGGCTCATGAAGAAGATTCTATTAGCACTCAAGTTCTTAGGGAAATTGCCCGTATCGGTCGCCATTACAAGATCGGTTTAGTTCTAACGACACAAAGCCCTAGTGACGTTGACCGTTCGATTCTTAAACGCTTGCTCACTCGGTTCCTACACGCAATCGAAGCCGACCAGTTGGACTCATTGCGAGGGGTCTTTTCCGACGCATCGGAGGAGTTAGTAAAACAGCTTCCCAAGATGCCTATCGGGACTTGTATTGTTACGGGCTCCGCTGAAACAGTTAAACACGCCACCATGATTGACATCAAAAAGAGACAAACAACTCACGGCGGCAAGACTCCTGATATCTGGCCAGACTTCGCAAAAAGGGGCTGGGTTGGTAAAAAACCTCTTTCTAAAGAAGGTCCTGCTCAAGGAACGCTAAATGTCTAAGGAAATCACTGTCAGCCTCAGAGAGAACGCCATTGTTCGGCATTTGAAGTCAAAACCGGACTTGGCGGCCTCCATTCGGGAAATCTATGACATTGTCAGTCAAGAATTAAAAGATTCTGTGTCTGTCCAGGCCTACCACAAAATTATCCAACGCATGGTAGATGCCGGCAAACTAATGGAGGCCGGAGAAAATTCAGAAAAAGGCAAACTCTTTACCATAGCGCCCTACTTGAGCATGGAAAATCCAAGGACTTTGGACGACATCTATGAGTCGCTAACTGCCCTTTCCCCTGCCGATGCCATAGCCTTTTCAATCGACGCCTTGGACTATTACGCCGAAAAACAAGTGTCTACATTACGAAAAGCCGCTGAAGCCCTGACAAAGGAAGACCCGGTAGAAATATTCTTTGGAATGATCGAACACAAAGTGCGGCTTCTTCAACAGGACTTGGATTTATTCCGTGATAAGGACATACGTGACTCCGCGATGGAGGTTCGCATTGCTATCGAAATCGAGGAACTGGACATTTTGGCTTACCGCGGCCTTAGTATCCCCCTGGATGCTTTAGATATTACCGAGGTCAGAAATCTAAAGAATCCTTCTGCACAAATAAAATTTGACGCCTCAAAAACAAAGGAGATCATTAAAAAGAGAGTCCACGGAAAAACATTCATCAGCGAATACGATGTCTCCGAATCACGCGGCAACCCGAGAAGGCAAAGAATGTCTGTTGTTGGTAGTGACGGAAGTATTCATGCTGGCGTTTTAAGTCTTACTACCGCCAAGGATTATGCGGATGACTACGAACAAGATTACGTCACCTTCAACAATAGCGTTGCCTACATCGAACAAGCTAAAGCCGATAAAAAACGTATAGAGCATCCTTATCATTGCATACCAATGACAAGATCGGCCCTCGAAGACCCATCAAACCGTGGAATGGTATTAACGCCTCTTCTCTTCCCCGATTTGTCAGAATCCCAATATGAACACATGGCTAAGTGCGCCGTGGATGTTGTTCAACTTAGGGTCGATTCTTCAATTTTTAACGGATCGGCGCGTTCTATCGGAAACGGTGACTTGTTGCCTCAACCGACTGTCCATATACGTGACGGCACCGTAACGCCTCAAGAACGTGAATTTAAACATTACAAACTGCCAAACAGTTACGGGGACATGGTCCGAGAAGGCATTCGTGGCTATTGCCAAATTTTGCAAAAAATAATGGTATCGCCTTCTACTCCCGTCTTTGCAGGCGCAGTGAAAAGTACCCAATTGAAGGTTTTTTCAAGAGCGGTGAATTGGTACATCTCGTTTGGTTCCAAAAAAACCCTGGGCGAGCCTATTGATCCAACATGGGATTTAACGAGATCAGCTCATATCACCGACAACGCCGCCATGACATTCCTTTTGGCCTCTCTCCCCAATAAGAACAAAGATGGGAAGTTTTGGGTGACCTGTGCCGTATCAAGACAATTTCACAGCCTAACGGAATACCATACGCCTAGAAAAGCTAACGACTTACCCGATACATTCCCGAACGACAAATGGGAGAGCTATTTTCAAAAAGCTTACGAGAGAGATATGGAGTTTTACAACCAATACGGCGGGGAGCCCCCCTACTTTAATGGTGTCGACATCCAAAACGACCCATTTGTTTATATGTGCAATAACGCCGACTACATCACCTTCTATATCGGGCATACGGGTGGTGAACCACCCCCACTAGTTCCTAGGTATGAGTTTATTGAGTCCATCAGAAACAAAACCAATGATCAAGCCACCGAAAGAATCGAAAAAAATATTCGGCTTGTAGTGGAGGCCCTTGATGAAACAAAGGTTTCTTTAGATCGGGATCATAATTTCATGACGGGCAAGCAATTAACGAAATTGGTTCCGTTCGTTACATACAACGCGCATGAGCAAAGTAAGAGTTTGGGTAAACAACTTCAAACCGAATTAAAGGCTATTGTTATCGAGAGATTAACTGAGTTGAAAAAACTCCGTTTCCCAAAAGGAGCGCCAACCAAGATTCTTCCCATAAGCATCCAACGGTATGTTGAAAGATACTACAACGCGATAAAGGACGAAATGAATCAAGACCCGGGACAATTCCTGAGGTGATTTTTAGAACAAGATCAAAAAATTAACTTTTGAGAAGTTTCTTCAAGTCCGTTTTGGGGAACCCATACGTATTTCCACAAGATTTACATTCTATTGTGTAGTTTGGGGCTTTTAGAGTTCTTAACAAGTTTTCAAGTTTTTGTTCCTCTATAACCTTTTTCCCATGCGGTTTGTTATTGCAACCTAGGGCTACAGATCCATGGCCGATGTTTTCAATAAACCCACCCCGACCAAATTGATAAAAAATCATCAATTCACTCCTTTCAAATCTTTAAATCTTCCCCTAAGCGTCGAACTTCCATCTTCATAAACGCATTCAATGTCTTAAAAGCGTGTTCCACAAGAAAATGGTCGCGTTGAACATCCGGGTTTTTCCCGCCATGAAAAAGGTTATTTCTTACGGAATACCAAAATTCAACCATATTCATCCAGTCCTTCCAAGAATGGATTTTCCCTTTTTTCCATTTTCGAGCTTTAGCCGGATCGTCTTCATTACAATTCCACCATTTGTCCATCTCCGGACTATCAATATCCCTTGAAGAATTAAGCAAAGGTTCTTTTTCCAACTCCTGCATCAATTCTTTCCAAATTCCGCGAAGTTCACCGTTTCTTTCAACAAGCATTAGGTACTTATTCCTTAAATCCTTGTGCCTCTTTAGGCGTTGAATCGCCTTCCGATCCGAAACCGCCTCTAACACAACGCGGCTTTTCAAATAAGCGTTGAAAGCAATGTATTCAAATACAAATCTAGAAAAGTAATCGCCCTGTCTGGCTTTTTCATGCCACATCCATATTAGGCCGTCGTAACTTTTTACATTTTCATTCACTTCACAAATCCTAGAGCCACATTGTTTACATTCATATTCGATTACACCAAAGTCCCATTCGCTGGTATCACCAGACTCTAAGGCCGCCCAATAATCCGCTTCCTGTCCTTCGCTCAATTCATACTCAGGTTCTTCCAACTCTATGCGACGATCGACCTTAACCATTGGTATTTGACACTTTTCACAAATCATTGCCACATTTTCACTCTCAAACTGAGGATTCTGAACTTACTGGGGTTGTTACAGAAGAATCGTTACTTGTCTTGAATCAAACTAGAATCGAAGATCTGTATAACCCCAGGGTAAAGATACGGGCGGCATACAACCAGCAACTTCCTTGATGGATTCATGTTGTAGATTTTCAGTTGGCGGCCTTTGCCCTTGGAGTTCTTGAATGTTCCTTACAAAGTAGTAATCCCTCACTATTTCACCAATATACCCTTTGTTCGTCACCTTCTTCCCCTCTAGCTTCCCGATACGCCGACCATCACAAGTGAAAACCTCTTCTTCTTTTACAAAGGCTATCGGTTTACCTTGGGTGCTATACAACCATTTTCCCATACCGTTCCCTCCTTCTCCGCGTTTTTGCTTATTTCTCACCTCCTTCCTTGTTTCCAATTCTTAGATTTTTCCAATGCTTCCAAACTTACAGCGCTTTTCAAAACAAGGTTTTTACAAGGTTGTCTCGCCTTCCAAAAAATCTATAGAAAACAAGGTTCCTACAAACAAAAATTAATCTAGAGGAAAACAATGAAAAACAAGGCTTCTCGATTTTCAATTTGTGGCATACAGACCTACCCCTCCTCGCCCAGCCTTTTGGTGAGGAACAGTTCATTTATTAAAGCCAAAACTCGTTTGTTTTCGTCCGAGGAGCTATAAAGGAAGGTGCGGATAACGTCGATTATGGGGAGCCATCTAAATAAAAGGCCATCCGCCTAAAAGCGGACGGCCTTTTTGTTTTGGCGGCTCCCCGGGGGAAGGGGGTCTGGGGGATGGCGGGCCCCCAGGTCGTCAATGGGGTATAGGGGGATTTTCCCCTATGGGAGCGAAGCGACGGTTCGATGTTGACCCGGGTTTATCCAAAAACAAATACCGCTAATTGGCTTTCCCCGCCGGTACCGCCTCCGGAGCGGCCGCACCAGCCGCCGGCCGGGGCATCCCCATGATCTTCTGGAACCCCTTGAGAAGTTCCGGGTCGTCGAATTGAAGGTTATGCCGGTTGAAGTGGGAGCCCGGGTCCCACAGCATGGGGCACATGCCCATTCCATAGGTCTTTTCGGCCACCGCCAGCATATATTTGCGCACGCTTTCCGGGTCCTTGTTCTTGAGGGTGGCGCCGTATTCGCCCACGATGACCGGGACGCCCTGGTCGAGGAAGCGGGGTTTCAACTTCAGCATGTTGGCGTTCAGTTCGGCCAAATCCGCTTCCGTACCCCAGCTGGACCGGGCCTTGCCCCAGGACTCGTCGTGCTCCAGCCCGGCGAAGGTGTAGGGCGTGTAGTAGTGGACCGAAACGATGCAGTGGTTCGCCGGGTCCTTGGGCATGACGAAAGCCGGGTCCACGGTGAGGTCGATATCCGTGGCATAGCCGGCGATCAGCAGGTGCCGTTTGGCGTTCAGGCCCCCGGATTTGCGCACCAGGTCCACAAAAGCCTGGTTGATGGCGTTGAGGATGCCGTAGGCTTTCTGTTTTTGTTCGGCGGTCCCGCTGCCGTACCGGTTCCAGACGTCGTTCCAACAGCCTTCCTCGTTCAAGGACTCGAAGATGAGGGTACCGGGGGAGTTCTTGAAATTATCCGCGATTTGCGACCACATGCGCGTGTAGCGCTTCATGCAGTTTTCATAATCGGTGGGGAACTTGGACCACCAGCCGCCGTCCCAGTGGATATTGACCACCGCGATCATGCCGTCGTCCTGGACCCATCCGGCGACCTCCTTCACCCGCGCCATCAGCTGGGGGTCGATCGTGTAGTTGTCCCCGATCATGTTGGACCAGGCCACGGGGATGCGGACGGACTTGAACCCGGCCGCTTTGATCCCGTCGATCATGTCCTTGGTGGTCTCCGGATTTCCCCAGGCCGTCTCGAAACTGCTGATCTGCGGCCCCTTGATCCAGGCCCCCGCGCACTCCAGGGTGTTCCCAAGGTTCCAGCCCAGCCCCATGTCTTGGACCACTTCGGCCGGGCTGAGGCTTTCCAAATCGACGGCGCCCGCCGTTGAAGCCGCCGCGGCGTCCGCAGCGGACGAGCCCAGCGGCGCGAAAGAAATGAAATAGACTGCGGCACCCAGCACGAGAGAACGACGGATCTGATTCAATAGCATGGGGGAGGCCTCCTTGAGTTTGGGGCCCTTATCTTTACAGAAAAGTTTTGAAAATAAAATTGATTTGGATTTTTACCATGGGGGGAATGGGAACTTTTAGGGATTCGTACCAGGAAGTTTCCGTTAACGCTTTCATCCCCAGGGTGTATAGTCTTCAAACCCTGAGCTTCCAAATCTCCCTGGGGACTATATGGCCCGGCCTCTTCAAAAACTGAAAAACCACGTCATCTATTATTCCGCCCGCGTCCTGATGGCCTTTCTCCTCTTCCTCCCTTATTCCTGGGTTTCCTCCCTGGGCCGTCTTTTCGGCGGGCTCGTTTTCAACCTGGCGGGCGGGGAACGCCGCAAGACCCTGGAGAGCCTGCGCACGGCTTTCCCGGACTTGGGGGATGCCGATATCCTCCGGTTGGCGGAAACCGCCTGGAAAAACCTGGGCCGCAACCTTTTCGAGGTTGTGCACTGGAGGGGCTGGAGCCGGGAAAGGATCGCGGCGCAAGCCGTCCGGGTGGAGGGTTGGGATAACGTGGAAAAGGCCCTGGCCCGGGGCAAGGGCGTTTTTTTGGTGACCGGCCATTTGGGCAATTGGGAATTGTTGGGCGGCTTCATGAGCCTGCGCCACAAATCCTCGGCCGTGGCCCAGCAGCTTTACGATCCCCGCTTCGACGAGATCATCAACCGGTTCCGCGTGGAAAAACTGGGGGCTTCCGCCATGATCAAGCGCGGTATGGCCCTCCGGGGCATCCTGGAGGCGCTCAAGGACAACCAATCGATCCTGGCCCTTTGCGACCAGGACACGGGCCAGGACGGCGTCTTCGTGCCCTTCTTTGGCAGGATGGCCTGGACCCAATCCGGGGTCATGCGCATCGCGCAGAAAACGGGGGCGGCCTTAGTGCCCGCTTTCATGGTGCGGGGGGCCGACGGCCGTTTCGAGGTCCACGCGGAGAAAGAGATTGAAATTCCCCGTACCGGCGACAAGGAACGGGACATTGTCCAGGCTGCCCGCAGCGTTACCGAGGTGATCGAGAAATACGTGCGGGCCTACCCGGACCAATGGGTTTGGATGCACCAGCGGTGGAAAACCCGGCCGCCGGAGGAAAGGAAGGCGTCATGAAGCCGATCCAATGGGGGATTTTGAGCACCGGCGGCATCGCGGAAACTTTTGCCCGCGGCCTCAAGACTTCCAAAACGGGGGTCCTGGCGGCGGTGGCAAGCCGCACCCGCCGGGCCGCCCAGGCCTTCGCCCAAAAATACCATGTCCCGAAAGCCTTCGGAACCTACCAGGAGCTGCTGGACGATCCCGGCGTGGAGGCGGTCTATATCGCCCCACCCCACCCTTTCCACGCCCAATGGGCCGTCCTGGCCGCCCGGGCCGGAAAACACATCCTCTGTGAAAAACCCCTGACCATGGATTATCCGGACGCTCTCAAGGTGGTGGAGGCCGCCCGCCGGAACCGGGTTTTCCTGCTGGAAGCATTCATGTACCGCTGCCACCCCCAAACCGCCAAGCTGGTGGAACTTATCCGCGGCAGGGCCATCGGCGAGGTCCGGTTGATCCAGGCCTCCTTTTGTTTCGACAAGCCCCTGGACCTGAAGCACCGGCTTTTCAACCGAAAGCTGGGCGGGGGCGGTATCCTGGATATCGGGTGCTATCCCGTTTCCATGTCGCGCCTCCTGGCCGGGGCCGCCCTGGGAAGGCCCTTCGCCGAACCCTTGGAAGTGAAAGGCACGGCCGTTGTCGGACAAAAAAGCCGGGTGGATGAGATCGCCCTGGCTTCGCTCAAGTTCCCCGGCGGCATCCTGGCCGAACTCTCCTGCGCCTCGCGCGTGGACCGCGGAACTTCCATGGTCAAGGTCGACGGGTCCAAGGGCTCCTTGATCGTGCCTTCGCCCTGGTTCGCAACCTGGGATCCGGGGACTTCCTATCTCCTGTTGCGCAGGAAAGGGGAGAAAAAGGAGCGCAAGATTCCCGTCCACAGCGACCGCAACCTCTACACCGTCGAGGCGGACGCCGTGGCGGCCTCCCTCCGGAAGGGCCTGCGGGAATCCCCCGCCATGCCTTGGGCCGACACGCTGGGGAACATGCGGGTCCTCGATCTTTGGCGCAAATCCGCGGGCGCTTTTTACTGACCCTCTCCCGGGCCCGTCCTTTCCTTTCTTTAAAAATTTAAGCTTGACTTCCCGTTCTTGATAATGATAATTGCCTTCAGTTGATAACTATTATCAATTAAAAACGAATTGCAAAATCGGAGGCCGGGATGGAAAAACAATGGAGGCATCTATGTCTGGGGTTGGGGCTGTTTGCCCTTTCGGGCCTTGCCCACGCGGATGAGCGGCATTTTGGTTACAGTTATGAATCGAACGTCATGCCCGATGGGGGCAAAGACCTGGAGGCTTACAATACTTTCCGGTATGGCCGGGACCATTTCTATTCCGGGTGGGACCAGAGCCTTGAACTGGAGGTGGGCCTTAAAGGCAACGTCTCCACCTCCCTTTACCTGAATTACACCCAAACTTTGGAGGGGGATGGGGTGCCGGTTAATTCACCCCAATTTAATGGGGTCGCCAATGAATGGCGCTTCAAGCTTTCGGACAGCGTGGCCGACGGCCTCGGGTTTGGCCTTCTTTTCGAACCTGAATTCAAGCCGGATGAGATGGAATTGGAAACCAAGGTCGTCCTGGACAAAAAAACCGGCGATTTTCTTTGGGCTTTCAACCTGACCACCGAGCCCGAATACCATTTAGTGGACGGGACCTGGGGGCTGACCATGACCCCTTCCCTGGGCCTGGGCCTTTTTACCTCGGAACATTTCATGGTCGGCGTCGAGTCCGAACTGAGGAACTTCTTTGTCAACAGCGACCCCACCCAGCCCCTCCAGCGGGTTGCTTCGATTTTTTCCCTGGGACCGGATATCTCGTATACTACCGACAACTGGTGGGTAACCCTTACCATCCTGCCGCAAGTGGCCAATCTGATGGGGGGCGGTTTGGACTATTCCAACACGGATACGGGAAGCCAAAGATGGCAGGTGAGGCTGGGAACTTCCCTTCACCTTTGATCATCGTTTGATAAGCCCCCTCCCGGCGCCGGGCATTGCCGGGGACGGGGCTAATCCAAAAACGGGAGCGGAGCCAAAATGAAACGATATCTTCAAACAGGGGCCGCCTGGCTCTTTATTTTCGGGCTCTTGGCCCTGCCCTTTGCCTGCGCGACGCTCCTCCCGGTTCCAACCGAGGAAAGCGCCTCCTGGGCTTCCCAGCAATGGCCGGGTACGACCCTGGCGGACCTCCAGTCGGGCCGGAGCTCTTATGAGGCAACCTGTGCGAGTTGCCACGACCTGCACTTGCCGTCCGAATTCACTCCGGAAAAATGGGAAAGGATCATGGTGAAGATGCAGGTCAAGGCCCGCATCAACGACGGCCAAAAGAATTTGATCCTGCGTTACCTCCTGACGGCTTCCACCCAGGAAGCGGAAAGAAAATGACCCAAAAACCCGAACGCGCCACGATTGGGAATTGGAGGTTGAAGGTCAGCGATATCGCCAAGACCTGGGGCCCCGCCTGGCTGGTCATGATCGCGGATGTGGATGCGGCCAGCGCCATTACGGCCGCCGAGAGCGGCGCCCAGTACGGGACCAAGCTGGTCTGGTTCATCCTCCTCCTGGCCTTTCCCCTCTACGTGATCCAGGAGGTGGCGGGCCGGGTGGGGGCCGTTACGGGGAAGGGGCTGGGAGAACTCATCCGTGAAAATTACAGCCGGCGCACCGCCATCCTTTGCGCCCTGCCCATGGCGCTGGTCGACGTCATCAGTTACGTGGTGGAATATACCGGTATCGCCGTCGGCTTCGAGATGATGGGCGTCCCTCCCATGGTTTCGGTCCCCGTGGCTTTCTTCGCCCACCTGCTCATTGTTTACAAACGGAAATACGCGGAGGCGGAGAAGCCCCTCCTGTTCATTTCCGTTGTTTTCACCTTCGTGTGGGTGCTCGCCGGTTTTCTGAATTCCCGGAACGGCGTGGTCGTGACGCCCTTTTACTTTTCCACCTCACCCGATTTCGTCTTCATGCTGGCGGCCAATATCGGCGCCGTGATCATGCCCTTCATGCTTTTTTACCAGGTGTCGGCGACGGCGGAAAAAGGCACGGCCCGGAACAGCATTTGGGCGGTCCGGTTCGAAACCCTGGTGGGGGCGCTCTTTTCCGAATTCATCATGGTGGCCATCGCCCTGTCCGCCATCGGGATTGACACTTCCGCGCTGGACTTCACCTCGCCCAAGGTCCTTTCCCAAAGCCTTTCCTCGGTGGCGGGCCATTTCGCCCCCTGGGCCTTCGGGTTGGGGCTGGTTTCGGCGTCTTTTATCGCCTTGATCGTCATTTCTTTGGGAAGCAGTTGGGGTTTCACCGAAGCCATGGGTTGGGGCCGGAAACATTGGTTCAAGGTGTACCTGGTGGAGTCCATCCCCGCGGTGGTCATCCCGCTTTTTTCCTACAACCTCATCAAACTCGCCCTCAATCTGATGGTGCTCCAGATCGTCGTTTTGATCGCCCCCGCCGTCATACTGGGGGTCATTGCCTCCAATAAGAAACTCATGAGCAACCTGGTTCTGGGGGGGGCGAACAAATACATCTATTGGGCCACCATCCTTTTGATTTTCATAACGGGCGTCATCAGCATGCTTCCCTTCCTGGGAAGGATCTTTTCCTGACGGATCCGCCGGTTTTCCATTGCCCGGCCGCCCCGGCGGAAGGCCGATAAAGGGATTCCCTGTTACGCCCGGTTGGTTTATCTTATCCGCACCGTTCAACCCGCCGTCGAAGGAGAAGCCATGCACCTCCTGCAAATCGTGGTATTAGCCGTCATCCAAGGCCTCGCCGAACTTTTGCCCGTCTCCAGTTCCGCCCATGTCATTGTGGCCGAAAAACTCATGGGCCTGGACCCCACCCTCCCGGAAATGACGCTGTTGCTGGTGATGCTCCACACCGGCACCATGCTGGCGGTCATCCTCTACTTTTGGAAAGGCTGGACGGGGCATTATTTCCAGTCCGCCGAAAAGGGCATGGCTTTCCTCGCCCAAGTGCTCCTGGGGACGGGAGTGACCTTGGTGCTCGGTTACGCTTTGAAAAAATTCATCGAAAAAGTGATGCTGGGGGGCGGGCCCAACGCCGAGGTCGAAGTCCTCTTCGGGAACTTGAAACTGATCTCCGCGTCCCTGGCCACGGCCGGCGCCCTGATCCTTTTCGCGTCGTTCTATGAAAAACGCGCCGGTGGGGGGAAGGGCCTGGGGCCCTTGGAATCGATCCTGATCGGGCTGACCCAAGGGCTTTGCCTTCCCTTCCGGGGATTTTCCCGTTCCGGTGCCACCATTTCCGCCGGTTTGATCCTGGGTCTGGAGAAGGTGAAATCGGAGGAATATAGTTTCGCCCTGGCCGTGGCCCTGACACCCTTCGCGCTCGGGGTGGAAGCCCTGAGACTGTTGAAGGCCCATCCCTTTGACGGGCTTTCCATGGGTCAAATGGCGGGTCTTTTCCTGCCCGGGCTCCTGGGGATGGTTTTTAGCTTTTTGTCCGGACTCCTGGCCCTCCGGTGGCTTTCCAACTGGTTGACGGGCGGGCGCTGGGCCTGGTTCGGTTTTTACTGCCTGGCCGCTTCGGCAGGGGTCTGGCTGCTGGGCTGAGGCGCTATTCGGCCCCGGGCCTTCCCTTTTGGATGGCCATCCACCGCTCCACATGCTTCAAGGGCTCGAACCCCACCTTCCGGTAGGTCTCATGGGCGTCCCGGGTCCCCAAAAGCCAGAGGTAGACCGCCTTGTGGTCCGGATGCTCCAGGGCGAACCGCATCATGGCCTGGCCGATCCCTTTGCGGCGGTGCCCCTCTTCCACATAAACGTCCATGACATAGGCGAACCGGGTCTTGTCCGAAGCCAGCCGGGCATAGCCGGCTTGCTTCCCATCGGGCGCATAGGCCCCGATGACAAGTGAGGAATGGCGGGCCCCTTTCCACTTCCTCCCTTCCAATCCCCGGCGACCAATAGCTGCCGGCCAGCCAAAGGGTGACCGTCCCAAAATCAATCTTCGCGATTTCATCGCTGATCCGGTAGCCGTTGGGAAGTTTGCTTTCCATCGGCCCACCATACCCCTTCCGAATGCCCCGTGTTACCGTTTTATTAATTATTTCGGCGCTGTAACCCCGCCCCCCCCCGCGCCCGTACCTATTGGAAACCGCCTGCGGGTCTTTAAGGCGAACTCAAAAGGAGGCTGTGACATGAGGAAGTTAGGATTTTTAGCGCTTTTCATTGGTTCTTTGGCTCTGGCGGGATGGGCCCTCGCCGAAGGGAAAATGGTGACCCAAAAATACGAGGTGGTCTGCCTGAAATGCATGGCCCACAACGCCTCCATGGGCAAGGACGGGGGGCACGGGGCCGGCCACGCCGCCTGCGCCATGAAATGTTCCGTGAACGGGACCGACCTGGGCGTTATGGATTCCAAGGGGAACCTTTATTCCGTCGTCAATCCCGACTTCACCAACGCACGGGACGCCATTAAGGACAAGGCGGGCCAAACGGTGGAGTTGACCGGGACGATCATCAAAACCAAGGGAATCAACTACCTTCAATTGGCCGGTTCAACGGAAAAAGACGGCATGGGCATGCAAAAAGGTGATGGCGACAAGGATTAAAGCCGAAAAGTCTTTTCTCAAAGCCCGTGTTTAAAACGCCGCAGGATTTTTCCTGCGGCGTTTTTATTTTAACCTTTTTTTCCTGGGTTTTTTTTACCCACCTGGGAAACGAAAACGCTTTTTTCAATCTATTTGGCGGCGGGTTAAACGGACTAACCCATTGTTTTTCTTGGCACCGCTCTTGCGACACAGTTAGGTGGAAATTCGGAACGACTGAACGATAGGCGGAGTTGACCATGACAACCCAATTGGCCGTAAAACCTCTTTCCCCTTGCGTCGCTTTACCCTCACCCCGGTTGCCCCATTCCCTGGAACTGACGGTCCTTTTCCGGGAGTTCGTCCAGTATTGGACGGGGTTCCGCACGAAAATCCCCGATTTGGGCGTCCGGCCGAGCCTGGCCGATCCCGTTGAGTACGCCACGCGCTGGAACGGATCGGTGAAAGGGACGCTGGTGCTCCGCTCTTCCAACCGTTTACTCGAAAAATTGGCGGCTTTCTTCCAGGATCAGGGGGCAAGCGTGCCCTCCAAAAATGCCCTCTTCCAGGAAATGGCGACGCTTTACTCCATTTTCCTGGTCCATTACGCCTGGATGGATGAGTTGTTCGAGCTGGGGCCCATCCTGGCCCGCCCTTCCCGGCCGGCCCTCTGGCCCCCGGATCAGCCCCATGCCTTTTGCGCCGTCGAAGTGGAAGGCGAACCGGTGGAAATACGCTTGTGGCTCGACGGTCCAAGGCAATCCCGGAAAAACGATCCCCTGGAAGGAGGGGGCTGATGGGAAATCCACTGGCGGGAAAAACCATGAACCCGAATTCAGGCTCTCTCGACGGCTATGGCCTGGGAAGTCTTTTTGAAAAGATTGTCCGTTCCTGGGGGGCGGATGATGTCCTCGTTTTGGGGACCGCCTTGGTGGAAACCGAAGACCTCCCTCTGGAACGGTCCCTCATCCTTTCGGGTTCCTTGAAAGGCCTTGTCAACATCCGTTGCTCACCCGAATTCCCGGCCTGGCTTCGGGACCACCGGCAGGGGACCCCGCTGGGGCGTTATCCCGCGGAGGAGGTTTTCGAGGAGCTTGTTTCCTTTTTTTGCCTTTCCCTCTTCCATCGTTTTTGGAGGCCCCACTCCTTCCAGATCGGCCCCATCCATCCCTTCGACTCCCAACCGGAGTTCTGGCCCCTTGACCCGCCCAACGCGTCCTGTGCCTTGCTGGTGGAAGGTTACCGTGTGGAACTTCGGTTTTGGACGAACGACTGAGCCGCCGGCGGCTTTGAATCCGTGGCTTTAAATTTAGGGATGGAGGCGGGAAAAAGGCGTTTTTACTTTTCGTCCAGTACTTTTCTAACCTGCCGGGCCAGTTCTTCCAGGTCGAAGGGTTTTTGGATCAAATGGATGCCGGCGTCCAGGACCCCCTGTTGGGATAAAATTTCCTTGGGATAGCCCGAAATGAACACCACTTTGATGTTCGGGCGCGTTTTCCTCAATTCATCGGCCAGTTCCTTCCCGTTCATCTTCGGCATGACCGTATCGGTCAAAAGCAGTTGGATGGGCTCCCGGTACCCCCAGGCTTTCTGGAGGGCTTGAAGCCCGTTTTCCGCCTCCAAGACGCGGTAGCCGTATTTTTCCAGGGTCCGTACCAAAACGCGGCGTACCGGCGCTTCGTCCTCCGAAACCAGGACCGTTTCCGAGCCCTGGGGAATCAGGTCCATTTGCCGGGCCTTGGGAGCCTGGGCCTGTGCTTCGGACAGCGAGGGAAAATAAACCGTGAAGGTGGACCCCATGCCGGTCGTGCTGTGCACGAAGATATGGCCGCTCCATTTGTGCACCAGGCTGTAGACCGTGGCCAGTCCCAGGCCGGTCCCCTTGCCCGCCTTGGTGGTGAAGAAGGGCTCGAAAATATGCTTCTGGACCTCGGGGGTCATCCCCGTCCCCGTGTCGGTCACGGACAGCCTGGCGTATTCGCCCGTGGGAAGGCTGGGCCTTTCCTCTTTTTCCAGTTCGATGCCCTGGACCTGCTTGGTTTCCACGATCAGGTTCCCGCCCTTGGGCATGGCGTCCCTGGCGTTCAATACCAGGTTGAGGATGATCTGCTGGACCTGCCCCGGGTCGGCCAGGACCGGTTTCAAGACCTTGTCCTGGATGATGGCCAAGTCCACGTTGGCGTCCAGGAGGCGCTTGAGCATCTTGTTCATTTCCCCCGAGAGTTCGTTCAGGTTCACGGGCTGGGGCTGGGAAACCTGCTTTTGGCCGAAGACCAGCAGCTGCTTGGTCAGGTCGGCGCCCCGCTTCACGGCCTTTTGGATCTCGGAAAGCTCCTCCCGCTTGGGGTCCTTTTCCTCCAGGCTGGAGAGCAGGAACTCGGCGTTTCCGCCGATCACCGAAAGCAGGTTGTTGAAGTCGTGGGCCACCCCCCCGGCCAGGCGGCCGATGGCGTTCATTTTTTCCACTTGGCGCAGTTGTTCCTCGTGGCGTTTCAGGGAGGACTCCGCCTTTTTACGCTCCGTGATGTCCCGGTGGATGGCTGAATAGCCGATGGTCTTGCCCCTGGAATCCTTGACCGGGGACATGGTGAGCGAAACGTCGATCAAGGTCCCGTCCTTCTTGATCCGGACCGTCTCAAAATTGGAGATATTCTCCCCTCCCAGCACGATATCCATGAGCTCTTGGGATTCATGGGCCCTTTCCGGGGGGGCCAGGAAGCTGTCCCTTTTTCCCACGATTTCCTCGAAGGAATGGCCGAACATGGCCTCCGCACCCCGGTTCCAACTGAAAATGGAGCCCTCCATGTCGCATCCGATGACCGCATCGGGCGTCTGTTGCAGGATCGCGGCGAGCTGGGCCTGCACTTCTTCCACCTTCTTACGTTCCGTGACGTCGCGGGCGATGACCGAAAGCCGGGCGACGCGGCCCTGGCGGTCCTGGATGGGGGAAAGGCTCAGGGAAAGGGGGATTTCCCTCCCGTTCTTGTTCTTGTGGACGGTGACAAAATCGGCGACCGCCTGTCCCTTCCGGGCCGAATCCAAGACGAGGGGGATTTCCCCTTGCCGCCATTCGGGGACCAAAACCGAGAAATTCTTCCCGCCGATTTCTTCCGGCGCGTGGCCGTAGATCTTTTCGGCGCCCGGGTTCCAGCTGAGGATGACGCCGTCCAGGGTCAGGGTATAAATGGCGTCATTGGAGGATTCGACGATGGAGCTTAACTGCATCCTGTTCTCTTCGGCCTTCCGGCGCTCCAGGGCATGGCGGATCGATTTTTCCAAGGTGGGCCCGTCGAGCCTGTCCTTGTGAAGGAAATCGGCGGCCCCGAGTTTCAGGGTTTCCAGGTCCGCCCCTTCATCGCCCTGGTCCGCAAGAAAAATGATGGGAATGCTATGGGGGTTCTGGACCGTTTTCTTCAGGAACTCCGGGCCGTTCAGGCCCTCCAGGTGGAAATCTAAAAGGCAGATATCATGCCTGTCTTCTTCGAGCTTTCGCAGGGCGTCGGAATAATTGGAAACATGGTCGACTTCAAACCAGCTGTGGCTGATCCCCGCAAGCGTCTTTTGGAGGGAAAAAAAGTCCTCCGTATTGCCCTCCACGATCAAAAGGTGGATGGGTTTTTCAATCATGCGCGGAGTCTTTCCCGTTGCCCGGCGGCAACTCGACGAGTTCCAGCCAGTACTTGATGAGGCTCTCCGCCATGGCGAGCAGGCCCTGATAATCGACGGGCTTGACGATAAAGGAATTGGCCCCTAGGTTGTAACTGCGCAGGATGTCCTCTTCGGCGCTGGAGGTGCTGAGCACCAGCACGGGGATCTTCTTCAGCTCCGGGTCCGCCTTGAGGAACAAAAGGGCCTTCCTTCCGTCCATCCGGGGCATATTGAGGTCCAAAAGGATGAAGCTTGGCTTGCGGAAATCCTCCGCATTGGAAAACTTGCCCTTGTGCTTGAGGTAATCCAAGAGCTCCTCCCCATCGGTCAGGAACAGGATGGGATTTTTGGCGCCCCTTTCCCGGAGCGCCTTTTCGACGAGCTTTTGGTCATCCCTGTCGTCGTCCACCATCAAAATCGATCTTAGGTTTTGGTCGACCTTCATTTGCATTTTCCCTCCCTCATCCTCATCCGGCGATTCCGGGCCAAATACGGCCCTTCCTTAATTTTTAGGCTCATAATTACATTCCTATTTTTTCTCCTCAAGGGGCAGGTCCACGATTTCCAGCCAATAGTTCTTGAGGGTTTCCATGAGACCCACCAGGCTCTCGAAGCTGACCGGCTTCGTGATGAAGGAATTGGCGCCGGTGTTGTAGCTGCGGACGATGTCCTCTTCCGCCTGGGAGGTGGTCAGGACCACCACGGGGATCCTCTTGAACTGGGGATCGGCCTTGATGATCTCCAGGGCGCGCCGGCCGTCCATTCGCGGCATGTTGAGGTCCAAAAGGATGAAACAGGGGGTGGGGGACGACTTGGGGTCGGTATATTTGCCCTGTCGCCTGAGGTAATTGACCAGTTCCTCCCCGTCCTCCAGGAACAGGATGGGGTTGAGGACCCGGTTCTTCCGCAATGCCCTCTCGGCCATCAAGCGGTCGTCCTTGTCGTCATCCACCATGAGGATGGGTAATGCGCTATCTTTGGGACTCATGCCTTCCCTCCTTTTAATCCTTGCTGGAATGGCAGCACAATCGTGAAGACGCTTCCTTGCCCCGGAATGCCCTCGGCGGAAATCGACCCGCCGTGGCGCTCCACGACCTTGCGGCAGACGGCCAGGCCGATACCCGTGCCTTCGTATTCGTCCCGTCCATGCAGCCGCTCGAACACCTTGAAGATCTGGTCGGCGTATTTGTTGTCGAAGCCGATGCCGTTGTCCTTGACCCGGAGGTTGTACTGCCTCTCCCCCGGCCGGGACCCCTCCAGTGTCTCAGCCTCCACCTTGATTTCCGGCGGGACGCCGGTTTTCTGGAACTTGAGGGCGTTCCCGATCAGGTTCTGGAAAAGCTGGCGCATCTGGGTCGCATCCGCCTCCAACGTCGGGAGGGGGCCCACATCCACCTTGGCGTTTTTCTCGCTGATGCGCACCTCCAGGTCGGACAGGACATCCCTTAACACGACGGAAAGGTCCACCGGCACGAAGGGCTTGGCCTTGGTGGTCACCCGGGTCAGGGTCAAAAGATCGTTGATCAGGATCTGCATGCGGGTGGCCGCGGACCGCATCCGGTCCAGGTAGTCTTTTCCCGTCGCCTCCAGCTTCCCGCCGTACTCTTCCTTGAGGAACTCGCCGAAGGATTGGATTTTCCTCAAGGGCTCCTGGAGGTCGTGGGAAGCGATGAAGACAAAGTCCTGGAGTTCTTTATTGCTGACCTCCAGGGCCTGGGTGTAGGTCCTCAACTCCTGTTGTCGTTTTTGTTCGGTGATGTCTTCTGAGATGCCCAACAAGTAAAGGGATTTTCCATCCTTATCGCGGATGGGGATCTTGCGGGTGTGCAGGATCCGGGGCCCCAAGGTCTTGGTTTCGATGGATTCCTCAGGGATGTCCAGGAGTTTGCCCTCGTTTAAAACGGACCGGTCCTTGGCGGTGAAAAAATCCGCCTGCCCCCTGGGAAAGAAATCGTAATCGTTCTTGCCGATCATGTCCCCCCGCTTGATCCCCAGCAGATCCTCCCCCGCCTTGTTGAAGTTGACGAACCTCAACTCCTTGGCATCCTTGACGAAGATCATGTTCGGGATATTTTCCAGCACGGCGTTGAGGAAGTCGTTCGTTTGTAGGATGGCTTGCTCGGCCTTTTTTCGCTCGGTCATGTCGTGGAAAACAGTGACCCCGCCATGGATGGCGCCCTTTTCGTCCTTCAGGGGCCGCCCGGTGATGCTGATCGGGATGCCATTCGGATTCGGGTGGTTCTTTAAAACCAATTCCATGTCGTTCGTCGACTCGCCCCGAATGGCCTTGGCCAAAGGATTTTCCGCGGCGGGAAGGGGGGTTTTGCCGTCCGGACGGAAAACGCCGTATTGTTCGGTCCACTGGTCCGGTCCGCCTGCCATAGGCCCCAGGCCTACGATTTTTTCAGCCGCTTGGTTGAACAGGATGAATTCGCCCTTTTCATTGGCCACCACCACCCCGTCGCCGATATTCCGGAGGATGGAATCCAACAGTTGGGTTTTTTCCCGCAGTTCCTGCTGGGCTTTTCGGATTTCGGTTACGTCCCGGGCGATCTTGATGAATCCGCGCAATTCCCCCTTTTCATTCTTAAGGGCCGTGATGACCACGTCGGCGAGGAACCGCGAACCGTCTTTTCTCACCCGCCATCCCTCGTCTTCAACCCTTCCATTCCGCACAGCGGTCTGCAGTAGTTCCTGCGGGCGGCTTTGGGCGGCGTCTTCCGGCGCGTAAAAAACCGAAATGGACTTTCCGATGATATCGGAGGCCTTGTAACCCTTGATATGTTCCGCCCCTGCGTTCCAGGTAAGGATTTTTCCCTGGGGATCCAGCATGAAGATGGCGTAATCCTTGATGGTGGCGATGGCTTGGGCTTCTCCCAGCCGGACGATTTCCTCCATCTTTAATTTTTCCGTGATGTCCTGGATGTTCCGGACGATGCCGCCCACGGCCGGGTTATCGATGAGGTTGATCGCCGTCATGTCGATCCACCGCCAGGAACCATCCTGGTGCTTCAGTCGATAGCGGGCCTGGATGGTTTTCCCCGGATTCCGGAGGGTTTCCGCCATCTTGTCGGCGACCAAGGGCAGGTCATCGGGATGGACCAGGTCTTTGCGGCTTTTGCCGATGAAATCCGACTCGACCCGCCCCAGCATGCGGGTCAGGGACGGGCTCACGTAGAGGGCCTCCCCTTCGGAGTTGGAGACCGCGATTCCATCTTGGTTGTTTTCGATCAGGGAGCGGAAGCGCTCCTCGCTTTTCCTGAGGGCTTGCTCCCGGTCCTGGATTTCGGACAACATCCGGTTAAAAGCTTCGGTCAGGGATCCCGTTTCATCCTTTCCCAATTTCTCGGCCCGGATGGAAAAATCCTGGTGGTCCGAGATGGCTTTCGCTGTTCCGGCCAGGGCCAGGATGGGCCGGGAGATTTGGCCTTGCAGTATCCGCGAAAGCAGGTAAGCCAGCAGGAAGGAGGCCGTGACGACGCCCAGTGCAAGCCAGGCATAGGCCGCATAGCGGTCCGTCAGCGCGGAAAGGTTCGCCTGCAGGTAAACCGTTCCCAATTTCCGGTCGCCTTGGACAACGGGCTCGAAGATGTCCAGGCGGCCGTCCCGGTAGCCCGACTCCCCCGGTGCCGGGGGAAAGGTTGCCGAGGGTGCGTCGGCCGGGTAGACCGCAAAAACCGTTCCCTTATCGTCGTAGAGGCAGGCGACATTCATCCTCTTGTCGAGTTTGAGCGCGTCCAGCACGTTGGCGGCGTCGGCCTGGTTTTGGAAGGCCAGGGCGGCGGCGGAGTTGGCGGCGATGATCTGCGCCCTTGTCATGTAGGATTGGAGCATGTTGCGGTGGAGCGAAATGAATTCGTAGGCGATGAAGGACGCCCAGGTGAGCAGTAATACCGCACTGCTGGTCAAAAGGTTGACGGACATCAATTTTTGCCGGATGGGCATGTCCTTAAGGTTCAAGTTCACTCCTTTCCAGGCCCGGCGATCTGGGCCAGCCGCAGGACCTGGGAACTGATGGTCAGTTTGGCCTGTTTGGCGGCCTCCAGGCTGATCTTGAAATGGATCTTTTTGCCTTCCGTGACGAAGTAAACGACGCCGCCGTTTTCGATGAAATTCCCGCTGTCGGCCACCGTGAGGATGTTCCGGCCCTTCAAGGAAGACAGGATGTCCGCCATCCGCCCGGCCTCCGAGCGGCTGATGAAGAGGATCTGGCAACCCGTGGCCTCCTCGACGTTGCCGTAGCGGCGGATGACCAGGGGGTGGCCGTCCACTTTCTCGCCCTTGACGGTCTCATCCAGGAAGGCATCGAAAGGATCCTCCCCCAGGATGCCGATATAGAACGGATCTCCGGCGGAGGTGAAGGACTTTGGCGGCCATTGGACGAACTGCGCAAAATTGAACAGAAAAACGGCCTTCACCTGGTACTCTTTGGACACGGGAGCTTCCGCCCGCAGGGGCGCGCCGGCCGTCAGCAGGATCGGCAGGAGCAGCCCCATTCCCAAGGCCGTGTTCCGGCGAAAAAAGGCTAGAACCGGCACGCGAGCTTCCCGTAGACGCTTCGTTGGATTTCCTCAAACGGGCCCCCTGCTGCGTATTCAAGGTGATAGTCGTGCAGGAGATTCTGGCCCGTGACGGAAATCTCAATATCCTTAATGGGATGCCAGGCCAGGCGCAGATCCAATTCGGCGTAACTGGGGACGACTCCCGGCACGCCGGCGTTGTAGTTGTAGGTCAATGAGTCGACCCATCGAAAGGCGGGGTCCAGTTCCAGGTCCCCCGGCAGGTCCATCGAGGAACGGACAAAGACCTGGTTTTTCGGGTCGGCGGTTTCATTGAGTGCGTTGTTCAAGTCGGTTTGGCCGGGCTTGACCCAGACATTTTCCTGGAGCAGATCATAGCCGGCGTGCATCCGCCAACCTTCCAGGACTTGGTAATCGACGGTCCATTCGACGCCGCCTGTCTGGGCCTCGAGGTTGTTTTGGAAATAGAGGGGAAGGAGGCCGAGAGGCCCGGAGGGGGTCGAGCTGGTGCTGCGAATATCACTGTAGTTGTTGAAAAAGGTCGAAATGGAAGTGGAGAACTCCTTGGCCAACTGGGCCCGGTAGCCCAGCTCATAAGTCACCACCGTTTCCGATTCAAAGTCCGATCCCCCGATTAAAAGTTCCTTGATTCCGAACGGGACCAGGTTCGGCGTCGGCTCCTCGAGGTCGTGGTCGATGCGCGAAGGCATGCGGACCGCCCGGGAAACCGCGGCCCAAACCATCTGGGCTTCCGCCAGGTTCCATTTCAAGCGACCGCTGGGTTCAAATTCATAACCCGTGTAGTCGTTGTGCTCAACCTTGCTGCCCGCGGTCAAGAAAAGGTCGTTTCCCAATTCGAACTCATCCTGTGCAAAAAAACTGAACAAACCCTGGTCCAAGAGGGTCGGTTGAAAGGTCAAGGAAGGGGCCGGCGTGACCAAGTCGTGGGTGATGCGGCATCCTAAACCCCAGATGAAGTTGTTGGCGCCGTCCCAGTGAAAATGATGCTGGAAGTCCAAGTCGTAGGTTTCCAGGCTGTCGGCGAAAACGCCGGCCGGCGCGGAAACGAAAGGCCCCAAATGGGCCTGTGTCTTGGGGGCGTTGAAATAGGTGTGGTCGTAATACAGCTGAAGGCTGAGGTCCGAGTCTGCCGAGATATTGTGTGACCACCGCCCCAGGACGTTCCCGCCGGCCGATTCACCGTCTCCCGCCGTGGAACTGACGGCGCTGTCATAGATGTCGCCTTGGAGGGTGAAGTGGTTTTGGGAATCGCCCTCGTCATCGATCCTAAACCCGCCCTGGCCCATCCTCCAGGGATCCCCGGCGTTGCTCCCATCCACCAACACTTCATTGGCCCCATCGAAATATTTCCCGTAGAAACGGTAATAAACATCCGCGTCCAATTTGCCGCCATAACGGATGCCGCCGAAATCCTGGGGTTGGGTGCCGCCGCCGCCTTCCACGTAGGCGCCCTGCGTGTCCTTGGCATCCTTGCTGGTGATGTTGATGACGCCGTTGACCGCGTTGGCGCCCCACAAAGTTCCTCCCGGGCCGCTGACGACCTCGATCCGGTCGATGTCCTCCAGCAGGTAATCCTGAACGTTCCAAAATACGCCGGAGTCAAGGGGCGAGTAGAGGGTCCTGCCGTCCATCAGCACCAGAAGCTTATTCGCCAGGCCCGTGTTAAATCCCCTGGCAGTGATGTCCCAGCCGGAAGAGGAGGCTTTCGCCACTTCAAGATTGTCCGCCAGTCGCAAAGCTTCCGGGATACTGGAGGCGCCTGACCTGCGGATGGCGTCGTTCGTTATAACGTTGATGGCCGCGGGCGCCTGCCCAAAGGGTTCGGGTTGTTTGGAAACGGAGGTGACATCCAAATTCATCAATTCCTCGAGGCTCATTTTTTTCAGTGAACTCATCGGGCCGTTGGAAGTCGCTAAAGGCGTCGGCGAGGGAGTCGGCGACGGCGTTGGGAAAGGATTGGGGACTTGGGCGCCGGCAGGGGAAAAACAAAAGGAACAAAAAATCAGACTTAAAAAGGCTAAGTTTTTTTTGCACCCTCGCATGAAGCCTCCCGGAAAGGTGGAATGTGAGTTCTCCGATTTTATCATTTCGGAACCCGAATGTTTCAGGTTTAACTATGGGTTAAGTTGATGTGGAATGAAGAGGTCATAAATTAGGCATTTTGGAGAAACAAAAGCTTCCTAAGATTTATGACAAAAATTGGATATTGATTGGTTTGCCCGTAATTCAGGCGGACAAATGGCGGTGAAGCGTGCGGGTGCTGACGTTCATCAAGCTGGCAAGCTGGGAACGGCGCATTTTCTTTTGCCCCAGGACTTGAAAGAGGAAGGTCTTGGAAAATTCCTTGCGGGCCTTGGAAAAGGACATTTTCTTCTCAACTGCCTTTTCGGCCAAGGATTCGGCCAATCGGGAGACCGAGGAATGGACGAAGGGGGCCGGTTTCGTCTGGGAAAGCGATTCCTCGATTTTGGCCTTCAACGCTTCCGGGGTCTGGCCCGTCCAAAGAACGTCGCTCATCCCTGTTTTCATGGCCGAAATGACGGGATTGAGCTGGGGAAACTTGAACAAGGCGATACGGCTGGCATTTTGCTGGAAACTGTTGATGGCGAGGATGAAGGAAGAAGGATCGGTTTGGATCAAATTCCAATCCAAAAGCAAAATCCGGAAGGATTGTCGGACTAGTAACCCCAAAGCCTTGTCGATTTCGCCGACCACCCAGGTTTTTCCAATCCCAGCGCAGACGCCATTCAAGCGGTCTCGGAAAGCGGGGTCATCTTCAAGGATGAGAATAGGGATGTTCTTGGTCGCCATAGGAATCCCCCCAAAACGGGAAGTTAACTGCTTACTAAAATACCAAAAAAGAGGGCAAATAACGTTAAAAATCCTATTTCCGCTGAAAGATCGGGTTTTTCAAGGGTTTTTCTTACCAACAACCGGAAGGAATACCTGGAATATGGTGCTCCGGCCCGAAGAACCCGCCTGGATCTTTCCATGGTGGTTTTCAACGATTTTTTGACAGATGGCCAAGCCCAAACCGAGGCCCTTTTCCTTCGATGAAAAATAGGGGGAGAAAATCTTTCCCAAGTTCTCCTTGGAAATTCCGGTTCCGTCGTTTTTGACCTTAAATTCTATTCCCGCGGAGGCCCCATGGGTTGAACGCGGTCGCCAAGCCGTTGAAACCTCGACCAGCCCCCCTAGGTTTGCCGATTCCAAGGCATTCTTCATAAGGTTCAAAACGAGGCTCCGAATTTGTGGCTCGTCGCCCGTCAAAACAAGGCCGGGATTCGTGTTCATCCGCAACTTGACCCTTTTAACGGTCAAAAGGGGCTTTAACAAATCCACTGTCTGGGCCACCACATTGGAAAAATCAATGGAAGCCGCTTTTCCCTCCGCTGGTTTCAAAAACCCGAGAAAATTTTCCGTTAAATCGGATAAACGGCCCGTCTCCCGGAGCATAAGCCGTTCGAAGGACTCCATGAAATCCCCATCCTTCTTTTTTTGGGGCAAAAGTTGGGCTAAAGCGCTCAACGCGGCCAGTGGATTTCGGATTTCATGGATCATGGCGGCGGATAAAAAACCCAAGGCGGATTCACGTTCGGCTTTTTCAAGGTAGTCGCGCAGACGCCGCCTTTCCAGGCACCAACCGGTCCGGTCGGCCAAAAGCGCCATCATTTGGGATTCTTCCGTGCTCAAACCTTTCCCGCCCTCCTTCATCCCCAAGGCGTAAAATCCGATCCAATCATCTTCGATCACGACCGGCCAAAAGCCGAGCCAGGGAAAATTCCTCTTGGGGAGGGACAACCACGGCCGGAAAGAACGGTTGAATTGGGCTTGAATGAGCTTCTGGATTTTGGGAGGAAAGGCTTTTTTCCCGTCGCCGGACTTTAATCCATCCGGTTCCCGGAAAACAAAAAGGGCCTTCTGTACGCCGAGTTTTTGGAGGAGAAGCTTTCCTAACAGGTTAAAATCGGGCTCGGATCTGCCGTCAACCGGGAGTAAAAGATACAAGGTTTGAAGAAGTTCAATCTGACTCAATGGCTCCCCAAAAGGGCCCGCGGTTTAAAGGACAGCCGTCATCGATAAAATCCACGGAGCCGGTAAAAGAAGGGCCCGCTATGCCGGCCCTTCCCCAGGCTGGACAAGTTTACCAATAATTCCCTAATTCCCCGCCAATAACTTTTCCCATAAGGATTCATTGATCAAAACCTTGCTCATCAGGTCTTTTTCCTCGGCCAAGGCCGCTTTAGCCTGCGTCTCCAAGGGGAAAACCAGGGTGAAAACATTGCCCCTCCCCCCCAGGCTTTTCGCGGAAATTTTGCCCCCGTGGTGATAAACGATAAAGAAGCAGGTCATCAGGTAAATGCCGAACTCTTGCGGGCTTCCGCTCCGTGTGAAGAAAGGGTCGAACAAGGCCCGTAAGGCGTCTTGCGGAAGTCCCGGCCCGTCGTCCTCCAGTTCGATCTGGACTTCGGCGGGACCGTTCTTGGGGCCGATCACCTTCGCCGTAAACTTCAGTTTTCCCTTGTCCCCAAGGGCTGAAACCTCATCCCGCAGCAACAATTCAAAAAGGCGTTGGAATCTTTTCTTGTCGGCTTTCATCTCGGGGAGGGAAGCCGGAACAAGGTTTTCGATCGTAATGGCCTTTTTGTCCAGTTCAGGCTTTACCAAGGCCACCGCCTCTCCAAGGACCTTGTGGATCTGGATCTTCTCCGACAGGTCGATCTCGTTCTTTTCGGAGGATTCCCAAAGGTCGCCCAGGAGGTTGACCACCTTGTCCATTTGGCCTTGGACCTTTTGGTAATAATCCTTCCAAAAGTCGGGATTGCGGAGCTGGGCCAGGTCGAGATTTTCTTCTTCCATTTTTTTGGGCGCCAAATCGAGGAAAGTCTTGATCGCCACCATGGAATTCCGGATATGGTGGCTTAATCCCGCCGCCAGCACACCCAGGCTTAAAATCCGGTCGGTCAGCATGACGTTGTACAAAACGGACATCTTTTCCCTTAAGAGGTGGTCCCTTTCGGACTGGACCATGAAAAATTCCAGTCCCCTTTTCAAGGTGACTTCCAACTGGGGGATGTCCCAGGGTTTGGTGACATATTTATAAATGGCCCCCGTATTGACCGATTCGATGGCCGTCTCGAGGTCAGAATAAGCCGTCGCCAAAACGCGCAGGATCCGCGGGTTCAACTGCCGCGTTTTTTCCAGGAGCTGGATGCCCTTTTCCCCCGGCATGCGCTGGTCGGTCATTAGGATCGCCATTTGATCCTGGCGTTCCTTGAGGATCCGGAAACCCTCATCCGCGTTGGAGGCGGTTAGAACGGAAAATTTTTCTCCGAAAGTTTCCCGGAAGTACTTGAGGGACTTTTCCTCGTCGTCCACGTAAAGGATGAAATGTTTTTTATAGTCATAAAACGAATCCATATGTGTTCTCCTTCTTCACCTCAAGCCTTGGAGGGAAGCTCCAAAACAAATTCAGTGAATTGACCTTTCTCGCTTTTCACGGAAATTTGCCCGCCTTGTTCCTGGATAATCTTGTAACAAATGCTCAGTCCCAACCCCATCCCTTCCCCCACATCCTTCGTGGTGAAAAAGGGGTCGAAAATCTTGTCCATGACTTCGGGCGCGATGCCGGTGCCGTTGTCCCGCAGGCTGACCCACAGCTTCCCGTCACCGGTTCGGGTCGTGATGGAAATCATAGGCTTCTCCCCCTTCCAATCCTTCGTCTGCAGGGCGTCGGCCGAGTTTTGGAGGAGATTCACGAACACCTGCACCAGTTTGTTGCGGTCGGCCATGACCATTTGGTCCTCCGGCACCCGGATTTCCAATTGGACTTTGTCGTTCAACTCGTGGCTCATGAACTGCAGGGAGGTGGTGAGGACCTCCTTCAGCGGAAAGAGGTCTTTCCCTCCCGCATGGGGGTGGCTGAAGGTGCGCAGGTCGGCGACGATCCTTTGGACCCTGTCCACCCCTTCGGCGATGTCCGAAACGATCTCCACGTATTTTTCCCTCTCCCCCTCCGGAAGCTTGTCCTTGCGCAACTTGAGAAGATGCAGGGCCGAAGTGGCGTAATTCAGGGGATTGTTGATCTCGTGGATGATACCCGCGCTGAGACGCCCGAGGGAAGCCATCTTTTCATTTTGAACCAGTTGTCCCTCCGTTTCTTTCAACTGTTCAAGTGCCGATTCTAGTGCATTTTTTTGACGGGCCAAATCCATCTGCAATTGGTGGAATTCGATGAGGTTTTTCACCCGGATATGCAGTTCGGTGGTGGAAAAAGGCTTGGTCAGGAAGTCATTGGCCCCGGCCGCCAGGGCCGCCATCTTGGTTTCATCGTCCGCCCGGGCCGTCAGCAGGACCACCGGGATGGCCTGGGTGGAAACCAAGCCCCGCAATTCCTTGCAGGCCTCGATCCCGTCCTTTTCGGGCATCATCATGTCCAAAAGGATCAGGTCCGGCAGGAACTGCCGGGCCTTTTCCATCGCCTGGTTGCCGTCCACGGCCTCGATCACTTCAAAATGTTTTTCCAATTGGGACTTAAGGAACCGCAGCATGTCCGGTTCATCGTCGGCCACCAGGATCTTGGGTCTTTTCCCTCTTCCATATTTGTCCGGCCGCAAGGTGGCGGCCAAGGGGGTCATGGCGGGGAAAAGTTCGGCCCTACGGTAGAGTTTTTGCAGCCATTCGGCCGATTCGGCCGGGTCCGCCTTGCCGGCCTCATCTGCAGCGGCCTTTTCGTTTGCGGCGGCCGGTTCACCGGGGACGGACGCCGTGCTTTTTTCGACGGGAACCCGGACGGTCATCGTCGTGCCCTTCCCCAACTGGCTTTCGACCTTGACCGTACCCCCTTGGACTTCCACGAGTTCCTTGACCAGGGACAAACCGATGCCCGTTCCCTGGTATTTCCGTTGGGCCGAAGCATCGGCCTGCCAGAAGCGGTCGAAGATGTGCGGCAAATCCTTCTCGGAGATGCCCATCCCCGTATCCTTCACTTGAAGGACCATGGCGCCGTCCTGGGAGGCCGCGGATAATTCAACCGTCCCCCCCGCGGGGGTGAATTTCACGGAGTTGAACAGGAGGTTCAGAATGACCTTTTCCAGCTTGTCCCCGTCGGCCATCACCGTCCCAACTTCCTTGGAGACGTTGGAGGAGAGCCGCACCTTCTTGTCCTTGGCCGCGCCCTGCACCGACTGGACCAGGCCCTTGATGAACTCCTCCACGGCCAGCGGTTCCCTTCGCACTTGCATGCGGCCCGAGTCCAGTTTGGCCAGGTCTAAAAGGTCGTTGATGAGTTTGAGCAGCCTCATGGCGTTTCCCTGCATCAGTTTGAGGATTTCCCGGGTGGGCTCGTCCAGGGGGGACTGGCGCATCAACTCCTCCAGCGGGGCGATCAAAAGCGTCAGTGGCGTCCTCAATTCGTGGCTGATATTGGCGAAGAACTGGCTTTTCATCTGGTCCAATTCCACAAGCTTTTGGTTGGTTTCTTCCAGTATTTTCCGGTTCTTGTCCAGTTCGAAGCGGTTGACGAAATCCTGCACCCTCAGGCGGTTGCTGAAATAACTGCCGATCACCGCGAAAGTGGCGGTCAGGAAGACGAAATAGGCGTTGTTGAAGAAGATTCCTTTGAAGGCCGCGCCGCCGTGCGCGATGCAGGCCGTGACGTAGCCGATAAAGGTGATCCCGGCGAAAACGAGGGTTTCCTGGTAGGTCCAGGGGAGCAGCATGCAAAAGGCCACTAGCACCACGTTGAGCCCCGCGTAATAGGGTGAAAGGGGGCCTTCGGTGGAATAGATCATCCAGGTGATGATGCCTTGGGGCACCATCAGGAGGAGGATGAAAAGGGCCCGGTCGAAGCGCGCCGCCCAAGGCCGGTAATAAACCCAAAGCAACAGGGTGACTAAAAGCGAGGAGAAGAGCCGCAGTTTGAGGAAATAGGGGACGTAAGCCGGGTAAACCTGCTGGTCCAGGGAAATACCGGCCGGCATGCCGAAAAAGGCGAACCAGAAGACGATCTTGAAAAGGCGCTTTCTTTCCGATTTGTTATAGTCGTCGTAAACCTTCTTTATCTCAGGTTGATCGAGCGGATTTTGGCTCATTTGGGTTTCCTCACTTCGAGAAAAACATTAATACCTGTCACTTCTAAGGAAATTTCGCAGGAACCTTCCGGCGCCTGCTCGGGTCTCAAAACCGCCATGCCTACCTTGTCCCGGTAGATCAGGTGCCATTCCAATAGGCTTTCCATGGTGTTGATCAGGGGGTTTCGAGCCGTGACGTTGGTGGCCAGAAGGAGACCCCCCGGCGCCAGGCGCTCATAAAAATAATCCATGAGCTTTTTACAAATCCGGTCTTCCAGGTAGTCGAACAGTCCGGCGCAATAGATGAAATCATACTCTTTTTCAGGCGGCCCTGTGGAGGGTTTAAAGGTTTCCTTGAGGATATGGTTGACCGATTTCTTCACCATCTGGATCGGCGTGATCCGGTGGTGCTTCTTCCTCAACTCCTCCAGCGTCTTGCCGGTGTATTGCAGGGTTTCGTCGTTAAAATCCAGCAGCTCGAACTGGGCGTGGTTGCTGAGTTCCTCATGGGCCAGGAATTCCTGCACTTCTTTCGCCGGGCCGCAGGCCATGTCCAGGACCCTGAGTACCCTTTTTTCACGGGCGGCCTTTTCGGTTTCCTCCACCATCCGACGGACCAGATGCTTGATGCGGTTGCGGTGGGCTTCGCAAGGTGGGGACTCAATGAACCAAAAATTGACAACTTTGGCGAAGAGGGAACCCCCTTCGAAAGGGTCCCTCAGCATCATGTTGACCATCTCATAGTCCCCCGCATAGCCCAGGGGCTTCTGGAAGCTGCGGTAAACGAAGGGTGAGCAGAGCAGGATGGGATGGATCTGCCGCCGGCTGTAGGAGCGGTGGATGGACTGCAGGTCTTCGGGGATGGTGGCGGTGATGCTTTCGAAACGCTCAAACAAATCCCCCACCGTGGGCGTAATGGGGTCCTTCAGCTTTTGAATGGCGTCCCTTTCCAGTTGGTTCCGGTCCCCCGAGGGTTCGGACCGGATGCTCAGTTCCACCTGTTCCAACCAGCGGCGCATGTCGATGAGGAAGGTCTGCATGTCGGCGATGACCACCTTGAACTCGTTGGTCACCATGCGGATCTTGTCCCATTCCTTCAGGAACTCCATGAACTCGTTTTGGAGCTTGTCCTTCTGGTAAATGGAACTGAAGATGTCGACGTCCAGCCAATCCTCTTCCAGCGTGCACTCGCAGACCAGGAGGATGCCCGTGTTGACAAGGTTGCTGACGATGGCCCGGCCGGAATAAACCATCCGGTCGTTCATGATCATGCGGAAGTCCGTCAACACTTCCGACAGCTGGAGGATGCTGTAGGGGTTGTAAACCTCGAAGACGACCGTGTAGCGTGTCAGCCTCAGCAGGGTGGCCCGAAACTCCGTTCCCTGGCTGTTGCGGCAGAGGATAAAGGTGTCTTTACCCGTGGAGATGGCCATAGACCCCTTCCGTCAAAGCCGGCGAACGCGGCGTTAAAAGTTTCCTCAAGGTTGCTTCCGTCCATTCAAAAAAACGGTATCGGGCCGGCTGGTTCCCTTTTTCAGCCGCATGGGCCAAATAGTAACCGCCGGGCTCCAAAAATTCTCTCAAATATTCCCAGCTGCCGGTGGAGGATTTTCCAGCCGGGGCCAGGGGTGGGGAAGGCCGTCCGAAAGACCGTCCCCAGCCCTTTCCATCGGCCTTGGCGGCAGCCTCTTTCAGGGTAAAAAGCTCATAAAAAATCCGTTTTTGGTCCGGGGAGGGCCGCGAAAAGAGGTATTTCTTTTCATCTTCTGAAAAAAAACGGCGTGCCAACAACTTCCAGTCCCTCGCCGGCTCTTTCTCGGGGTTCATTTTTTCCACGTCAATTCCCACCCTTTGGTAAGAAATCGAACAAGCGGCCAGGCCTTCCGTATGGGAAAGATTCCATTGCAGGTCCGAATCACTTAAAAAAGGCTTTCCATTGCTTTCGTAACCAAAATCCAAGTCTTCCATGGATCGGCCGAGGACGGAAGCCAGGACCCTTCGTACCAATAAGTGGGACCACAAAAATTCCCTGCGCCGTTCCCTCAGTTCAAACTCCAGGTATCTCCCCATTTCTTCCCGCTGCAGCAAATAGAGAAAGCCATCGTCTGGGTTTGGAAAAAGGTCCCAATCCATCCGCAGGGTGTGGATTTGGACCTCCTCTTTCCCGAGGGTCCAGGGTTCTTTGCGGTCTGTTCCCCTCAACTGGCGCCGCCGTCCAGGACGATGACGCTCCCGTTCAGGTAATCCGGGGCGCCCTCCGCCAGGAAATAAACCACCCGGGCCACTTCCTCCACCTCGCAGAAGCGCCGCATCGGCACGGCCTGGAGAAGGGCCTCCTTGGCCTGGGGCGTCAATTTCTCGATCATGGGTGTCACGACCCCTCCCGGGGCCACCACATTGGCCGTCACGCCGAAGGCGGCCGTTTCCTTGGCCAGGGCCTTGGTGAAGCCGATGATGCCCGCCTTGGAGGCGGAATAATTGGTCTGGCCGGGGAGGCCGTGGATGCCCGAAATGGACGACAGGTTGATGATCCGCCCTTTTTTCTTTTTCAACATGTCGAAGGCGAAACGCCGGGTCAGGTGGAAAACACCCGAGAGGTTGGTTTGAAGCACGTCGGACCAATCCGAATCCTGCATGGAAAAAAGCGGCTTGTCCTTGGTGATGCCCGCGTTGTTGACAAGGACGTCGACGTTTTTTTCCTCTTCCAGGATTTCCTTGCAGAAGCGGTCGCAGGCCTCCCGGTCGGCCACGTCGAGGCGGTGGGCCTTGGCCTTTCCTTCCCATCCCTGTTCCATGTCGCGGGCGGCGGCTTCGTTGGAATGAAAGGTGAAGTGGACCTTCCAGCCGGCCCTGGCGAAAGTCTCCACCAGCCCCCTGCCGATTCCTGAAGATCCCCCCGAAATGACGGCCTTTTTCATGGCATTTTCATCTTTCCGATCAGGAACTTGCCCGTGGCCACTTCCTCCCCCGCCACATAGCCCCTTCCCTCGAACATGCGGTTCAGCCCGACGGTCTTGGTCATCACCATGTGTACTTCCAGCCGGTCGCCGGGAAGAATCGGCTTCAGGAAACGGAAGTCCATGACCGAACCGATCGCGTCAAAGACGCCTTCCACGAAGGAACCTTCGGTGAGCCGGATCAGGATGGAGGCCGCCTGGGCGAAGCACTCGATGGTCAACACACCCGGGAAAACCGGGTAACCGGGAAAATGGCCCGGGAAATGGACGTCGTTCGCGGAAATATTCTTGAGGATGCGCAGTTCCTTCCCCTTTTCCCAGGAAAGGACCTTGTCCACCATCAAAAGCGGGAAGCGCTGCCGGAGGAAGGAAAGGTCCGGCGTTTCGCCCGAAGGCGCCTCAGTGGGCATGCAGGTAACCCTCGATGACCTGTGCGGACTTTTCCACCGTGGCCATATTGGCCAGTTGGTCCGGGTCGATGGTGACATTGAATTCATTTTCCAGTTTGGCCAGGAACTCCAAGGCCCGCATGGAGTCGTACTTGGCCATTTGCGTGAAGGGCTTGGAGTCCGGGACGGTTCCGGGCTCCATATCAAACATTCCCCCGACCACTTCCTTGATCTTCGACTTGATTTGTACCGAATCCATATCCATTTCTCCTATTTTTCGATTTTAACAAAAGATATTTTTCTTTCAGGTTTTGAGAACACGGCGACGACCCCGCAGGAAAAAGGCGAGGCCAGGAAAGCGTTCAGGGATTCCAAACCGCCAAGCCCTACTTCCAGAACCGTCGGTGCAGGAAAGGCCCGGGGCAGCCCTGGGGGAAAACCGCTTTTGAAGGGTGTGTCTTCCGGACAGCCCAGCCATTCTACCCCCTCCCATAACCTTTCGAACTGACTTTGAAAGGCCTGGGGAAGGCCCAAGTCCGGCGTCAGTTGCAGGGCAAAGTAATCGGTGAGGCGTCCCAAAACCCTTCCTTCGGCCGAAGCCGCGGCCCGGAAAAAACAGGCCCCTTCCCTGATTTCGGCGGCGGAAGAATGCCGGAGCGCCGAGGGCTTGAGGAAATCGGGCGCCTTATCCGCCGCCCCGAGGAAACAATCTTGGAAAAGGCCGCTGTTAAAACCCTGCAAGGCGAAACCGGCCGCGTCCAAGAGGGACGTTTCCCCGTTGGTCAGGGTCACATTGGGTCCCTTGAGCTGCATCCAAATCCCGATCCGGCTTCCTGCCGCGTTGGCCACCGTATTAGGGAAATCCATGGGGTTGACCGCATTGGGACCCTTGGCGAGGGCTTGGGTGTCGAAATCGATGGTGCTGTCCACCGCCCCAAAAGCCGTTCCGACAACCACCGCGAAATCTTTCCTTACTTCTTCAGGCAGGGGCTGGGGGCTTTCCTTCAAGGCCCGGGCGGCCGCGATCCCCGCCAATTGGGACAACTTGTCGATATATTTCGGATCCTGGTCGGGAAAAGTTTTTTTGAACTCAATCGGCAGGCTTTCCATTGTCAGGCCGTCCCGGCCCAGAAGCGCTTCTCCCTTGCCCAAAAGAAAGAGGGGTTTCATCGGTTGGCCTCCTTTTTGGAAAGGACCAGGCAGGAGGTGTTGCCGCCGAAAGCAAAGGAGTTGGACAGCGCCACTTGCGCCTTGAAAGGGCGGGACTGGTTGGGCACGCAATCGGCGATGCAGTTCTCATCCGCCGTTTCCCAATTCATGGTCGGCAGTATAAGTCCGCGGTCCAGGGATAGGCAGGTCATGGCGGCTTCGATGGCGCTGGCCGCCCCCATTGTATGGCCGATCATGGACTTGATGGAGTCCACCGGGATCCGGCAGTCCGCCCCGAATACTTTTTTGATCGCGATGGATTCGGTCTTGTCGTTGGCCGGAGTTCCCGTGCCGTGCGCGGAGATGAAGTCGACTTCCGGCGGGGCCAAACGGGCCTGGGCCATGGCCCGGAGGATGCTTTCATAAGCTCCCTGCCCTTCCGGGTGGGGCGACGTCATGTGAAAGGCGTCCATACCCAAGCCGTAACCGGATATCTCGCAATAAATGTGGGCACCCCGGG